>JBFIBB010000001.1:0-66074 GCA_041582695.1 Rhizobiaceae bacterium
GGTTCAGATTTCTCCCCTGGCGCCCGCCAGTATCGTCAAGGTTCCGCAAATTGGCGGTGTCAAGCTGGCAACGGCCGCCGCGGGCATCAAATATGCCAACCGCCAGGACGTAATGATCATGCTGTTTGACCCCGGCACAACGGTTGCCGGTGTATTCACGAGATCGAAGTGCCCATCGGCGCCGGTCGATCTTTGCCGCGCCAATCTCGGAGGCGGCAAGGCTCGCATGGTGGTCGTCAACTCCGGCAACGCCAATGCCTTTACCGGCCGCAAGGGTATCGAGGCGACGGGTATGACGGCTTGCGCCGGCGCCAAGGCCGCCGGTTGCTCCGAAAGCGAGATTTTCGCGGCCTCGACCGGCGTCATCGGCGAGCCTCTCGATGCCGGAAAAATCGCCAGTTGCCTGCCCGATATGGTGGCGGCAGCGTCCGCCGACGGCTGGGAATCGGCGGCACGGGCCATCATGACAACCGATACGTTTCCCAAGCTGGCAACAGCCACCGCGGAGATCGAAGGCGTTTCTGTTACGATCAATGGCATGGCAAAGGGCGCAGGCATGATCGCGCCGGACATGGCGACGATGCTGTCTTTTGTTGCTACCGATGCGCCGATCGAACCGGCCGCGCTGCAGCACCTGCTGCAAGCGGCGGTAGGAACCACGTTCAACGCGATTACCGTCGACAGCGATACTTCGACCAGCGACACGTTGTTGGTGTTTGCCACTGGTTCGGCGGCGGCACGGGGCGTTCCGCGTATCTCGAGTGCCGGCGATTCGCGCCTGGCTTCGTTCAGCGCCGCATTCACTGCTTTGCTGAAGGATTTGGCAATACAGGTTGCCAGCGACGGCGAAGGCGCCCGCAAACTGATCGAGATCACCATTTCGGGCGCCGAATCCGATGCATCCGCCAAACGGATTGCGCTCTCTGTCGCCAATTCGCCGCTGGTCAAGACGGCGGTCGCCGGCGAAGACGCCAATTGGGGCAGGGTCGTGATGGCTGTCGGCAAGGCCGGCGAACCGGCCGACCGCGATAGCCTGTCTATCTGGTTCGGCGACTACCGTCTCGCCCACCTCGGGCAGAGGGATCCTGAATATGACGAGAAAGTCGCTTCCCGCTATATGAAGAATGACCGCATCGTTATCCGGGCGGATGTCGGCATCGGTTCCGGCAATGCCACCGTTTGGACGTGCGACCTGACAAAGGAATATGTGACGATCAACGGCGACTACCGGAGCTGATGCAGCGATGAAGGAGGACAAGGCCGCGTTTCCGCTTTTGGCTGATGTCCGGCGTTTCGAGGCCGCCGGGTTCAGGGCATGGCCAGCAACATCCGTTCGCTACGATGGCACCTGGGTCATCCGGCTGACGGCTGGTCATCCCGCCAAGCGGCTCAACTCGGTCAACTTGCTCGATCCGAGCGACACGCACAATCTGCAAGAACGCATCGAAAACGCGTCGCGGCGCTTCGAGGCCTATGGCCGGCCGATGACATTCCGCATAGCGCCGCTTGCCGGCGAAACCTTGTCGCGTCATCTCGATGAAAACGGCTGGTCCCGGTTTTCCGATTCACTGGTCTTGTCGCTGGATCTAGATTCGGTCCGTTTCGATGGTGTGATCGACCAAATTCCGATGAAGGATCTGAGTCGCTTCATTTCGGCGGCGATGGCACTGAATGCGGACGATCCGGCAATCCGGCCCGGTTTGTCCGAAATCATCAACGCTATCCAGGCCGAGCCGGGTCTTTTTCTGCACGAGCGCAACGAAGTCCCGGTCTCGACTGCAATCTGCGTGCACGACGGCGATCTTGCCGGTCTGTTCGAGATCGCAACCGCGGAAGACGAACGCGGTAAAGGCTATGGCTACGGCATCGTACGTTCGGCATTGAAGTGGGCGCGACTGCGAGGCGCGAAATACGCCTGGCTCCAGGTCGAGGCTAGCAACGAACCCGCCTTGAAGCTCTACCGCAAGATCGGTTTTCGCGAAGCGTACCGATACCACTACCGCCGGCCGCCGGGTGTCGCTACCGAATGACCACTCCTGTCAGGAAACCGGTCCTTCTTGTGGCCGCCTGCGCGCTGATTGACGCAGACAATCGGGTGTTGCTCGCCCGGCGCCCGGAAGGCAAGGCACTGGCCGGCCTTTGGGAATTTCCGGGTGGCAAGGTGGAGACCGGCGAAACGCCGGAGGAAACGGTTGTGCGCGAACTGGCCGAGGAACTCGGAATCGAGACGAAGATTGCCTGCCTGGCGCCGCTGACCTTTGCAAGTCATAGCTACGAAACGTTCCACTTGTTGATGCCGTTGTTTATTTGCCGGCGCTATTGGGGTACGGCCAGCCCCAAGGAAGGTCAGGCGCTCAAATGGGTCCGTCCGCGCGATTTGCGAAACTATCCGATGCCGCCAGCCGACGAACCGCTGATCTCAACCCTGCTGGACCTTTTGAACTGATGACAGACACCATGACAGTAGCGCCGGAAACCGCGTTTACCGGACCGGAGCTGTGCAGGCTGACGGCAAGCGAAGCCGTCGGTCTTCTGAGAAAGGGTGAAATAAAGCCTTCCGAGCTGCTGGATGCCAGCCTGAAGCGCATCGAACAGGTCGAACCGAAGGTGAATGCAGTTGTGACCGTCTGTGCTGAGCGCGCCCGCGACAGCATCGCCAGACTGCCCGAACGTGCCGCTGAAAATGGTGCCAAGCCCGGCTGGCTGGCTGGCCTTCCCATCGGCGTGAAGGATTTGAGTTGCGTTTCCGGCGTGCGCACCACCTATGGCACGAAGGGTTTTGCCGATTTTGTTCCATCGGCAAACGATCCCATCGTCGACCGCATGGAAGGCAACGGCGCCATTGTGGTCGGTAAGACCAACACGCCCGAGCAGGGTGCCGGCGGCAACACATTCAACGAAGTGTTCGGCATGACCCGCAACCCGTGGGACATCCGCAAGAACGCGGGCGGCTCGTCCGGTGGCGCCGCGGTATCGCTGGCGACAGGCGAAGTTTGGCTGAGCCACGGTTCCGATCTCGCCGGATCGCTGCGAACGCCCGCCGCCTATTGCGGCGTGATCGGTCTGCGGCCTTCTCCGGGCCGGGCCGGAGGCGGATCAATGTCGGCTGCCTTCCAGAATCTCGGATTGCAGGGCCCGATGGCGCGGAACGTTTTCGACGTAGCGCTGTTTCTGGACGCCATGACCGGTTATGACCCCCGACAGCCGCTCACAATCGAACCGCCGGCCGAACCGTTCCAGCAAGCAGTCCGCGAAGCCGGGCCGAAAGTGAAGATTGCCTGGGCGCCGACATTGAACGGATTTGCCCCGGTCGAACCGGAAATCGAGCAGGTCATGCGCCGGGCGCTCGAAAGGACGCAAGCCAATGGCGCGATTGTCGAAGAGGCCTGCCCGGATTTGCCCGAACTTGAGCCGACCTACATCACTCTTCGCGCGGTTTCCTGGGAAACGGGCACCGGCAGACTGCCCGAAGAAATCCAGCGCCACTACAAGGCGACGCTGGCGGAGAATATCGAACTTGGCCGTAGTCTCGCCGCCCGCCAGATCATCGATGCCGAGCGCAATCGCACGACCCTTTATCACAATTGCCGGATTTTTCTTGAGACCTACGATGTGCTCGCCACTGCCGTTGTCGGGCTTGAACCGGGGCCGGTCGAACAGGAGTACCCGCTGCAGGTCGCGGGAGAAGAAATGAGAACATACGTGGACTGGCTGAAATTCTCCTTCCTCGCCACCACCACATCCCTGCCGGCGTTGTCCATGCCCGCCGGATTTACCCGCAGCGGCATGCCAGTAGGAATACAACTGATTGGACCTCCCAGAGGCGAGGCGAGATTGCTTGCCGTTGCAAAGGCAATCGAGGAGGCAACGGGCCTGGGCGGCATCGCCCCAATCGATCCGCGCTAGCGCCTTTCCGGCGAAAACGGCCTTCAGGTTTCGTCGTTGTCTTCGGTGCGGTCGCGGTTCTCATCATAGATTTTCAATGCCACCAGCCCGGCAATAGGCAACAATATCCCCGCAAGGCCGCTCTTGGATTTGAGCAGCCCCGGCAGCGCGGCAATGAGCGCAGTCGCCGCCAGCGTCTTCATTTCGTTCGCCTGCATTTGCTCCTGCCGCCTCTTCCATGCCCGGGACTGAATGGCGTTGACAGCGAACAATAGCGCGGCGACCGCCAGAAATCCGATCGCGAAACCGATTGCCGACTCAAGCGTACCGTAGCGGTTCGCCGCCACGATGAACCCCGCACCGACCAGAAACCCGGCGCCCACCGTCGCGAATATCACCGCCAGAAGGTTCAACAATGCAGCGCTCCGCACCCGGCGCGTCAACTCTTTTGCCTGGCCGGCGATTAAGGCCATCACCATCGATCTCAGCATCTAAAGCGCCCTACCGCCGCGCCAGCAGCGCCAGCAGAAACCCGGCGCCCGCGGCGAACGCAAGCGAGGTAAAGGGCTTCTCCCGCACCTGTTTGGCCAGTTCCGCTTCCAGTTCGCTGCTGTTTTCCCGCAGCGCTTCGATCGCCGCTTCGCCCTGAGCCTTCAGCGCCTCCATTCCGTCTGCGGCAGCGCGTTTGGCCGCGCCTGCCGAACGTTGCTTGGAGCGTTTCAGTTCGCCGGAAAGATGGGCCACCTCCTTTTTCAGAATTTCGATCTGCTGAAGCAGGTCTTCGTTTGCCTCCTTGGCCCGTTGCGCCGCCGATTGCCTGGCCGTTGCCGCCATGTTGTCTCTCCCGAAATGCGTTTTCCAGCATGAAAAGGACTTTGTCCGCCGATGTCCAGTGGCCCGTTCACGGATTCCCGCGTTGGCCGGAGCCGCGGTCATGCATGCTCCCGCCAGTTTTGTCGGCCGTCCGAGGTTTCCAGTTGTGATGGTGCGCACATCCGCTGGAGCCAGGCGGAGCTACTCTGACTTTCAGTAACAAGGTGGCCGAAGCAAAATCGCGCAGCCGCGAGAGGACTGGAACATGGAACACATAGCAGCCTTACTGCTCCTGGTCGGATGCTCGGACGACATGCTGGTTTGCCGCGAGTTGCAGGTACCGAGGCCCGTTTATGAAACCGCAGCAGAGTGTGAAGCCGGTCTGGACGCCCAGATGATCAGGTTTTCGAGCAATTTCCCGCAACTGGTCGGCCAGTGTGTCAACATCGATCCGGCGCTGGAAGAAACCGATGCCGAACTCGTCTGGCGCATCGCCGCCGACGGCACGTTTCTCGCTTCCTTCGAGGAGCCGCTGGTGCAGGTCGCTTCCCGGTAATCGCATCTGAAACATGCATGTCGCCAAAGCTGTGACATAATCACAATTTAACTATCTTCGCCGAATTTTCGCCTTGTAGTCATGGTCGTGATCGGCCGGTGATTACGGAGCGGCGGGTATTTTCTGATTCGGGAGACTTTCATGAAGAAAACCATCATCGTGTTGGCGGCTGTGCTCGGGTTCTCCGGGTGTTCGACCTTGGAGCGGGATGCATCGCTTGGTGCGGCGGCCGGCGGCGCTATCGGAGCAATCGCGACAGGCCGCGTTGGCGGCGCGCTCGCAGGCGCAGCCATCGGCGCCGGCACGGCGATACTGATCGGCCAAGCGACGCGCAAGGGATATTGCGTCTATCGCGACCCCCGCACCCTGAAAACCTACGAAGCGCGCTGCCGGGCCGGCTGAGACCGGCACAAGGCGAAGTTCTGATCAAGGCGGGATTGGACGCGCCGCCAAGGCGCGGTACTTCTTCGCCATGGAAACACGCAAAACCTTCGCCAGGTCCACTCGCCCCGCTCTGAAATGCGGGCTTGCCTCCGCGAGCGCGCTTCTGCTCGCGGCTACCATTTCCGCCGCGGCACAGGAGCCTCCTTGGACGGAACGCGCAATTGGCGCCCATGTCGAGCAGCGCGATCTGCGAGGCGAATTGCCGGCGATCGTTCTTGAAGAATTGCGCCGGCAGGGCGAGACCCTGTTTACCGCCAAATTCACCCCCGCCGATGGCGTGGGAAGGCCTCTGGCGACCCAGGCGGCAACGCCGATGAAGCGCCGCGCCGCAACCACAGGTCTGTTCGACCGCGCAACCGGCCCCGACGCGAACGCCTGCGCCGGCTGTCACAACCAGCCTCGGGCCGGTGGCGCCGGCGACTTCGCGACGAATATATTTGTATCTGAAGCGCCGGGCGCCGATTTGTCACCCATGCCGAATCCGGCGCTTGCCAACGAACGCGGCACAACGCACGTTTTCGGTGCTGGCCTGATCGAACTTCTGGCGCGCGAAATGACCGCCGATCTGCATGCGGCGCGCGAAGCCGCTCTGATCAAATCCCGCGAAACCGGGGGCGACATTACCCTCGGCCTTGTAACCAAAGGCATCAGTTTTGGCGAGATTACCGCCACGGCGGCTGGCAGTATCGATACCAGCAGGGTTGAGGGAATCGATCCCGACCTGGTTGTCAGACCGTTCGGCCAAAAGGGCGTGTTCGTGTCCTTGCGCGAATTCACCGTCGATGTACTCAACCACCATCTTGGCATGCAGGCCAACGAGCGATTTGGCTTCGCCCATACCGGCGAGCTCGATTTTGATGGCGACGGCGTCTCCACCGAAATTACCGAAGGCGATGTGTCGGCCATGGTCGCATGGCAGGCCGGATTGCCGCCACCGGCTGAACGGGAGCCGGAAAATGAGCAATGGCGCGACGCCGCTGTCCGCGGAAAGCAAATGTTTGGCGAGATGGGCTGCACTACCTGTCACGTGCCGGCGCTGCCGCTCGAGAGTCTGAAATTCGCCGATCCCGGCCTTTATGACGCGCCGGGCACGCTTTCTGCCAATGACGTGCCCGAACCGGCCATCTATGACCTTGCGCTGCTGGACTGGGCGGCAAATCTCTCCCGCGATGCCGATGGCCGTGTACTTGTGCCGCTCTTCGGCGACCTGAAACGTCACCGTATCGCCACGCCTGCCGATCCCCTTGGCAACGAGCAACTTCCGCAGCGAGGCGTCGAACCGGGCGTTTTCATGACTGCGGAACTGTGGGGATTGGCGTCAACCGCTCCCTATGGCCATCGCAATGACCGGATAACTATCGACGAAATCATCCGCGCCCATGCTGGCGAGGCCGAAACCGCACGCCGGAGCTATGAGACCACTGCCGAAAAAGACCGCAGCGACCTGATTGCATTCCTGAAGACGTTGATTATTGACGACTGACCGAGCCGGGGCGGCGGCTCATCATTTCATCCCTGGGGCTGTACCCGTCAGGCTCCCAGGAACTGGCGCCAATTAACCCGTCATCTTCTCGGCGGTCTTCGCCTTCTCCAGCCACTTCGCGATTTTCCCTTGCAGAGCATCGGGGCTGATCGGTTTCGACAGATAATCATCCATTCCCGCATCGATACAGCGCTCGCGGTCACCCTTCAGCGCATGTGCGGTCACGCCGACAATCGGCGTGCGGCGGTCGGAGCCGGCCTCGATCTCGCGGATGGCGCCAGTCGCCTCGAGGCCGTTCATTTCCGGCATCGAAACGTCCATCAGTATCATTGCGGGGTTTCGTTTACCGAAAGCCTCGACGGCAAGACGTCCGTTGCCGACGATTTCGTAGCTGTACCCGGTTTCATCGAGGATTTGTGTGAACACAATCTGGTTCACCTCGTTGTCTTCCGCAACCAGGATGTCGAGATCGCGGCGCTCACCGGCTGCAGATTCCATGGGAGCTGCGGCATCGGCATCGCGTTCATCCCGCCAATTGCCCGATTCGTCTGTCACCAGACCTTTCGCGGCGGGATCCGCCTGCGGCTGTTCTTGACCGTGCGTGCCGTCCTGAAGACTTACAATCTCGTCAACCGGCTTGCGCGAATCATGCTCCATTGGTCCGGCCTGCGCATTCAAACCGGTTCCGGAATCTTCCGGCCTTGCTTCAGGAGCCGGCTGTTTCCCTGCGCGCGACCGGTGCGCCTGAATCGTATCGACCAGCGTTTCGAGCAATTGCGACGACCGGGCCGGTTTGACCAGATGCGCATCGATGCCCAGGTCGCGATACTCCCTAGTGGACAATGCCTGATCGACCGACGTCAGCATGACTATTGGAGTGTCGCTTAGACGTTCGTCATTCCGCACGATCCGCGCGACGTCGAACCCGGTCATGCCCGGCATCTGGTAATCCAGAATTATACATTCGACCTGCAAGCCTTTTTCGAATGCCGCATTGAGGACCAGCAGACCGACTTCGCCGCTCTCTGCCGCGCATGCGTCGAACGACCATGAAGCTGTCTGCTCGAGCAAAATGGAGCGATTGACCGCATTATCATCGACGATCAGTATTTTCGCTCCGGTGACATCGATTGGCGCTGCCTTTTCGTTGCTCTGCGTTCCTGAATTCTCCAGTTCGACTTCGAACCAGAATGTCGAGCCCTCGCCGAGCTTGCTCTGCGCGCCAACGGTGCCGCCCATGAGCTCGACCAGCTTGGAAGTGATCGTCAGGCCGAGGCCGGTGCCTTCATGCCTGCGCGTCGAAGAGGAGTCGACCTGGCTGAATTTCTCGAAAACTGTCGCCAGTTGATCTTCCGGTATGCCGATTCCGGTATCGGTGACCGAAAATCTGAGAAGGGTGCTGTTGCCGCGGCTTTCGCCCGCCACTTCCACAAGCACATGACCTTTTTCGGTGAATTTTACCGCATTGCCCATCAGATTGGTGATGATCTGACGGATGCGTCCGACATCGCCGATCATGTTCTCGGGCAGACCCGGCTGCACGCGCACGATAAGTTCGAGGTCCTTTTCCTTGGCGCGGGTCGACACCAGGGTGGCCACGTCCTCGATGGCCTCGGCCAGCTTGAACGGCGCCGGATCAAGCTGGAGTTGGCCGGCATCGATCTTGGAGAAGTCGAGGATGTCGTTGATGATCGTCAACAGCGCATTGCCGGACTTGACGATGATGTCGGTGAAAGTCTTCTGCTTGGAACTGAGTTCGGATTTTGCCAGCAGTTCCGCCATGCCGAGAACGCCGTTCATCGGCGTGCGTATTTCATGGCTCATATTGGCCAGGAATTCCGATTTGGCGCGGTCGGCGAGCTCCGCCTTCTTCTGCGCTTCCTCAAGCGCCCTTTCGCGCTCTTTCTGATCCGAGATGTCGAGATATGTGACAAGACGCTTTCCGCCCGAAAGACTGGTTACGGAATAGAGCAGGGTTACCCCGTCGGCGCGGACGAACTCGCGCGGCACGACATTGCCTTGCCTTATTTCTTCGCAGCGGCTGACAACATAGTCTTCCCATTCCGCGTCGCTTGCGGTGTAAATGCCGTTTGCCCGATTGATGTCCATCAGGTCCCGGAATTTGCACCCTTCACTGACGTCTTCACGGCGGTAACGCCAAATCTTGTAGAACGCGGTATTGATAATTTCGGCGGTCAGATCTTCGTTGACTAGCACGACGCCCAGTTCGAGAGTGTCGATCAGGGTCCGGAAATCCGCAAGCAGGCGGTCTGTTTCCTCGCGGGCAACCTGAAGTTCGAGTTCGCTTCTCTTGACATCGGTTATGTCGGCGCGAATGCCAACGCGCTCGCCGCGCGATGTTACCTGGTCGCGGCGCATGATCCAGCGGCCATCATGGCTTTCGAACACGATCTCCCGCCCCAGCTCTTCGTCGCGCTTGTCCAGAAGGTCCTGAACCCACTCTTCTTCACGGCCCTTTATGTCAGCGACCGCGCCGGAATTCGCCAGGTCGGTCAGAAGTTCGCGATAGGTTCGCCCGGTTTCGACCCGCATCTCTTCGGGAACCTGCTTTTTGAAAGCATCGTTGCAGACGACCAGCCGGTCGTCTGCATCCCAGACAACAAATCCGTCTTTTAATGCATCGATCGCGTTTTGCAGCCGGGAATTGGCCGCTGCCGCTTCCTCTTCGCGGGCTTTGCGCTCGGTGATGTCCAGACGAACACCGACAAACGTGCCGTCAATGTTCCGGCAATCGATGGTCTGAACCCAACTTCCGTCGGGATTTTGCCGTTCCGAAACACGACGCTCGACGTGATAGCGATCTGAATACCGCTCGATCCAGGCTTCCCGGTCGCGATCGTAGAGTTCGTCGATTTCCTTGTCTCCGGAAACCCGCAGATAGCCATTGTCGTGGGCCAGTTCCAGCGAGTAGCGAAGCGGTTTGCCCGGCTCCATTGCCGGCACCATTTCGGGCAGTGCTTCCCGGATATGCCGGTTTGCCACCACAAACCGGTCATCCTTGTCGAAAACCAGTATTCCGGCGGGAACCGTGTCGAGAATGGCTTCGACGCCGGCGCGAGATTGGGAAAGCTCGCGCTCCATGGCCTTCAGGTCGGAGATATCTTCGGAATTGACGATCAGTTGTCCCGACGGACGTCGGTTGACCGACTGACGGACCCAGCGGCCGTCGGCAAGTTCCCATTCCAGAACGCTGGCTGACCCAGGTTGGCTGAACTTCGCTTGCAGGAATGCCGCATGTCCATCAAGTCCGCCATTCTCGGCATCCTTGCGAAACGCGTCGGAAACCAGGATCGATTCACGTTCGATTGCCGTTGCGATCGCCCCCGCGAATGTCTTGCCCGGCTGGAAAAGATCCGTCAGCCCCGAGAGTATTTCATCATGTCTGGCATTGGCATATACGAAGCCGTCACCGCTGTCGAAGATCGCGATGCCGGTGTTGAGTTCTTCCAGGAACTCCCATCGTTCATCGCTTTGCAGTTCACTATCTGCATGCGAATCTCGTTGCGCTTCACCTGCTTGCGGAGCCGTTTCGCCGGGCGCGCCGGTTTCGGCACTTGCCGGTTTGGGTTCAGCGGAGATGTTCCGTCCGATGCCACAATAGCCCTTGAAGATGCCATCGACGAACATCGGCACGCCGCTTATCGACATACGGCTGAATTGGGGGTCGGCGCCGGGAACGTCATACTCGAAGTTCTTGAATGCCCGATATGCGAGCAGGTCCTCCAGATGGTCTTCGGCACCAGGATCGGATTCGGCGAGATCCTTGACGAAATTGATGTGCGAATTACCGATGAGATCGCTTTCGGCGACGCCCGTGATCGCCTCGACGTTTTCGGAAAACGAAATGCAGTTGTGCTCCGCATCTGTTGTCCACAGCCAACTGTCGCTGGCGACAACAAGTTTGTTCAGAATTTCGGTTTCACTCAACCTGGCCGTTTCGGCACCGCCTTCAGCAATTGCTTCAGCGGCGCTCGCGCCCACCTTGTCTGAGTTCATCTGATTGATCCCGCAAAATATTGGTCGCCGCACGAAGCCCCCCGCGTACGGCGTCTGATCGATAAAAATATCCGCGAAGTTTTGACGTTTGATTAACCGGGAATTCGCGAAATTCGAAAGAGCGATAGAGGGTGCCAAGCTATTGCGGATCTTCCAGATGGGAAAATACCGCCACGACCTGTTCGTAGGCCTTGCGTTTGAAAGGCACGATCAGCAAAGGCAATTCACGCATTGGCTTCCAGGCCCAATCATCGAACTCAGGCTTGTGGCCGCCTGGCGGGGAGTGAATTGTGATCTCCGCCTCATCGCCTTCGAAGCGGAAAGCAAACCAGCGTTGCTTTTGCCCCCTGTACTTTCCCTTCAGGGCAATGCCGATCAGGTGGTCCGGCAGGTCGTAGGTTATCCAGTCCGGCGCTTCTGCAATGAACGATACCGAGCGCATTCCTGTTTCTTCGTATAGCTCGCGCCTGGCTGCTTCCAGCGGGTCTTCGCCCTTGTCAATTCCGCCCTGTGGCATCTGCCATGGCTGAGCCGGTCCGTCGGACTCGGAGTTGTCTTCCGCGAGCCGCCTTCCGATCCAAACAAGACCGTCGCTGTTGAGGACCATGACGCCGACGCAGGGTCGGTAGGGAAGTTGATCGGGATCGATGCGCTTTTTCGCCATCACTCGATCGGGTCCCCGGCTATTTACGTTCCGGATCATCGGCCAGAGCAGATACCGGGACAATCTCGATTCCGCGCTTCTTGGCTTCATTGATCCAGGAGACGACCGCTTCGACCGTGACATCGAATGCCGACCCCGTACCCAGCGCGTATCCCTTGGCGCGCGCGATTCGCTCCAGCTCGTCAAGTTTCTTGAGGATTTCGCCGCGGTTTTTCGTGCTGTCGATAACCGCATCGCCACTCGCCAGCGGTACCCCTTTCGCCGGCGCCAGTTCGGGAGCGAGCGACCGGGCAGATGTGCCGTCGTCAAGAAATAGCAATCCGCGTTTGCCGATTTCCACCATTACCGACTCCATGGCCGGGCGATCCGAGACAAACCGTGCGCCCATGTAGTTCATGATACCGGTGTAATTTGTCGTCCGGCCCAGAACCCAGCGAAGATTGGCGATGTTCTTCTCGTCTCCGGCATCGACGGTCAGTGTATTGCGCCCGGGATTGACTTGCGGATAGTCGAATGGCTCCAGCGGGACCTGCATCAGTATTTCGTGGCCACCTTGGCGAGCAGCAGTCATCCATCGGCCGATACTGTTCCCGTGCGGGGCGAATCCCAGCGTCACTTCGCCCGGCAGCCTCTCGATTGCTGATTGCGTGCCGGTTTGTGACAGGCCGAGTCCACCGATCACGATAGCAACCCGCGCGCCGCGCGCGCCGGACCAGGGCCGCGCATAAACGTCGAACGGCCGCCTGCCGTCATCGGCGCGTCGCGGCAACGGACCGAAGTCCGATTCCTCGATCAGGTCGCGATCGGGAAGATGCGCCGTGCGCAAGTTCTGCCCTATCGTGGACGGATCGCGGATAATGATCACGTTGTCGGACGGTTCGGGTTCCGGATTGACCATGATGATGGACGGGCTGGGCTCATCGGCCGGACTTTCCGGCACCGCGACGTCGACCGTTTCGCCAGCCTCTTCCTGCTCGTCAATTTCGTTGTCGGGCACGACGGTCACTTCCGCTGGCACCGGTTCCGGTTTGCGCAATCCCTCATCGCGCAGCGAAACGAATGCAGCGCCGCCGGCGACAAGAAACATGGCCAGAGTGCCAACAAGCGCTCGTGAACTGACACGCCAGCGCCTGCCCGAAGACCTGCCGGTTTTCAGATTCTGCCCAAGCGGCTGTTCGATTTTCTTGTCCAGCGGCGACAACCCGGTCCCATTTCGGTTGGCGACGGCCGGACCAACAATGGCCCGGCCGATCTCTAAGTCGTTCTACGCGCTACCGGTTATTCTCACTGGTTCAGGACGGACTTGTTCGGGTCCGGCGGAAATGCCGGATCCTGGCGTTCGCCCCTTAGCAGCTCCAACGCGAAAGTCAGCTGCTTGTCGTCTTTCGGATCCGGCGGAACATAGGCTGACGAGCCCGAACCCTCTTCATCCTCTTCTGCGCCCTTGATATGGCCGCGCAGGGAGGATTCGCCGCGGGACAGGTCGCGACCCCGCAATTCCTCCGGAAGCGGTTGGGCGACTTCGATGTCGGGAGTAATACCCTTGCCCTGGATCGACTTGCCGGCCGGCGTGTAATACAGCGCGGTGGTCAGTCGCAAAGCGCCGTTTTCGGCCAGCGGAATGATGGTCTGAACCGAACCCTTTCCGAATGAACGGCTGCCGACGATTGTCGCACGGCGCTGGTCCTGCAACGCTCCGGCAACGATTTCGGATGCGCTCGCCGAACCCCCATTGACCAGAACGATCAACGGCTTGCCGTTAATCAAGTCGCCAGATCGGGAATCGAAGCGCGTGACGTCGCTCGGATCGCGTCCGCGTGTGGATACGATCTCGCCGTGATCGAGGAATGTGTCGGAAACGCTGATCGCCTGATCGAGCAGACCACCAGGATTGAGGCGCAGGTCAAGCACGTAACCCCTCAATCTGTCTTCGGGAATTTCCTTCGAAATCTTTTCGATCGCCGCTTCCAGATCATCCTGCGTTTTTTCGGTAAAGGAAGTGATCTTCATGTAGCCGACATCGTTTTCGACGCGGTATTTGACCGCCTTTACCTTTATGATGTCGCGGATAATCGTGATCTTGATCGGCTTGTCGGCGCCTTCACGCAAAATGGTAAGATCGATGGGTGTGTTGACCAGGCCCCGCATCTTGTCGACTGCTTCGCTGAGCGTCATGCCCCTGACTTCAACGCCGTCGATTTCGGAAATGAGATCGCCAGCCAGAACGCCCGCGCGCGCCGCCGGGGTATCGTCGATCGGCGTGATGATCTTGACCAGTTCGTTCTCCATGGTCACTTCGATGCCAAGTCCCCCGAACTCGCCCTTGGTTTGCACGCGCATGTCCTGTGCGGCTTCGGGATTGAGATAGGAGGAATGCGGATCGAGTGACGTCAGCATGCCGTTGATCGCGCTTTCGATCAGTTCGCTTTCCGACGGTGGCGTTACATACTGCGCCCGCACCCGTTCGAAGATATCGCCGAAGATCGCCAGTTGCCGGTAGGTTTCCGACCCGGCTGCATTCGCTTCGTACCCGGGCGCGGCGTTTATCAGGCTGAAGGCCGATGCGCCCATGAGCGCGCCTGCGGCAAGAAGCGAAACCTTACGAATCATTTCCAGTCCTTCCAGTTCGTCTTTCGGCCCACCATGGGGCGGGGTTAACCGGTTTTCCGTCTTTTCGGAACTCTATATATAGTTCCGGATTGGCATTCTCAGCATTTTGCATGACCGCGCTGGCCAGGCGAACCTCACCCATCGCTCCAACCGGTTCGCCGGCAAGAACCGATTGGCCAAGCGCCGTGTTGATTCGGTCCATTCCGGCCATCACGACATGATACCCATCGCCCGCATCCAGGATCAATACTTGTCCATAGGAACGGAACGGTCCCGAGTATAGCACGATCGCGTCAACCGGTGCGGTAACAATAGCTCCCGATTGTGTTTGAACGGTGTCGCCTGTCCGCAGGCCGCCCACGCCGTCAGTGGCGCCGAAGTGCGCAACGATGCTACCGGCAGCAGGCAGGGCAAGCTTGCCCTTAAGTCTGCCGAACGGTTCGCCGCTGCCAAGTCTGTTCTCGCGCGGCACAGGGCGATTCGCCAGCTCCGCTTCGCGCTTCCGGCGCTCCTCCTCCGCGCGGCGGGCCTCCTCCTGCGCTCGGCGGATACTGCCGATTTCGGATTCGAGCGAGGCGATCAGGTCCTGAAGGTCTTCGGCTTTTCCGACCAGTTCTTCGGCCTTGCGCCTCTCGGCTTCGATCTCCGCTTCCGACTGCGCCTGAACCTGCTTGCGTTCGGCGAGCAACCGCCCGAGCCGTTTCTTCTCGGCGACCTGCTCGCTGATTCGGTCGACCAGGCGTTTGCGCTCTTCGGATATCGACGCCGTAATTCTTGCGAGCGATTTCAGGTCGGCGGCCAGAATTTCGGTCTCCGCGCGCATTTCGGGCACGACCGCGCCCAGAAGGATGGCGCTTCTGACCGAAGCCAGCGCATCCTCCGGCTTGACCAGCAATGCCGGCGGGGGATTCAGGCCCATGCGTTGCAGCGCTGCCAGTACCTCGGCCAGTATGCCGCGGCGCAGGTTCAGCGAAGTCCGTATGTCGAAATCGCGCGATCTAAGCGTGTCGAGCCGCGCCTCGATATCCTCGATATCCTCGGAAATCTTCTTTTCGGTTTTCGCGGCCTGGATGAGCGCCGCGGTCAGGCTGGCGTTGTCCTTTCGAATGGCGGCGATCTCGTCTTCCATGGCTTTCAGCTTTTCGTCGGAAAGGCTGATTCGCTGCCTGATTTCCTCATATTCACGGCGGTTCTCGGCGTTGCGCGCTTCCAGGTCCGCCGGCGATTCCGCCGGCGATTGGGCAGACGCCGGGATCGCGGCAAGCGCAACGCAGGCCGAGCAGCAAATCGCCGCCAGCACTTGTGCCAGACCGTTTTTGACTACCCTGGTGTCCAAGTCGATCCGCTTCATGTCGTTGCGTCTGTGTGCAAGCCCGGGATTCTGATCCTAAGGGCATGGCGTAAAGGATACGCTAACCAAATGCCAAGGACGTAGATACGCCTCTCCCATCGCTTTGTTACCCTGTTTGCCGGCCAATATGTCAAAATCCCGGCGACAGACGACCCGTCTGCAGGGTATCCAGTCGCCGGTCAGGCGCGATGGTAGGGGTGGCCCGACAGAATCGTCGCCGACCTGTAGAGCTGTTCGGCCAGCATGATTCGCGCAAGCTGATGCGGCCAGGTAAGCTTGCCGAACGACAGCACCAGTTTCGCCTTGGCCTTCAGTTCCGGATCGTGGCCGTCCGGTCCGCCGATGGCGAACACGCAATCGCGAACGCCGCTATCGCGTATGCCGCCGATCCCAGCGGCTAATGTTTGCGAATC
Source organism: Rhizobiaceae bacterium (assembly GCA_041582695.1). GTDB lineage: Bacteria > Pseudomonadota > Alphaproteobacteria > Rhizobiales > Rhizobiaceae > JAWKWH01. The sequence continues at coordinate 16,237 of JBFIBB010000001.1, forward strand.
GAGATTTTTTCCCGTCTCGTCCAGCACGACGAGCGTTGCGCCGCGCTCGAGCATCGAATGCAGCTTTGCCGCTTCCTCGCGGCGTCGGCTTTGAATGTCCCGATGGCGGCTTTCAGGCGTCTCCAGCAGGCCCGCAAACTCCAGGCCGAGGGATGGTCCTGCCTTGGCAAAGCGATCCAAGTAGCGGTCGCAAAGATCGGCTTCCGGGCCGCGTTTCAATCGCCCGACCGCGTGAATGGTTATACGCACCTTGTTCCGGCCGTTGCAGCCTAGTGCACGGTCTGCTCGTCAAGATCGGGCGCCAGCCACATCTTCTCGATGTTGTAGAACTCGCGGACTTCCGGCCGGAAAACATGCACGATTATGTCGCCGGCGTCGATCAGCACCCAGTCGGCGCTTTGCAGCCCTTCGACTCGTGCTGTTCCCATACCGGCGTCCTTCAGCGCCCTCAGCAGGTGATCCGCCACTGCGGACACATGCCGGTGCGACCGCCCGGAAGCGACCACCATGTAGTCACCGAGGCTGGATTTGCCCTGAATGTCGATCGGAACGATGTTTTCGGCCTTCGAGTCTTCGAGACTGGCAAGGACCATGTTGAGTGCCGCAGATGAGTCGTGTTGAACGCTCATTTCGGCCGGTGAAGGATCAAGGGATTCCTTCCGCGTATTTGCTGTTCTCAGAACTTTTCCTTTCCTGGCAAGAACAACGGGTTCACCCGGATACCGCTCCGGGCGCACTACAGGATATGCAGGAAAATCTTAAGGATTCAAGACAATCCGTAAAACTATCTGAAAGAACCATCGCCTTCTTTGCCTCGCGCGGCCCGGTTTTCCGCCTCGTCCGGCAGGGTGGAATGTGCCGCTGTCGCCTGGGACTTTCCGGTTTCAGCGCCAATCCTGAGCGCCGTTGAAGACAGCGAGGAACGTGGGCCGTGGATGAACGTCCAGGCGGGCGCTTGCCGGTGCGCAAGCAGGGCCGCATCCTCCTCGTCCAGCCGGGCATGTTCATACGATTTGGCCATGATCGAGGAAAGAAAGGAAAGCGTCGAACCCGGCCTGTCAATTACGGCGATCGGAATTCGGTCGGCAATCCAGCGCCAGCGCTGCCATTTGTGGAAATTTTTCAGATTGTCGGCACCCATCACCCAGACGAAATTGACGCCCGGATTGCGGCTGGTGACCAGTTTGACCGTATCCGCGGAGTAACGGACATTGTGGGAGGCCTCGAAAGCCGTCACGCGAATGCGCGGATCGTCGGCGATCCGTTCCGATTGCTCCAGCCGTCGCGCGAGCGGTTCGAGCTGCCCGCCGTCCTTGAGCGGATTTCCAGGCGTGACCATCCACCAGAGCTGATCGAGCTTCAGCCGCCTGAGCGCAATTTCGGCGACCAGCCGGTGTCCCGCATGAGGTGGGTTGAAAGAGCCCCCGAATAGCCCGACAGAAAGCCCGCGGGCAGCGTGCGGCATGCGCAGAAACGCGGCGCCGACTGCCTTTGGCTGTGACGACGCCGGATTCAAGGCCGGGTCTGGCCCGTTCCGCGCACGCAATATTTGAACGAGGTCAGTTGCTCGACGCCAACCGGCCCGCGTGCGTGCATCTTGCCGGTCGCAATCCCGATTTCCGCGCCCATGCCGAACTCGCCGCCATCTGCGAATTGCGTCGAGGCATTGTGCAGAAGGATCGCCGAATCGATTTCCCGGAAAAAGCGGTCGGCGACTTTCCTGTCCCGGGCGATCACGGCTTCCGTGTGTCCAGATGAGTACCGCTTGATGTGCTCGATCGCGCCGTCAACGCCATCGACGACAGCCACTGACACGATTGCGTCCAGATATTCCGTCGACCAGTCGGTTTCCGTCGCGGGATTTGCGGGGGGAAACCCACGTTTCACATCTTCGTCGCCCCGAATTTCGCAACCGGCGTTGGCAAGTGCCTGCAGCACGCGGTTCATGTGCGTGCCGATTGCCTGCCGGTCGATCAGGATCGTCTCCGCCGCCCCGCATATGCCGGTGCGGCGCATTTTGGAATTGACGGCGATCTCGATCGCCATCTGCAGGTCCGCCGACTGATCGATATAGACGTGGCAGACGCCTTCCAGATGCGCGAAGACCGGAACGCGCGCTTCTTTTTGCACGCGTTCGACCAGCCCCCTGCCACCGCGCGGCACGATCACGTCGATTGCCCCGTTGAGCCCTTTCAACATCTCGCCCACAGCCTGGCGGTCGGTCACCGGAACCAGCTGGATTGCCGCTGCCGGGAGACCTGTCGATTCAAGCCCGTTGATCAGGCAGCGATGGATGGCGCGAGATGAATGGAAAGAATCGGAACCGCCTCGCAATATTACCGCATTGCCGGATTTCAGGCACAGCGCCGCCGCGTCGGCTGTCACGTTTGGCCGGCTCTCGTAGATGACGCCGAGAACGCCGAGCGGTGTCCGCACACGTTCGATTTTCAACCCGTTCGGCCGTTCCCATGCGGCGATCACGTCGCCCACGGGATCGTCGAGGTCGGCAATCGCGCGAATGCCTTCGGCCATTGCCTGGATCCGCTCCTCGGTGAGCGTCAGCCGGTCGATGAAAGCGGCGGAGATATTGGCATTTCCCGCCGCCTCGAGATCCTTGCGGTTGGCCTCAATGATGGTTTCGGCCTCGTGCTCGATGACCATCGCCATTCCGGCCAGCGCATTGTCCTTCATTGTCGTGGATGTAGTCGCGATCTGTCGTGCCGCAACCCGCGCCTTTGCGCCGATCTCTGCCATCAGACCGGCGATATCGGTACTGTTCCCGGCGGTTTTTTCGAGCATGGTTCAGGTCCCGTTATCCGTTGCGGCGGTCAGCGTTGCGCCCGCCATGACGAGATCATCGCGATGGATCATGGCCGACCGCGCCTCGTAGCCCAGCCGGTCGGAAATTTCACCGCTCTTCAGCCCGACAATCTTTAAGGCATCTGAGACGTCATAGGCAACAAGGCCGCGGGCGATCAGCCTGCCGCGCCCGTCTTTCACCGCAACGGTGTCGCCGCGCAGGAAACTGCCTGCAACAGCCGTCACGCCGGCGGGCAGAAGCGACTTGCCACCGCGCAGCGCCCTGACCGCGCCATCGTCGATGGTCAGTGTGCCAGCTGGTTCCAGATTTCCTGCGATCCACGTTTTGTAGCCCTTCACGGGACGCGCCGAAGCATGAAAATGGGTTGCCCGGGCACCATTCGAGATTGCGGCAAGCGGATTAAGTCGTGTGCCGGAAGTAATGATCATTTCCGTGCCCGCTTCGGTAGCGATACGCCCGGCATCGAGTTTGGTGCGCATGCCACCGCGCGACAGCCCCGAACCGGCATCGCCTGCCATTGCCTCGATTTCAGGCGTGATTTCCTTTACTTCGTCGATGAAACGGGCACTCGGATCGTGCGCGGGTGGCGCCGTGTACAGGCCGTCGACATCCGAAAGCAGCACCAGAAGGTCCCCACCCATCATCGTCGCAACGCGGGCAGCGAGACGATCGTTGTCGCCATAGCGAATTTCCGAAGTGGCAACGGTGTCATTTTCATTGATAACGGGTACGGCTTTCAGCTTCAGAAGCGTCGAGATTGTCGCACGCGCATTTAGATAGCGCCGCCGCTCTTCCGTGTCTCCGAGAGTGACAAGGACCTGACCCGATGTCAGACCATGCTGGCCGAGCGCTTCGGACCACGCGCGGGCAAGCGCGATCTGTCCGGCCGCCGCCGCTGCCTGACTTTCCTCCAGCTTCAGCGTTCGTGCACCCAGACCGAGAATCGTGCGGCCAAGCGCGATGGCCCCCGACGACACGATCATCATTTCGCTGCCTGCTTCCGTCAGCCCCGCGACATCAGCGCAGAGCGAAGCGAGCCAATCTCGCTTCAGCCCGGTGCTGGAATCGACCAGCAGCGAAGAGCCGACCTTTACACATATGCGCCGGTAGTCGTGGAGCGGTTTCATGACGCGTCATCCAGCTTCTGCCAGCGGGAATCGGCCGCTTCGGGCTCTTTCGCGGCACGGGCTTCGGCAATAACCTCCATCAGCCGGCGCAATGACGTTTCAACGCCTTCGCCGGTAGCAGCCGAAAGGACGATAACTTCGCCACCGCTCGCTTTTTCCAATGCGCACCGGATTTCCTCCCGCATTTTCGCATCGAGGATATCGGCCTGTGACAGCGCCAGGATTTCCGGTTTCTCGCCTAATCCGTGCGCATAGGCCTCGAGCTCGTGCCGAACCGTGCGATAGGCGGCAACCGGATCGGCTTCGCGTGCCGAGACAAGGTGCAAAAGCACTCGTGTACGCTCGACATGGCCCAGAAACCGGTCGCCGATGCCGACGCCCTCATGCGCACCCTCGATCAGCCCCGGAATATCGGCGATGACGAATTCGCGTCCGTCGATGCGCGCAACGCCAAGGCCGGGATGGAGCGTGGTGAAGGGATAGTCCGCGATTTTCGGCTTTGCCGCCGTGACACGCGCCAGATAGGTGGATTTGCCGGCATTCGGCAGGCCCACCAGACCGGCATCGGCGATCAGTTTCAATCGCAACCTTATGGTGCGTTCTTCGCCCGGCAGGCCGGGATTGGCCCGCCGCGGCGCCCGGTTGGTCGACGATTTGAAATGCATGTTGCCAAAACCGCCATTGCCGCCCTTCGCCAGCAAAAAGCGGTCGCCGACATCGACGAGATCGCAGATTAGCGTTTCGTCGTCCTCCCCGAAAACCTGAGTGCCGGCGGGCACTTTGAGCACGATGTCCGCGCCTTTTGCGCCGGTCTTGTGCCGCCCCATGCCATGCATGCCGGTCTTGGCCTTGAAGTGTTGCTTGTAGCGATAGTCGATCAGAGTGTTCAACCCGTCGACAGCTTCGACCCACACGTCGCCGCCGCGGCCGCCATCGCCGCCATCCGGACCGCCGAACTCGATGAACTTCTCGCGTCTGAACGAGACCGACCCGGCGCCGCCGTCGCCGGAACGAATATAGACCTTTGCGGTATCTAGAAATTTCATAATGCTACTGCCGTGCCATCTGGCCGGGGCGAGTTGAAGTGACGAACGCGGTGCTCTATCGCATGACCGAAAAAGAAACGATAGCGCCTGTCCGAAAATCTCGCGGCCCGGTAAGTTTCGTGAATGTGATTGAGTGGGTTTGTTTGTCCATATCGGCGTCGGCATCGGCGAAATAGTTGATCTTCCGCGCGCCTCTGGCACATGATGCGGCGGCGAAATAGAGCATCGTGCCGGAACGGATCGGCCATCGCCCGATCCGTTCCAAACTGTCCTGATCCCGTCGTACCGGCGTCAGGCGGCAACATCGTAGACCACCCCCGTCGAGCCGGTGAAACCGGTCGCTATCAGCTTCGTGTGAAGGCTGGGCGCCATCGCCGCGCGCGCGGCAGAGTACTGCTCGCCGCCGCCAGTCACCCTGAAGCCGAGGTGTTGCTGCAGCTTCAGCGAAGCCGGGTTGTCGGCAAAAACCGTCGAGGTGACTTCCGCGTCCGGCCACAACTCGAAGACATGGCCGAGTACAGCGCCGACGGCCTCTTTCATGTAGCCCTTGCCCCACCAGGCTTCGCCTAGCCAGTATCCAAGCCGTGGCGCCATCGGTCCGCCTTCCACTCCAACAGCGCCAATCAGCCGTTCGCGGTGGATTGTGAAGAAGAGATTGCCTTTGCCGGCGGCTTGGCAACGCGCGATCCATTCTTCGGCGTCCTTGCGATCGTACGGGAACGGCGCCCGCGCCAGCATCCGGCTTACGTTCCAGTTAGCGAGGTGCAGCGCGATGTCGTCCGCATCGACCTCCAGCGGAGACCTCAGCGTCAACCTCTTTGTGACCAGAACTTCCATGACAACCTCCAACAGCAGAAAGAAAAGGGGAGATGGCGGCCCATCTCCCCTTCGATTCTTCTGCCATTTTTGGCTTTCAAACTTCCGGGCCCGAGATGGGACGCCGGTGTTTGAAATCGCGGAACCGGCTACTCCGCTGCCTCCATGATCGGGTTTACCGACACATAGGTGCGGCCATTGGCTTTTTTCTGGAACGCCACGGAACCATCCGAAAGCGCAAAAAGCGTGTGGTCCTTGCCCATGCCGACATTCGTGCCCGGATGCCACTTGGTTCCGCGCTGACGAATGATGATGTTGCCGGCGATCACCTTCTCGCCGCCGAATTTCTTCACGCCAAGGCGCTTGGATTCCGAATCGCGGCCATTGCGCGACGAACCGCCAGCTTTCTTGTGTGCCATCTCAATTCTCCTTCGCGTCGATTGTTCGACGCTTTCGTGACCTTATGCGCACAAACGCGCCTTAATTCAAGCTCTGCCTACTTGGCCAGTTCCTTGGCCTGCTCGCGCCAGTCGCTGATCTGTTCGGCCGAGAACGGCATCGCCTCGTCAATGCGGGCGATGTCCTTGTCCGAAAGCTTGGCGATCTGGGCGAAAGTGGTGATGCCCTGCTCGTTGAGCTGGCCGGCCGCAACCGGACCGATGCCTTTGATCTTGGTCAGGTCATCGCCGTCGCCCTTCGGCGCCTTGAACAGCGGTGCGGTAGCCGCAGAAGCATCATCCTTCTTGGCTTCGGTCTTGGGCGCTGCCTTCTTGGCCGGCGCTTCTGCCTTGGCCTCGGTTTTCGGCGCTTCTTTCTTCGCGGCGGCTTTCTTCGACGGCTTGGCGCCGCCGGTCAGGATTTCCGAGATGCGCACGGTCGTCAAAAGCTGCCGGTGTCCGCGGGTGCGGCGCGAATTCTGGCGGCGGCGTTTCTTGAACGAAATCACCTTCGGGCCGCGGGTCTGTTCGACGATTTCGGCTGTCACCATGGCGCCAGCCACGAACGGCGTGCCGATGGCCGCGTTTTCGCCTTCGCCGACAACCAGAACGTTGCCGAATTCCACGATGTCTCCGGTTTCTCCGGCTACCTTTTCAACCTTCAACAGGTCTTCGGCGGCAACGCGATACTGCTTTCCGCCGGTTTTTATGACTGCGAACATCATTCTTGCCTTTCGCATGTTCCGTCCGGCTCATGAAACGGGTCAACCGCCGTTCCGGCCGTCTTTTTGTCAGTCGTTTCGGGTTCTTTTCTTCAAAGCATCATCGGCGCGGAATTGATCCCGCGCCGAATGCTCGCGGTCTCATGCCGAAGGCTGCGCGAAATGTCAAGCAAACCAGCGCCAAAACCTTTTACACATGTCGGAATTCCGTCGGGAACCGGCCCGCGCATCAGCAAGGGAAATTCCCACTTGTGCGCCGGGCGGCCAGCCGTTATCTAGGCGCCGCACTTCCCTTTCGGGGGCAACCACATATCACGGAGAGGTGGCTGAGTGGTTGAAAGCGCCGCACTCGAAATGCGGTATAGGGGCAACTCTATCGGGGGTTCGAATCCCTCCCTCTCCGCCAGATACATCAGGGCCGGCAAGTGAAATCATAGAATAATCTTTGCGCCGCATCCGGTAGCGCATGCATTTGAGCCGACTGGACATTGATGCTCCGTTTTCACTGAACCAAGACATCGCTACGGCGGCATACCAATCTTTCAATAGTGAAAAAAGTAAAACGGTCTATTTTGATCGGCGATTGTATTCAATAGCATAGTCCACTTTTAGAATTATCTAAAATATGTTATAATGCGATGTGGAGGGGGATTGTCAGGATATTCACAAGAAATCGCTTCCGAACCTCCTTCATGCCACCTGCAATGGGAGGAGAAAATGAAATATTTCGCGAATTCTCGCAGTCTGATTTCCTCAGCAGCGGCAGGCCTGATATTGCTCACGCCAACAACTGTGTATTCCGAGTCTACCAAGGAATCCGGCATCGTTTGTTGGACTGGTGAAATCGAGTATTACAGAACAACCGACAAGGACATGGCCTGGGTCTGGAAACTAGACTGGACCTATGTAACGGACGATCGAAATCCGGAACTTGCTGCGTCTGGCAAATGTGCAGGAACCGGTGGGCTGGTTGACGGAATTCCCGATGTGCCTCCTTTCTTCTGTATCGCCAATCGAACCGACGGAGCCCGATGGATGTCGCGCGTAATCGGCGGTCCTGAAGGGAACAAAGGCGAGTACTTCGGAGGTATTGAACAGGCCGCAGGAATTTCCGGAGGATACTCCGGCGGCCCGCAGATAGCTTTGCCCGCCGATGAGGGAAAAATCGCCGGATGCCGGGCAATTCAGTCAGAGTACACTATGGGACAATAACGCTCCATTTCGCAGCCGGTATCACGGATTACTTGTTGCCCGGGTACTGGCTGCCCGGAAAATTCGGAAAGGCTTACCCGTCCGCCCTTCCCGGCCGGCATCGCTGAAGCTGATGGAATGGCATTGTTGTTCCGATGCTGATCCGCCCGGAAATGACTGTCGCCATTGGTCGAGGCAACCCGGCCGGTTCCAAGCACCTCGGGCCTCCCGGTCGCTAGCCCCGTATATGCGTCACCGATGAGGGACACGCCGGGACGGTTGTCAACCGCCGATTGTCAGGCATGGTCCTTTCGAAATGGGGTTCCATATCACTAATGGCACCATTGCAGCTCTCGAGAGACCGCCTGCACAAAGCTCCAAGCTTGTTTTCAGTTCAACGGCGCCGCAGGAAGTTCCCGGGCGGATAAACCGGCCCGAACCGGTCGGAAGGCTGCCTGTAATTCGGCGGGTAGTCGCGATCCATGTCGTCAGGAACGATTGTTTCCGGGACACCAGGACGAATCACCGGCGGCAATGGCTTGCATTCGCTGGGAAACGGGAGGGGACATTCGGGTGCTACCGGACGATACCTCCGCGGAGGCCGGTATCTCGGTGGCGGATGGAATATCGGCGGATGCCTGAATATTGGCGGCGGTATGATGATCGTCGGCGGGCGATAGTATCCGGCAATCTCGATGTATCGGCCATAGGCATAGCCGCGACGACCGGCAAAACGCACTCTGCACCACCGATCACAATAGTAGACCCAAACCCGCGCTCCCGCTGGGATTGTCAAAATCTTCGGACAGCGCACGCTCGCGCAAGTGCGCATGTTCACGGCCCTGGTCGCCCATCCTTCTTCGGCTTTGGCTGAAGACGCGAAGATTGATCCGGTAAATACGACCAGACCTGCAACGATGGCGCGAACAGACATATGGAATTCCTCCAACTGGACCGATCAGCATGTTTCATTGTCAATTTGGTTTGGTTGATTGACAATGATGTGGATCAAATGGGTGAACGACGGATTTCTCACCCATATGTCCTGGCGACGTTTCGGACCGCAGAATTCAAATCAGCTCGTTGTCTGCCAGCAGACCGCTCGAGCCCGCAAATAGATCGCAGCAGTACGGTTTCAAGCCTATCGGGCATCTCAGGTTCGAAAACCGCGAAGACGGCGATGATGCCCTGAGAAATGGCGCGCGGAGCGCCAAATTTTATCACCGTGAAATTGAGGTCGCAGAACAGCGGCCAAAGGTCTTGTAACGCCGCTTTGCGGCTTTGCCGCGTTCGATCCCCTGGCGGGGCAAGATTGTTGACGATCTAGGTGTTGGCAAAACCGCTAAAGAAAAAACCGGGCTCATCGGCCCGGCTTCAGTACTCGTCGCGATGCACAAACTTCCCGAACAAAATGGACCTTATGCGAATCCGCTTTGCAGCGTGGTCAGCTGGGCAAGCCGCTCGACCGCCTTGGCTTTCGATTCCTCGTCCTTGGCGTCGGCGATGTCTTCCTTGGCGTTCTGGATGCGCTGCGCAAGGTCGTCCCGGTCGAGGTCGGCAACCGATACCGCCGATTCGGCGAGCAATGTCAGCGTATCGGGCAGGATGTCGGCGAACCCGCCAAACACGACATACTTGTCCTGCGAACCCGAAGCCGTCTTCACGGACACCACACCCGGCTTGACACTGGTCATCACTGGCGCATGCCGGGCCATAACCGTCATCTCGCCTTCGGTGCCCGGAACGACAACTTCGGTCACATCTTCCGAAACGAGCAGGCGCTCGGGCGATACCAGTTCAAATTTGAAGCTGTCTGCCATGTGATTTCAGTGAACGGTGAATTGTGATTGGCGAATGGCCAGAAGGCCGCTTCTCCTCACTCACGAATACCTATTCCCTGCCTCCATTCGCCATTCACTATTGACCATTCACCTATCAGGCCGCTTCCGCGGCCAGGCGCTGGGCCTTCTCGACCGCTTCCTCGATCGTGCCGACCATGTAGAAGGCGGCTTCGGGAAGATGATCGTATTCGCCGGCGCACAGGCCCTTGAATCCCTTGATCGTGTCGGCAATGTCGACGAGCTTGCCGGGCGAGCCGGTAAACACCTCGGCCACGAAGAACGGCTGGCTGAGGAAGCGCTCGATCTTGCGGGCGCGGGCGACCGTCAGCTTGTCTTCTTCGGAAAGCTCGTCCATGCCGAGAATGGCGATGATGTCCTGCAGCGACTTGTAGCGCTGCAGCACCGACTGAACCTGGCGAGCAACCTGGTAATGCTCCTCGCCAACGATCATCGGATCTAGCATGCGCGAAGTCGAGTCGAGCGGATCCACCGCCGGATAGATGCCCTTTTCCGAGATCGCGCGGCTGAGCACCGTTGTCGCGTCGAGGTGGGCAAACGATGTCGCCGGCGCCGGGTCCGTCAGGTCGTCGGCGGGAACGTAGATCGCCTGCACCGAGGTGATCGAGCCCTTGTTCGTGGTGGTGATGCGCTCCTGCATCTGGCCCATGTCGGTAGCGAGCGTCGGCTGGTAACCCACGGCGCTGGGAATGCGGCCCAGCAGGGCCGACACTTCAGAACCGGCCTGGGTGAAGCGAAAGATGTTGTCGACGAAGAACAGCACGTCCTGGCCCTGATCGCGGAAATGCTCGGCGACTGTCAGGCCCGACAGCGCCACGCGGGCGCGTGCGCCGGGCGGCTCGTTCATCTGGCCGTAGACCAGTGCCGCCTTGGAGCCCTCTCCGCCGCCATGCTTGTTCACGCCCGATTCGATCATCTCGTGATAAAGATCGTTACCCTCGCGAGTGCGCTCGCCAACACCGGCAAACACCGAATAGCCGCCGTGCGCCTTGGCAACGTTATTGATCAGTTCCATGATCAGAACGGTCTTGCCGACGCCGGCGCCGCCGAACAGGCCGATCTTTCCGCCCTTGGCGTATGGAGCAAGGAGGTCAACGACCTTGATGCCGGTGACCAGGATTTCCGCTTCGGTCGACTGCTCGACATACTCCGGCGCGTCCTGGTGGATGGCGCGCTTTGCCTTGGTCTTGAGCGGGCCGGCCTCGTCCACCGGTTCGCCGATCACGTTCATGATGCGCCCGAGCGTCTCATCGCCGACCGGCACCATGATTGGCGATCCGGTATCGACGACCGGCTGGCCGCGAACCAGGCCTTCAGATGAGTCCATGGCGATGCAGCGCACCGTGTTCTCGCCCAGATGCTGAGCCACTTCGAGCACGAGACGGTTGCCGCCATTGTCCGTTTCCAGCGCGTTCAGGATCGCCGGCAGGTGATCGTCGAAACGTACGTCGACGACGGCGCCGATAACCTGCGTCACGCTTCCCGTCACGCCCTTGGCTTTCGCCGCCGATTTGACCGTCGCCGCCGCGGCCTTGGCCGGAGCGGTCTTCTTTGCAGCCGGCTTCCTGGTTGCTGCGGGTTTCTTTGCCGGGGTAGCTGCCTTGGCCATCTTTCTTACCCTTTTTCCGTAACTTTCAGAGCGCTTCGGCGCCCGAAATGATTTCGATCAGTTCCTTGGTGATCTGCGCCTGCCGCTGACGGTTGTAGGTAATCGTCAGCTTGTCGATCATCTCACCTGCATTGCGTGTTGCGTTGTCCATCGCCGACATGCGCGCGCCCTGTTCCGAAGCGGCGTTTTCCAGAAGCGCCCTGAAGATCTGCACCGCGATATTGCGCGGGATCAGGTCGCCAAGAATGTCGCCAGCTTCGGGCTCGTACTCGTAAACCGCAACTCCAGCCGAGATCGCCTCCTCGGCTTCCTTGTCGGCTTCCGGAGCGCCGGCCGGAATGACCTGCAGCGCGGTCGGGATTTGCGCAATCACCGACTTGAACTCGGAATAGAACAGCGTGCAGACATCAAATCCGCCCTCGTCGAACAGACCGATCACCTTCTTGGCGATGGCATCGGCATTGGCAAAACCGATCTGCTTGACTTCACGCAGGTCGACCCGGTCGATGATCAGTTGTCCGTGCTCCCGGCGAAGCTGATCGGCGCCCTTCTTGCCCACGCACAGTATCTTCACCGTTTTGCCGGCACCTTGAAGCTTGCGGATATGTTCGCGCGCCAGCCGCACGATCTGGGTGTTGAAACCGCCGCAAAGCCCGCGTTCGGCCGTGCAGACGACGAGCAGGTGCACCTGGTCGGCGCCCGTTCCGGTCATCAGCTTGGGCGCATCGGCGCCGCTCGTCACCGCCGAGGCGATATTGGCCAGCACCGCGCCCATGCGCTGCGAGTAGGGTCGGGCTGCCTCTGCGGCTTCCTGCGCGCGCCGAAGCTTCGCCGCAGCGACCATCTGCATCGCCTTGGTGATCTTCTGCGTCGCCTTGACCGAGGCGATGCGGACCCTGAGGTCTTTGAGTGAGGCCATTCGTTGCTATCCCGTCGTCAGGCCGCTCAGGCAAATCCCTTGGCGAAAGCGTCGATATGCTTCGTCAGGGCTTCCCTGGTTTCGTCGCTCAACTGCTTCTCCGAGGCGATGGTGGCAAGCACCGCCTTGCCCTCGGTGCGCATATGGGTAAGCAGGCCCTGCTCGAACTTGCCAACCTGATTGACGGCGAGCTTGTCGAGATAGCCGTTGACGCCGGCAAAGATCACCGCCACCTGCTCCTCTGTTTTCAGCGGCGAGAATTGCGGCTGTTTCAGCAGTTCGGTGAGTCGCGCGCCGCGGTTGAGCAGACGCTGTGTTGCCGCGTCGAGATCGGAGCCGAACTGCGCGAACGCCGCCATTTCGCGATACTGCGCCAGCTCGCCCTTGATCGATCCCGCAACCTGCTTCATCGCTTTGATCTGGGCCGACGAGCCCACGCGCGAAACCGACAGGCCGACGTTCACCGCCGGGCGCACGCCTTGATAGAACAGATCGGTTTCAAGGAAGATCTGTCCGTCAGTAATGGAAATCACATTGGTCGGAATATAGGCCGACACGTCGTTCGCCTGGGTTTCGATGACTGGAAGCGCTGTCAGCGAACCGGCGCCGTTGTCCTCGTTCAGTTTCGCGGCGCGCTCCAGAAGGCGCGAATGCAGGTAGAAGACGTCGCCCGGATAGGCCTCGCGGCCCGGCGGGCGGCGCAGCAGCAGCGACATCTGGCGGTAGGAAACCGCCTGCTTGGAAAGGTCATCGTAGCCGATCAGCGCGTGCTTGCCGTTGTCGCGGAAATATTCGCCCATCGCGCATCCGGAGAACGGAGCCAGGAACTGCATCGGCGCCGGATCGGACGCGGTCGCCGCGATGATGATGGAGTATGGCAGAGCGCCGCGCTCTTCGAGAACCTTGACGAATTGCGCAACGGTCGACCGCTTCTGGCCGACAGCGACATAAACGCAGTAGAGCTTGTCTTTCTCGTTGCCGGAATCGTGAATCGGTTTTTGGTTCAGGAAGGTGTCAAGCAGGATCGCGGTCTTGCCGGTCTGGCGGTCGCCGATGATCAGCTCGCGCTGTCCGCGGCCGACCGGGATCAGCGCATCGACAGCCTTCAGACCGGTCGACATCGGCTCGTGCACGGACTTGCGCGGAATGATGCCCGGCGCCTTAACGTCGACGCGGGCGCGCTGCTTGGCGTTGATCGGGCCTTTGCCGTCGATTGGATTTCCAAGGGCGTCGACCACACGGCCGAGCAGTTCCGGGCCGACCGGCACGTCGACGATGGCGCCGGTCCGCTTGACGGTGTCGCCTTCCTTGATGTCGCGGTCGGCGCCAAAGATGACGATGCCGACATTGTCCGTTTCCAGGTTCAACGCCATGCCGCGGATGCCGCCGGGGAATTCGACCATCTCACCCGCCTGGACATTGTCCAGACCGTAGACACGGGCGATGCCGTCGCCGACAGAGAGAACCTGTCCGACCTCGGAGACCTCAGCCTCCTTGCCGAAATTCTTGATCTGATCTTTCAGGATTGCGGAAATTTCCGCGGCGCGGATATCCATCAGCCGACCTCTTTCAGTGCAAGCTTAAGCGAATTGAGTTTTGTTTTGAGCGACGTGTCGATCTGGCGGGAGCCGATACGAACGATCATGCCCCCGAGCAACGACGGATCGACCGTCACGTTGATTGCGACGTCTTTGCCGGCGACGCTTTTCAGCGTCGCTGCAAGTTCCTTTTCCTGCGCTGCGGTCAGCACATGCGCCGATGTAACTTCGGCGGATACTTCGCCACGGGCTTCGGCGGCAATCTGGCGAAAGGCCTTGATCATGCCCGGAACGGCAAACAGGCGCCTGTTGCGCGCGACCACGCGGAGGAAATTGCCCGTCAGTCCGGTAATCCCTGCCTTGTCGGCAACCGCGGAGATGGCGCGAAGCTGGTCATCGGCGGAAAATACCGGGCTGGCGATCAACCGCTTGAGATCTGCGCTGACTTCAATCAATGTTTCGAAGCGCCCGAGATCCGTTTCGACCTTCGAAACGGCCCTGGACTGTTCTGCAAGCTCATAAAGCGATCCCGCATAGCGCTGGGCGACACCGGAGATAAGCGAGGTTGTCTGAGCCACGAAAAGTCTTTTCTTTGCTTGACAGGCCTTAAGATTCGTTGCCGGACCATTTCTGTCCGGCTAAATCATTGACCTTGTTGACATTTTTAGACCGAATAATGGGCTTGGCCGCATCCCCCGGTCGAAAGCCGCTTGCCGTCTAGCACAGGGATTTCCGACTCGCAACCGCCTGCCGGAGACGTATTTTGTCCCTATTGTCGCACACAAGGCAAAAGCCGGGTGGATACCGCCGTCCCGCTCAGGAAACGTAGCCGAAAACCATCGCGAGAGGCAACCCGGCAAGGAGTGCTTCGACGGCGGCCGAAATCCAGTTGAACGGCTTGTTGCCCCCGTCGAACGCGATCGAGATCAAGCGGCCGAACACGGTAAAACCCCACGAGGCGCCAAGCGCGAGATAAAGCAACGGTTGATCGAGCAGAATGCAGCTCGATCCGAGACCCAGATAGAATCCGGCCATGGTTGCCCGGCTTTCCGAAAGCGCTTCCGGATATTCCGGCATCGTCTGCAGCCGCATCAGCCAATAGGAAAACTTTGGCGCAAGCAGAAGGATCAGCCCGAACAGGACAGTGATGGAAGCTGATGCGAATGCCAGCCAGCCGCCGGTACTTACCGGCCACGGAAATGCGAAATCCAAACTGCTCTCCCGGATGTTTAACCTGTCTATCTCTTTTCGGGTTCATTGCCGCAACTGCCCCGGAACGGAATTTTTACATCGAGATTCCGGCCGGTCAGCGCTATGGTCCCGGTGTAGTGAACAAGGATCGTTTGGCCAAGTTTACTTTTTTCCCCCTCCCCAGCGTGCATGTCGACATCAACCGTAACCGGCGCAGTGCCGAATGTCCTGTAGCGCCTGACTTCGCCTTTTTCCGTCTCGCGCCGCCAGCGGAAATCCAGTTCGCGCAGCAATCCGCCGAGACGAATGTAGCCGCGCTCGGTCGACGCAAGATCGTCGGACACAAGATCGGTGACGAACACATAGCGCCAGGTTTCGGGCTTGCCCGGATCCGGCATGGGCGCGTCTTCGCGTACGAACCTGCAATAGGTTTCCTCAGGATGCCAGAACAGATCCGCAAGCACCGGTGCGATCTGCACGGCGGCCGCCATTGCGGCAACTGCAGGGCCGGCGCAAAGCGCCAGCATAGAACAGATCGCAGCCGCCAACCGTGTCGCAAAAAGCCAGTGCATCGCCGCAATGCAGCCATGCACACGAGACTTTGTAAAGTCGGACCTCATCTTCCGTTCCTTTACAAGAAGCTTTGCGGATCGATATCGACCTGCACCCGCACGCTGCCGCGCGCCTGCGGCGCCTTCGCCAGCATGGTGCGGATGAAGGCTTGCATATCGGCTTGACGGCTGCCGTGCACGAGCAGCCTAAAACGGTGACGGCCGCGCACAAGGGCCATCGGCGCTTCGGCCGGGCCAAGCAGGTGTATCTCCGTGGCCGCCGGCGCTGCCGCCCTCAGATGGCGCGCATGGCCTTCGGCTTCATTGCGGCTTGCTGCCGTAACGATGATCCCCGCCAGCCGTCCGAACGGCGGCAGATGCGACCGCTCCCGTTCGGCAATTTCACGCCGATAGAACTCCTCATGATCGCCCGAAACGATGGCGCGAATGACCGGGTGGTCCGGTTGATAGGTCTGCAACATGCCCTTGCTCGGTTTGCCTGTCCGCCCGGCGCGTCCGGTCACCTGCGACAGCAACTGAAAGGTCCGTTCGGCAGCGCGCGGATCTCCGGTCGACAAGGCGATATCGGCGTCGAGCACGCCAACCAGGGTGAGGTCGGGAAAATTGTGCCCTTTTGCGACCAGTTGCGTGCCAATGACAATATCGGCTTCGCCGCGCGCGATCGCGTCCAGTTCCAGCCGCAGACGCTTCACCCCGCCGGCGATATCCGAGGAAAGGACGATCGTGCGCGCATCGGGAAACATCGCGACCACCTCTTCGGCGATACGCTCCACCCCGGGACCGCAGGCAACGAGATGATCGAGCGTGCCGCATTCCGGGCAAGCCTCCGGCCGCGGTTCGTGATAGCCGCAATGATGGCACACGATCTGCCCGCGAAACCGGTGTTCCACCAACCAGCTCGAGCAGTTTGGACACTCGAACCGGTGGCCGCAAACGCGGCACAACGTCAATGGCGCATAGCCTCTCCGATTGAGGAACAGCATGGACTGCTCCCGCTTTTCCAGCGTTTCGCTAAGCGCGGCCGTCAATCGCGGCGACAGGAAACTGCCCCGTATCGGCGGATGCCGTCGCATGTCGATCGCTTCGAGCGACGGCAGCGCCGCATCGGCAAACCGCGCCGGAAGCGCCAGTCGCCGGTAGCGGCCCTGATCGGCGTTGACGCGGCTTTCGACCGAAGGCGTTGCCGAGGCCAGAACAACCGGGAATCCGCCGATATGTGCCCGCACAACCGCCATGTCGCGAGCATTGTAGAAAACCCGGTCTTCCTGCTTGTAGGCGGTATCGTGCTCTTCATCGACGACGATGAGCCCGAGTGCGGCAAAGGGCAAAAACAATGCCGACCGGGCGCCGGCGACAACCCTGACCCCGCCGTCGGCCACCTGGCGCCAGACCTTCTCGCGCATCCGCGGCGGCAGTTCGGAATGCCACTCGGCCGGTTTTGCCCCAAATCTTTCCTCGAAACGTTCCAGAAAACTCTGCGTGAGCGCGATTTCGGGTAGCAGGATCAGCACCTGTCTTCCGGCGTCGAGCGCAGACGCTACGGCCTCGAAATAGACCTCGGTCTTGCCCGATCCGGTAACGCCGTCCAGCAGCGTGGCCGAATACCCCTCCACTGAAACCGCTTCGGTGAGCAGTGCAGCGGCGGCAGCCTGATCGCCTGATAGTGTTGCGCCCGACACCGCGGTATCTGGTGGCGGCACTACCGGGCGCGGCGGGATCTCAGTCGTTGAGAAAACACCCTGCTCCCGCAGCCCGTCGATAACACTGCTCGACACGCCCGCCGCATGTGCAAGTCCGGAGCGGGTCCATGCCAGGCCGTCGGAAGCTGTCTCGATGACACGCCGTCTTGCATCCGTCAGACGTTCGGGCCGCACATCGGTGATCACGATACCTTCGGTTGGCGTTTCCGGCTCGAAGGCCGCAGGCACCCTCAGCACCATGCGAGCCACCATGCCGGGCGCGGATATCGTGTAATGCGCAATCCAGTCGATGAAACGCCGCATGCCGAAATCGAGCGGCGGGCAGTCAAATACCCGTTCGATCGGGCGGAGTTTTGCCGGATCAACTTCGCTACCGCCAGAATCCCACACAACGCCGCTGACGAGCCTCGGTCCGAGGGGCACCTGGACGATCGATCCGGGATCGACCCGCATACCGTCCGGCACGGCATAACTGTAGGGTCCCGGCGCCGGGGTCGGCACCAGCACCGGAGCCGTTCTCAATCCATTGTCGAATTCGGCCGAATCTCTCGTCATCGGGCGTGACCTTGCCCGGAGTTTCATTTAAGGGAAAGCCGGGTGGGCACGAGGTCAACCGAATTGCTGAGGATCGATCATGAAATTCTTTCTCGACACAGCTGATGTCGACGCCATCCGCGAACTCAATGAAACCGGACTCGTTGATGGCGTGACAACCAATCCGTCGCTGATCATGAAATCGGGGCGCGATATCATCGAGGTCACGAAGGAAATCTGCGGCATTGTCAAAGGGCCGGTTTCCTCCGAAGTTACGGCAACGGATTTCGCCGGCATGATTTCCCAAGCCGCTATATTGTCGAAAATCGCCGACAATATCTGCATCAAGCTGCCCTTGACGATGGACGGGCTAAAAGCTTGCAAGAAGCTTACATCCGAGGGGCTTAAAACCAATGTCACGCTGTGCTTTACAGCCAACCAGGCGCTACTTGCCGCCAAAGCCGGAGCGACGTTCATATCGCCCTTTATCGGCCGGCTCGACGATATTGGTCTGAACGGAATGGACGTTATCGGCGAGATCCGCACGATCTACGACAATTACGATTTCAAGACCGAAATACTGGCCGCTTCGGTACGGACGGTAAATCATGTCAGGGAGGCTGCGATGATCGGTGCTGATGTGGCGACAATACCGCCAGCCACATTGACCGCATTGTCGAAGCACCCGCTTACCGACAAGGGGCTGGATTCGTTTCTGGCAGATTGGGCAAAGACCGGTCAGAAGATCGGATGACGTGACGTATTCGCCGGTTTCTCGCTTACGGTCCTACTGCGGGTTTCGCATACCGTTAAACGCGCATTAACGCTGCTACCGCATTATTGCGGCACAGTTTTTGCACGCGGACGGGCACATGTCTCTCGAAATCACACGCGGATACTTTCGTGTCCGTATTGCCATCATTCTGACGGTCACGTTCCTCGCGCTTTCGGCCGGCACCGGGTTCATGCTCTATGTTCTGGAGCAGGAGAAGATCAAGGTGCAGTTCGGCGCGGCGCTCGGCAACATGGCCGAACTGACGTCCGATCTGCTCTACAGTTCGATCCAGCTCCAGCACATCGCCCATCTCAACTCTGCATCCGCGAAATCACAGGGTAACAGTGCTGCCGGATCGGATGGCAGCGTTACCAGCTTGTCGAATCTTCGCGCCGACCTAGACGCGGCAAAAGCGGATTTGCGGGCAGACCTGGCGAGCCTGCAGCATCTCTACAGGGCCCTGCAATGGTCGGTGGAAGGCGACATCACTGTCGGTGAAAGCGCACGGCTGACTGCCGAGGAAAACGGCAACGCCGTCTTCACGCCCAATCCTGCGCTCATTGCCTTTGCCGGCCAGTTGCAAAACCACAAGATGCCCGGCGCTATCAGGCCAATGTGGGAGGGTAACGGCGAGATCGCCCTCAAGCGGGACATCGCAGAAGTCATTTCGCTGAGCAACCGTCTCGACCTCTATCAGGATCTCTCCGGCACTACCGCAAGGCGGACTTTCGGTGAACTCAACGACCTCGCCAAACGACGCATCAAACCGGGTCTCACGCACACGCTCGACCTTCTCCATGGAGACATGATCGTAAGCTATGTCGATATTCAGAAAGCTCTGCTGGCCTCGGCTGGAGCAGTGTTTGTGATCCTTCTGCTCGGCGGCGTGTTGGTACTGATCCCCATGGCGCGTCAGGTCTTCAGCGCCCACGAGACCCTGAAGGAAACAAACCTCAAATTCGAGAAGGCAAGAGAGCAGGCGGAATCCTCCGACCGCGCGAAATCCGAATTCCTGGCCAATATGAGCCACGAAATCCGCACGCCGATGAACGGCGTGCTCGGCATGGCGGAACTGCTCGCCAAGACCGATCTCGACACCCGTCAGCGCACATTCACCGATATCATCGTCAAATCCGGCAACGCGCTGCTGACGATCATCAATGACATTCTCGACTTCTCCAAGATCGATGCCGACCAGCTCGAACTCGATCCCGAGCCCTTCCGCCTTGCCGAGGCGGTCGAGGACGTCGCTGCACTCGTTTCGACCGGCGCGGCCGAAAAGGATCTCGAGTTGATCGTCCGGGTCGATCCGTCGCTTCCGGCCTTTGTGGTCGGCGATGTCGGCCGCTTCCGCCAGGTGCTGACAAATCTGCTCGGAAACGGCATCAAGTTCACGGAAGAAGGACATGTGCTGGTCGATGTTTCCGGAACGACTTTCAGGCACGCGGACGGCTCGTCGGAAACAGTGGCACTGACCGTTGTCATTGAAGATACCGGCATCGGCATCCCGCAAGACAAGCTGGAAGCTGTCTTCACCAAATTCAGCCAGGTTGACGCGTCGTCAACCCGTCGACACGAGGGCACCGGGTTGGGGCTTGCAATCGCCTCCAGGCTTGTCGCCTTGATGGGCGGCCGGATCGAACTCGACAGCACACCCGGAAAGGGGACGAAGTTCTGGTTCACCATCGAATTGCCGGTCCATTCCGATGCACAACCGGCAAAGGTGCCGCCCCTCGATGTTTCCGGTGCGCGCATCTTTGTCATCGACGACAATGCGGTCAATCGCGCCATCCTGCTCGAGCAACTGCAGAGCTGGAGTTTCGACTGCGCCGCCTCGGCCAGCGGCGTAGACGGACTGCACCAGTTGAAGCAACGCCACTCGAAGGGTATCGGAACGGACTGCGTGATTCTGGACTACCAGATGCCCGACATGAATGGAGAACAGGTTGCAAAGGCCATCCGCGCCGAACCTAGCCTTTCCGGCATGCCGATCATCATGCTGACCTCGGTGGATCAGGCCGATTTCTCCCGGCTCGTCAATGAAGTCGGCCTCTCGACTGTTCTGACCAAACCGGCCCGATCGTCAGCCATGTTCGATGCGCTGGTCGACGTATTGCGCAGGGACCGGCATGCGCGAGGTGACACGCCGCCGCAGGTCGAAGAGCAACCTGCCGCCGGGGCCGGGTTGGCGGAAATGGCCGAACGGATGCCTGTCGAAGAACCTGTTTTTGTTTCCGAACCGGAAAACAAACACGCATCTGAGCCGACAGGCGAACAACTCGCTCCCCTGTCTGCCGAACCCGAAAATGAATCCCCGAGCAAGCACGTTGAAGGCGATGGCGAAACCACTCACTCCGGCCGGCTTGCCGCCATGGCCGAGAGAATGCGGCGCGAACGGGAACTGGGCGAGATGGCAGCGGCAAAGGCTGATCATGGCCCCGCGCCAAGGGCGGCCAGTCCGTCCCGCGATGAAAAGCTCGATGTGCTTGTAGCCGAGGACAATCATGTCAATCAGCAAGTGTTCGCTGATATTCTCGGTATGACCGGACTCAGCTTTGTGATCGTTGGCAACGGCAAACGCGCCGTCGAATTGCATGCCAAGCGCAAGGCTTGCATCATACTGATGGACGTGTCGATGCCGGAAATGAACGGGCTTGAAGCGACCCGGACCATCCGCGAGGCCGAAGCGGATACGCCCGGCGTGCACACGCCGATCATCGGCGTCA
Organism: Rhizobiaceae bacterium; assembly: GCA_041582695.1. Lineage (GTDB taxonomy): Bacteria > Pseudomonadota > Alphaproteobacteria > Rhizobiales > Rhizobiaceae > JAWKWH01. The sequence goes on from JBFIBB010000001.1 coordinate 37,820, forward strand.
CCGCTCATGCGCTCAAGGGCGACAGGGAACGTTGCCTGAGCGCCGGCATGGACGACTACGTGTCCAAGCCGGTGACTTCGCAGAAGATCGAGATGATCATCGAAAAATGGCTCGGGAAGGACGAACCGGTAGTCCAGGCATCCTGAAATTCCGAAGGCTTGGTTCTGGCGGAAACTACTGGCCGGCGCGCATTTCCAGATCGTGCACGATCGCCAGCTTCAGTAACTCGGCCAGTTCCCTGGCAGCGCGGTTTTCTGCGTCGCGTTCGGCCCTAAGGGACGCAAATTCCTGCCGCAGCCGGTCAAACGACGCTGTCGACGACCTTTCGCCTGACGACACGACATCACCCGAGTCCGCGTCCGTCAGCCTGTAGGCCGCTTTCACTGTCACCGAGCCTGCGGAAGGTTCGTTGTCGGTGGCGATCTGAACGGTTGCCGCATTGACCGTTGTGCTCGTCACGGTCAGGTCGAGAGCATAGGCCGGCGCTGCCGGTTGTCCCGCGCCGCCCGATAGCAGAAAGATCAGATGATTGCGCACTTCGAGAGCCTGGCGCGTTGAGACCGGCTTTACCTCGACCGACGCCAGCGCCGCCGAAGCGCCTTGACCGCCCGCGGGACCGGCATCGCCGTACAGCGGGCGCACCGTACAGCCGCCGATCGCCAGCATTGCCGTCGCAATCACCCATGCTGCGGCAAGACCGGTGCCGGAACGTGCTTTGCGGTCAGACAACGACATTGACGATCCTCTGCGGCACCACGATGACCTTGCGGGGCGCTGAGCCCGCAAGCGCGGACTTGACGAATCCCAGTTCCAGCACCGCGCGTTCGACGGCACCTTGATCCGCGTCGCGGGCAATTGTCAATTCGCCGCGCTTCTTGCCATTGATCTGGACGGGATATGCGATTTCGTTTTCTGTCACGAGCGCATTGTCAACTTGCGGCCAACGTGCTTCCGCCGCCATGCCCGGATTTCCGAGCACCGCCCAGCATTCCTCCGCCAGATGCGGCATCATGGGAGCAATCATGACGACAAGGAAATCGACAGCTTGCCGGCATGCGCCTACCATCGCCGAATCTGAATTGCCTCCAGCGACCTGACCGAGAGGACCGGCAACGGTGTTCACCAGCTCGTAAAGTCGGGCGACCGCCTTGTTGAAGGCCAGTTTCTCGATATCCTCGCCCACCAACTTCAGCGTCTTGTGCGCAGCGCGCGATACGGCGAGCGCGCCACCTTCCGCCGCCGCAGCCGGTGCGGCTGGCGCCAGTGCCGGCGCCGCCTCAATGATCAGCCGCCAGACGCGCTGCACGAAACGATGCGCGCCTTCTACGCCCGCCTCCGTCCAGATCACGTCGCGCTCGGGCGGGGAATCGGAGATCATGAACCATCGCGCCGTATCCGCTCCGTAGGATGTGATAATGTCGTCAGGATCGACGACATTCTTTTTCGACTTGGACATTTTCTCGATCGGACCGATCTCGATTTCGTCGCCTGTCGCTATTTCGAACGCCTTGCGCTGCCCGTCCGCTTCCTGGACACGCACTTCGGCAGGTGCGACCCAGTAGGCATTCTGGCCGGATCCGGCGCGGTAGGTTTCATGCACCACCATGCCCTGCGTGAACATGCCCTTGAAGGGCTCGTCGAGATCGAGATGACCAGTAGCGCGCATGGCGCGCGTAAAGAAGCGGGAATAGAGCAGATGCAGGATCGCATGCTCGATGCCGCCGATATACTGGTCGACCGGAAGCCACGCATTGGCAGCGGCCGGGTCGGTCGGATTGTTTTCACCGGGTGCCGTGAACCGGGCGAAGTACCATGACGAATCGACAAACGTGTCCATGGTGTCTGTTTCGCGGCGCGCAGCCCTTCCGCATTTCGGGCATTCGACATGCCGCCAGGTCGGGTGCCGGTCCAAAGGATTTCCCGGGCGGTCAAACTCCACATCGTCCGGCAGCCTGACGGGAAGTTCCGACTTCGGCACCGGCACGATACCGCAGGCATCGCAATGAATGACAGGTATCGGGCATCCCCAATATCGTTGCCGCGAGATACCCCAGTCGCGAAGCCTGTATTGCACCCGGCGCTCGCCCTGCGGCCTGCCGCCGAGCATTTGCGCGGCCAGGCGGTCGGCAACCTCGTCAAAGGCCTGTTGCGGTGTCATGCCGTCGAGGAACCGCGAATTGATCATCACGCCATCGTCGACATAGGCTTCCTCGGTGATCTGGAATGTCGCCGCGTCGCCGCCTTTTGGCATCACCACCGGCACAACCGGCAGACCGTACTTGTTGGCGAAATCGAGGTCGCGCTGATCGCCGGATGGGCAGCCGAAAATGGCGCCCGTGCCGTAGTCCATCAGCACGAAATTGGCGACATGAACCGGCAACGTCCAGGCCGGATCGAACGGGTGCACGACCCTGATACCGGTATCGAACCCTTTCTTCTCGGCCGTTTCCAGCGCCGCCACTGATGTCCCCATGCGCCGGCACTCATCGCAGAATTTCGCGAGATCAGGATTGGCTGCAGCCGCCTTTTTCGCGAGCGGATGATCAGCGGCGATCGCCATGAAGGAGGCACCGAAGATCGTATCCGGCCGGGTAGTGTAGACTTCGAGCTCGCTTTCGTCAGGGGGGGCTGTCGCCGGATCGAGCTGCCAGCGCAACAGCAACCCCTCCGACCTGCCGATCCAGTTCTTCTGCATCAGCCGCACTTTTTCCGGCCATTGGTCCAGACCGTCCAGCGCTTCGAGCAGGTCTTGCGAGTAGTCGGTAATCTTGAACACCCACTGCGCCAGTTCGCGCTGCTCGACCGGGGCGCCCGAACGCCAGCCGCGCCCGTCGATCACCTGCTCATTTGCGAGCACGGTCTGGTCGACCGGATCCCAGTTGACTTTGGATACCTTGCGGCCGACGAGCCCCTTCTCGAGAAAATCGACGAACAACATCTGCTGACGGTGGTAGTATTCCACGTCGCAGGTGGCGAACTCCCTCGACCAGTCCAGCGACAATCCCATGGATTTGAGCTGGCTGCGCATCGTGTCGATGTTCTGGTAGGTCCATTTGCCGGGGTGCACCTTGTTGGCCATGGCTGCATTTTCGGCCGGCATGCCGAACGCGTCCCAACCCATCGGATGCAGCACGTTGAAACCTTTTGCCCGCTTGTAGCGGGCCACCACGTCGCCCATCGTGTAGTTGCGTACATGGCCCATGTGGATGCGGCCCGACGGATAAGGGAACATTTCGAGCACGTAGTATTTCGGCCGCGGATCGTCGTTTTCCGTTTCGAACAGCTTCGCTTCGGCCCACGCCTTCTGCCAGCGTGGTTCGGAAATGCGCGGATTGTAACGTTCGGTTGCCATGGACCGTTATTCGCCTGATATAAGCCAAGGATTCGAGGGCGGACCTTCACCATGGTTTGCCGCAACCGTCAACATCGAAGGGCGGCCTGCTGGCCGAAATCAGGCAATGGAAGAAGCGGTCATGCGTTTGAGGGACGTACAGGCGCGGGTCACCGCCGCCGACATCGAAGCCGGGCGCCGGCCCGGACATACCCGTCTCGTCGCCGTTTCCAAGACCTTCAGCGCTGCCGAGATTCGTCCGGTGATTGAGGCCGGGCAGCGCGTATTCGGTGAAAACCGTGTGCAGGAAGCACAGTCAAAATGGCCGGCGCTCAAGGCTGAATTCCCCGATATCGACCTGCATCTGATCGGTCCGCTGCAATCCAACAAGACGGCTGATGCCGTGGCGCTGTTCGATGTAATCGAGACGGTCGACCGCGAGAAAATCGCCAGGGCCATTGCTTCCGAAATGCGGGTGCAAAACAGGAGGATGCGCCTCTATGTCCAGGTAAACACCGGTTCAGAACCGCAGAAGGCGGGCGTCGCGCCGCGCGAAGCGGTCGATTTCGTAAAGCGCTGCCGCGAGGTTCATGGCCTCGACATCGAGGGCCTGATGTGCATCCCGCCTTTCGACGACAATCCCGGACCCCATTTTGCCCTGCTGGCCAAGCTCGCCGGCGAGGCGGGCGTGAGAGAACTGTCGATGGGAATGTCCGGCGACTACGAAACCGCAATCGCCTTCGGAGCGACCAGCGTCAGGGTCGGATCAGCGGTTTTTGGGGCTCGTGTGTAAAAGAACCAGTTCGCGATCCAGCCGCATTCTCCCACTCGTTTGACATTATGTGGTGACAATTGCCCGCAACATCCAGATCGCCTGCTCGTGGAATGCCAATCGCTCGGTTAGGAGGTCAGCGGTCGCGTAATCCTTTCCCTGTTCGGCAATTTCGATTGAACCCCTGAAACGACGAACGACCGTCTCGTGGTCGGCGATCAGATTGTGCACCATTTCTTCCGTCGTCGGATTTCCGGTGTCCTCGCTAAGCTCCGCAAGGCCGATCAGGTCCGTCATGCTGGAGGGAGCCGGGAAACCAAGCGCCCTGATGCGCTCCGCAAGTTCGTCGATTGCCTTGAACAGGTTTTCATACTGCTCTTCCGTCAGCAGATGGATGGGATGAAACAACGGGCCGACCGCGTTCCAGTGATAAGCCTGCGTCTTGATCATCAACACATAGCTGTCGGCGAGACATGCCGAAACATTCGCGGCCATGATCTGTTTGCGATCAATCGCAATGTCGGGATGATCGATGGTAGGCTTCATGTCGAGGACGTTATTCATGCTTTTCTCCTTTCATTTCGAATCAGCAGGTTTTCTCCCTCAGCGTTTTACTTTGACAGGCACCAGGCGCGGCGGACTTGCCTGAAGGCTGGATAAAGCCAGTGCGCGGCCATATCCGGCGAGCAGTCGTGCTTCCCTGGAAAGGCCTTCCGTGTGCAGTATCTTCGACTGCTTGATCGCCATGTGCGCGAGATCGGAAATCAGCCGCGGAGTGAGTTTTCTCATGGTTTCCTCTCAGGTTCGGTTTCGGGAAGAATACGCGGACAAAGTTTTGACTATCCGGGATCTAGCCGATGGTCAGGCCTCACCTCGCCAACATCAAAATTCGCGACGGGATGATGGCAATGTGAGGTGCGGACTAGCGAAACCGCCCGCACCCCGAAGCATCCCGGTTAGGCCCCCGGAATGAGGACCTTGTCGATTACGTGGATGACGCCATTGTCAGCCTCCACGTCTGCGGTAACGATATTCGCCTCATTGACCATCGCTCCGCCGGAAAGACCGATCTTGACTTCGTTTCCCTCGACAGTCTTTGCCATCATGCCGTCGGTCAGGTCGGTGGACATAACCTTGCCGGCAACCACATGATAGGTGAGAATTGAAGTCAGCTTGTCCTTGTTCTCGGGCTTCAGCAGGTCCTCAACGGTGCCCGCCGGCAGTGCGGCAAATGCCTCATCTGTGGGTGCGAAAACCGTCAGCGGACCGGAACCCTTCAGCGTGTCAACAAGGCCCGCGGCGGTCGCCGCCGCCAGCAACGTGTTGAACGATCCGGCAGATTTTGCAGTGTCTACAATGTCGGCGGCATGGGCCGCTGCTGCTATGCCGGTAGCGACAATCGTTGCGGCGGCCAGTTTCAAGATTTTCATTTTGCTCTCCTGTGGGGGTTAACTTCCAAGGCTTCATTTACGAAGCCACCCGCCCCCAGGTTCACAGTGACAGCTAATTAAGTGATCACGAATATTTGTAGTCAAAACAGATCGCGGAAGTGATCCAAAATCGCACTCACAACGGGGGTGGCGGCTTCACCAGCAAATGACCGATCCGTCATAGGCAAGAAACGCGCCCGACCGCTCTGGAGTGGTGCTGTCGATGACGTTCAGCAGGTTTTGTGCCGCATCGCTAGCATCATGCGTGAACCGCCCGCGCGCCAACTTGCGGGTCAGTTTTGTTTCGATTGTGCCGGGGTGCAGCGCAAGGCATACAGCTTCGGGTCGCTTCCTGGCGATTTCGACTGACGCCGTCTTTACGATCTGGTTCAGCGCTGCTTTCGAAGCCCGGTAGGAATACCAGCCTCCCAGATTGTTGTCGCCGATCGACCCGATGCGTGCGCTCAGTACCGCGAAAACGCATTTTCCAGACACCGGAAGCAGGGGCGACAGGTGTTTGAACAACAAGGCCGGCCCGATCGAGTTGACGGCAAAAGCCGTTGCCATGCTGCCGGCATCAAGCGCTGCCAGGGATTTCTCCGGACCGTTCCCCGATACGTCGAGAATGCCTGTTGCACATACGATCAGATGAAAGCAGCCAAGTTGCTTTGACAGTCGCCAAGCGGCTGACTCGATCGTTTTCTCGTCGCGCAGATCGAAGTCAGCGGTTACGGACCTGGATAGGCCGACGACATTCGCACAACTCGGATTCTGCTCAAGAGCCGCTTTTAACGCGTTCCCGATGCCGCCGTTTGATCCAATCACGAGCGCATTGAAGTTGTGTGCGATGCTTTTCATGCCGATATCCGGTTCCGGGCATGCTCCCCCGGGCGCTGGTCGGATGTCGCAAAGATTCTCATACTGTTGCCGATTTCCTGTAATTTGGTTCGATCACGACCGTTTCGCGAGATTGTCGATCCACTCCGCAATCGCATCGTGTTGAACCGAGGCTTGATGCGCATCCCGATAAAACGTGATCAGCCCGCGAGCCGGTTCAGATAGCTTCGTGAACCCGGACAAGAATGCCACCACCACCCCGATCGAGGTCTCGCCCTGGATGACGAAATATCCGCCTACGCCAAGCGCCAGAAGCGGTGTCAGGTTGTTGATCAGGTTCAGCGCGGATTTCAGCGCGAATTTCAACATGTCGAACGTCATCTTGTTTCGAAAAAGACGTTGCGCGCTCTTCAGTACGCCTCGTGCGTTTGTCTTCGCGATTTCGGCAACGCTTTTTCCCAGTTCGCGGCGTATTCGAACCTGCTTCGCCACGAGCTTATTCAGTTTGGCTTGCAATAACGGGACAATCACGAGCTGAGGCACAAACATCAAAAGTCCCAACGCTGCGAGCATTGGCTGCAACGCCAGCATGTATCCGGCGACCATGACCAGAATGCCAACATTTGTTGCCAGGTTGCTGAACGCGTTACCGACGAATGCGCCAAGTTTTTCGACTTCTGAGATTATTATGGAAATCGAATGGCTGGCATTGTCATCCGGATTCCAGGCGCATTTGTCCCGATCGGTCAGCAAACTCGTCAGATGGCTGCGCGTGTATTTGATCGCGCTTTCCGCAATGAGGCTGCGATAGGTCAGGGCCACGTATTTCACAATCTGATGAGAAATCAGGACGCCGCCATACATCAGCGCGAGAACAAGCAGTAGCTTCATGTCTGAAGACAAAATGGCGTCATCTATGATGCGCCTCTGTAGTTCAATCGGGGCGATCGCCAACAATGCGACGAAAAACGAAAGAACCGCGGACGCCACGATATGCCACCCGCCCATTCTCCAGGCGTATCGCCACACAGTCCGGGCGGGAGAATTGTCGCCGGTCAGGCGTACCGTAAGTGGTGTCCGTAAGGAAGCCAAAGCGTTCAACGTGCAAGTACCTTCATGGCAGTAGTCGCCACTGTTACGATCCCGTACGCGCATCGGATCGCAATTGGCCGGCGAGATAAACCAAATGTGAGATGGAAAGTCCGCGTGGCTTGCTGGACGACGGGATCGTGAGCCAACGGCCTGAGCACCCGGGATCGCAGGCGGCTTCAATTTCTCCCGGTATCGGGACCGGGCAACAGCCGAGCGTTACTGTCCGCGCCCGCCGTGCCTCGAAGCGAGGCGTGATTGTGGGCCGGGTTCACATTCCTAATGCAGCACCAGTTCCCCGCTGACATTGCGCCATTCCGACGGGGAGATCAGACGCCTGTGCGTGTAGCGTACTGAATGCAGCGGGCCTTCGATGGATTCCCGCCAGAAATCGATGAACCTGAAAAGCACCGGAAATTTCGGCGCAATGTCGTAAGTCTGCCAAAGGAAGCTCTGCAGCACATGCGGGTGATCTGGCATGTGGTAGAGAACTTCGATTGTTGTGAGCCCGTAGCCTTTCAGCATCAACTCCGTTTCGGCATACCGGGACATGACAAACTCCTTTCACTAGCCTGCGTCACCTCCCATTTTACCGGATTCTGCGCTCGATCGGTTAACCAATCCCTTCGACCGGCACAAAGCCGGATGGGTGGACATATGTCTAATGTTGTGAAGCACGCGGAATTGATACTAGAGTTCGCGACAAGCCCGTCGATGCCGGTTTACGGGTATCGGGGACCATCGATTGCCGGTTCAGGAGGATAATGAAACCATGTCTGCGGTACACAAACACAAGGTCAAGCCAGCCTGGAAGAAGCATGGCCTGATCGATAACGAAACCTATTTGAAATGGTACAAGCAGAGCGTGAAGGACCCGGAAAAATTCTGGGCCAAACATGGCAAGCGCATCGACTGGTTCAAACCATACACCAAGGTCAAGAACACCTCGTTCAAGGGCAAGGTGCAAATAAAATGGTTCGAGGATGGCGTTACCAACATTGCCTACAATTGCATCGACCGGCACTTGAAGAAGCGCGGCAATCAGACGGCGATCATCTGGGAGGGTGACAACCCCTACGACGACAAGAAGATCACCTACAACGAACTCTATGAGCAGGTCTGCCGCCTTTCCAACGTAATGAAGTCGAATGGCGTCAAGAAGGGCGACCGCGTCACCATCTACATGCCTATGATCCCGGAAGCAGCCTATGCCATGCTGGCTTGCGCCCGCATTGGCGCGATACATTCCATTGTCTTTGGCGGTTTCTCGCCGGACGCGCTCGCAGGCCGCATTCACGATTGCGATTCGAACTTCGTCATAACGGCAGACGAGGGATTGCGAGGCGGCCGGATCGTCCCGTTGAAAGCCAACACCGACAAGGCCATCGAGATCGCCGCCAAATCCGGCGCCAAGGTCAGGAACGTGCTGGTTGTGCGCCGCACCGGCGGCAAGATCGACTGGAAAGACAAGCGCGACCTCTGGTACCACAAAGAGATGGCTCAGGCGAAACCCGACTGCAAGCCGGAAAAGATGAAGGCGGAGGATCCGCTCTTTATCCTTTATACCTCAGGTTCTACCGGCAAACCGAAAGGCGTTCTCCACACGACCGGTGGATATCTGGTCTGGGCGGCGATGACCCACGAATACGTGTTCGATTACCATGACGGCGACATTTACTGGTGCACCGCAGATGTCGGCTGGGTCACCGGACACAGCTACATCGTCTATGGTCCGCTCGCCAACGGCGCCATCACACTGATGTTCGAGGGCATTCCGAACTATCCGACCGCCAGCCGCTTCTGGGACGTGGTCGACAAGCACAAGGTCAACATTTTCTACACGGCGCCTACTGCCATTCGCGCGCTGATGGGCGCCGGCGACGCACATGTTACCGGCACTTCCCGCAAATCCTTGCGCGTGTTGGGTTCGGTCGGCGAGCCGATCAATCCGGAGGCCTGGGAGTGGTACTACAAAGTCGTCGGCGAACAGCGTTGCCCGATTGTCGATACGTGGTGGCAGACCGAAACCGGCGGCATCCTGATCACGCCGTTGCCCGGCGCCACGGATTTGAAGGCGGGTTCCGCCACCAGGCCGTTTTTTGGCGTGCAGCCGCAACTGGTCGACAATGACGGCAAAGTGCTCGACGGTGTCGCCGAAGGAAATTTGTGCATCATCGATTCATGGCCGGGCCAGATGCGCACTGTCTATGGCGACCATGACCGTTTCGTTCAGACCTACTTCTCCACATACAAAGGCAAGTATTTTACCGGTGACGGCTGCCGCCGCGACGAGGATGGCTACTACTGGATCACCGGCCGCGTCGACGACGTCATCAACGTTTCCGGTCACCGCATGGGCACCGCCGAAGTCGAATCCGCGCTCGTTGCGCACGACAAGGTGTCCGAATCCGCGGTTGTCGGATATCCCCACGACATCAAGGGCCAGGGCATCTATGCCTATGTCACGCTGATGGCAGGTGAAAAGCCTTCGGAAGAACTTCGCAAGGAATTGGTCACCCATGTCAGAAAGGAGATCGGACCGATCGCCTCGCCCGACAAGATCCAGTTTGCGCCGGGACTGCCGAAAACCCGTTCCGGCAAGATCATGCGCCGCATTTTGCGCAAGATCGCCGAGGACGATTTCGGCTCGCTGGGCGATACGTCGACCTTGGCTGATCCGGCCGTTGTCGACGATCTGATCGCTAACCGGCAAAACAAGAAGGGATAGATTGCCGGTCTCGACCGGGCGCAAACCCACCGCTTGGCGGGTGCGCAAGCGCCCGCACGAAATCAGGGATACGGTAGTGAACTATGTTACCGGAGGCGCAAGCCTCCGGCACTCCCATTTCCTCTGACCTTGAGACGCCCGTTCAGTGCGTTACGGGATCCTCAAGTTTCATGATCTCGTCCTTGATCGCCAATTTGCGTCGTTTCAGCGCAGCGATTTCCAGAGTGTCAATCGAAGGATGCGTCATCGCTTCGTCGATTTGCCGTTCGATATCACCGTGCTTTTTCTGAAGCTCTGCAATATGGGTCGCAAGCGACATAGGCCATTCTCCTTCAAAATAAAGGTTCCTCGAACGACCATCGCGATCCGCCCGCCGCGGGCGATTCGCGACAGTCATGTAATAGTTTGCCATTAGATTCCGTCTTTGTCGAATGTCGGTTCGCAGGATTTTCCATCGATAGAGATTATGGTAATGTTTTCGTTCCAGTTTGCCGTTTGGGCGGCCAGCTACCCGCCACTTGTTTACTGAAGCCAAATACGAATCGAGCTGCACGCATGTCGGAACAGGAACAGGCTGAAATCCGCCTCGAATTCGCCCGGCTGAAACAGGAGCACAACGATCTCGACGCCGCCATCCAGGCGATGATCCAGACCGGCTGCGATCCGTTACAGATCCAGCGCCTGAAAAAGAAGAAACTTGCGCTGAAAGACCGGTTGCAGGCGGTGGAAGACCGGATTATCCCCGACATCATCGCGTGAGTCCGACCTTTCCAATCGCGCATATGGGGGAAGCTGAGAATGGCTGACGTCGCAATCATTATGGGTAGCCAGTCCGATTGGCCGGTCATGCGCCACGCCGCCGAAACACTCGACGAACTTGGTATATCCCACGAAGCGCGCATCGTTTCCGCCCACAGAACCCCGGACCGCCTTTACGAATTCGCCCGCAACGCCAGAAAAAACGGTTTCAAGGTCATTTTGGCATGCGCGGGCGGCGCCGCCCACCTTCCCGGAATGACCGCCTCCATGACATCGTTGCCGGTTTTCGGCGTACCGGCCCAGACAAAGGCGTTGTCCGGGCAGGATTCGCTGTTGTCGATCGTGCAGATGCCCGCCGGTGTTCCGGTCGGAACGCTGGCCATCGGAAAGGCCGGGGCAATCAATTCGGCGCTTCTGGCGGCTGCGGTTCTCGCCCTTTCCAGTAAAACTGTCGCCGAAAACCTGGACGCTTATCGCGCCAGGATGGCTCAGGGCGTCGCCGAGTTTCCGGTCGACGAGGCATGACGGCTCCGCTCGCGCCCGGTTCAACGATCGGCATCATCGGCGGCGGCCAGCTTGGCCGAATGCTTGCGATGGCCGCCGCCAGGCTATCCTACCGCACAGTGGTTCTGGAACCCGGTCCTGATTGCCCCGCGGCCCAGCTTGCCAACCGTCAGATCGTTGCCGACTATGACGATCCCGATGCTCTGGACGAATTGGCGTCAAGCTGTGACGTCATCACCTACGAGTTCGAGAATGTCCCCGTCTTCGCCGCTGAGCGCCTGGCCGCGTCCGCACCGGTTTTTCCGCCGCCCAAAGCGCTCGAAGTATCCCAGGACCGGCTGACCGAGAAAAACTTCCTGACCGCGGCCGGTCTGACAACCGCCCCGTTTCGCAAAGTCGACAATGATGCGGAACTTGCAACGGCGCTGATCGAATTCGGCGGAAACGGCATTCTGAAGACGCGCCGCCTCGGATACGACGGCAAGGGCCAGAGGCGGTTTCGCGACGCGGATGCCGCGAAAAACGCCGGTGTTTATGACGATATGGGCGCCGTACCGCTCGTTCTCGAAGGTTTCGTGACATTCGAATGCGAGATATCTGTCATCGCGGCGCGAAGCCGCACCGGCGATTTCGCTGCCTACGATCCGGCGCAAAATGTCCATCGCGACGGCATTCTGCACACTTCGACGGTTCCCGCCGCCATTTCCGATGAAACCGCCGACACTGCTCGTCGGCAAGCCCGCGCGCTCATGGAGGCGCTTGGATATGTCGGCGTTCTGGGACTCGAGTTTTTTGTTCTGGAAGGCGGTTCCTTGATCGCCAACGAATTCGCACCGCGCGTTCACAATTCCGGTCATTGGACCGAGGCGGCCTGTATCGTTTCGCAATTCGAGCAACATATCCGCGCTGTCGCCGGTTTGCCGCTCGGATCACCCGCAAGGCACTCCAACTGTGTAATGGAAAATCTGATCGGCGACGATGTGAACCGGCTTGCCGGCCTCGCCGCGGAAGCAGGTTCGTTCGTCCATCTCTACGGCAAGGCCGAGGCGCGTCCGGGGCGAAAAATGGGGCATGTCACCCGTATCAAGCCCATGTGAAGCGGTTATTCGGCGATGATCTTGACCTTGTCGCCGGCCGATAGCGTCGCACCCGCGGGCAAGGCATTCAGCAACCTGAAAAGCGCAAGCTGCCGGTCAGAGCCTGCCATGCGTCCTGCAAGGCTGCCGACCGTATCACCCGGCTGGACCGTGACGACCTTGATCGTCAAAGGTCTCAGATTGGCCCGTTCGGCTTCACCCATTTGCCGGAAGCTTGAAGCGACGCTTCGGGCGACATCGTCGAGACCGGTGCTTGAAAGCGGCGCTGCCGTCAGCAGACGGTAGATTTGCTCACCCGCGCGTACAGCCGTGATGTCGAAGTTCCAGCCATCGGCTTGCGCCCGCGCCGTCGCTGCCTCCAAACCGTTGATTGTCGTCGGCCTGATGCTGCTCTCCTCGAGACCGACCACCCAACCGCTCCTGATGTATTCCGTCGGTTTGGTCCGCTTAGCCACCGCGACACCATCGAAGCGAATCGCAATATCGCCCGGACCGGCCGCGGTCACCGCCTCAGCGGAATTGTCGATCATGAAACCGGCAGGAACCGAGAAAGCAACTCCCAGACCGGGATGCAGAAAGGTTGTTCCTCGCACGTAGCCTTCATCCGGAGTATCACCGAACAGCATCCCGTCGATTCCGGCAAGATATGAATCGCGGTCGCGCCGCCCCACGCCCGGAGCGCCGAATTCACGCGCATGGCGCAGTGCAAGCTCTATCCTGCGGGGTGCGGCAGGATGTGAGGCAAGAAAGTCCAGGCTGGCATCCTCCGCGCCGCTGACCGCGCGGAAGCCGCTGTAAGCTTCCATCGACTGCAGGAATCGCGGCGCGGCATATGGGTCAAATCCGGCTTCCCCCATAGCCTTGATGCCGATGACGTCGGCCTCGAGTTCCTGGTTTCGCGAAAACTGCGCGAGCCGCAACTTTCCGCGAACCAGCGCGGTCCTGGCATTGCGGTCGTTGCTCAGCACGTCGGAGACAACCTTTGTGGCAAGTTCCTCCTCGGCTTCCATGCGCTGGCGTTCGATGCCGTGATTGGCGTTCACGTGGCCCATTTCGTGGGCTATCACCGCCGCCAGTTCCGCCGAATCGTTGGCGAGCGCCAAAAGCCCTCGAGTCACATAGAGATAGCCGCCGGGAAGCGCGAATGCGTTGACATTGGGCGAGTCGAGTATGGTGATCCGGTACGTCTGGTTCGGCGCGTCCGATACGCCCGTCAGATCGCCGACCACCTTGGCGACCATTCGCTCCAGTTTTGCGTTGGAATATTCGCCGCCATAGGTTGCCAGAATGCGCGGATGCTGGGCGCGGGCGATCGCCGCCAGCTTGTCATTTTTCTCCACCGTCTCGATCGTTACCGGATTGCGCGACGGCTGGAACGCCTGTTCGCTGATGGCGCCATTGGTCAGCTGGCAGCCCGACAGGATGAGGGCAAGCACCGGCACTGCCGGCCAAGCACGAAGCGCCGTCAGCCGAAATCCGGTCCTGTTAACCGGTTTCGCACCCATGCTCATCCCCATCAGCATCATCTCAGCGTTTGAATCCGGTTCCCGCTCTACCGCAAGCCGCCGGCCAAATCGAGTGAAACCCCTTGTGCGGGGTAATTGTGTCTTCATCCGGGCGCAGACAAGGGTTATCACTCGCCGCCCGTTCTACCGAGATATGCTTTGATCGGCGCCGGCGGGTTGTCGCCAAGCAGGTCTGCCGTCGCGCCTTCCGCGACAATACACCCGGCTTCCAGAAACAGCACGGAACCGGAAATCCTCCGCGCGTCATCGGGATGGTGGCTGACCATAATTGTGGTCATGCCGTGCTTCGCCTGCAATTCGGACACAAGATCTAGCATATCGTCGCGCAGCGCAGGTCCGAGCGAAGCGAACGGTTCGTCAAGCAGCAGCACCGGCTGGTCGCGCACGAGCGCTCGCGCAAGCGCCGCCCGTTGGCGTTCCCCGCCCGAAAGCTCGGCAGGAAACCGCTTTTCCTTGCCGGAGAGCCCGGTTTGCGCCAGCGCCTTCGACACACGTTCGCGGTCGGTTGCGGTCAACCGGAGCGACGGCGAACGGCCAAGTCCGACATTCTGCCCGATGTCGAGATGGCCAAACAGGTTGTTCTCCTGAAATACCATTGTCACCGGGCGTTCATGCGGCGAGAGCACCGTCACATCGCGCCCGCCAATCGATACGGTTCCCGAAGAGGGCGTCTCGAAACCGGCGACAAGGTTCAGGAGCGTCGACTTGCCGGACCCGCTCGCACCCATCAGGGCAACGATCTCGCCGGCGGCAATTTGCGCGTCGAAGCTGAAATCAGTCTCGCCGTAAGAGAAACGCAGATCTTTCAGCCGGATCGCAGCGCCGCTCATCTCCTGTCTCCGATCCTGCCGGCAAACGTCATGAGCAGGAGTGTCATGACGCCGAGGATCAATGCAAGTCCGGCGGCGTCGGCGGTCCGGTAACTGCCGAGCCGCGCCAGAAGCAGATAGGGCAGCGTCTGCACCTGCTCGCTGCCGAACAGCGCGATCACGCCGAGATCGCCAAGCGACAATGCCATCGCAAATGCGAAACCGGCCAGAAGAGGCCGCTTCAGCACCGGCCAGTCGATCAGGCGCAAGCGGTTCAGACCGCTGATCCCCAGCGAGGCGGCTAGGCGGTCGTGTCGCGAAGCGGCGGCGTCATGGGCGGGTCTGATGGTACGGACGACAAACGGCATCGCCATTGCCGAATTCACGCACACGACCATCAAAGGCGCGATTGCAAAGACATCGCCGACATGGCGGACAAGAACGAACCAACCCGCTCCGATGACGATCGGCGGCACCACGAGGATCAGCGCGGCGCCGGAGTCGCAAAGCCGCTCCAACAACAAGGCTCGGCCATAGCGTCCGCGTGCTGCCGCCAGCCGGTATCGCGCCGAAACGAGAGAAAGGGACAGGGCTGCCGAAAGCGCCGCAGCGAACAGCGCCAGCATCAGGCTCGTCGCCGCGGCCTTGAGCACGGCACTCTCGCCCGCAAGCCTGACAAGGTCGGCCTGCATTCCGGCCGCAACGATAGCCGCCATCGGACCCAGGACGAAAAGCGCTGCCATGGCAAGGACTGCCGTGTTGGCAATTGTTTCGCCCTTTCCGGGCGCGGCAAACCGGCGGCTGACAACCGAGAGCGTCCCTGCCTCGAAGAACCGGCCGCCGATCCGCGCGAGTGCGAAAACGAGCGCGCCAGTCAGTGCCAGTTGCAACAGCGTCAGGCCGACCGCCCTCGCCGGATCGAAATCGAAGCGCAGTGCCTGGTAAATCGCCACCTCCAGCGTGGTCGCCGCCGGTCCGCCGCCAAGCGTGAGCACAATCACGAAGGAAGTCACGCACAGCATGAAAACAAGTCCGGAAACACCGGCCATCGCGGACCTGGCAACTGGCCATTCGATCAACCGCCACTGCGCCCGTCCGTTCATGCCGAGCTGGCTTGCGAGCCGCCAATGATCGGCGGGAACGGTTTCCAGTGTTTCGAGAAATAGCCGGGCGGCAAGCGGCAGATTGAAGAACACATGCGCGATCAGTATCCCTCCGAGCCCGTAGATACCGGGCCAGCGTCCCTCCGTCAGAAGCGACAGCGGCTCGGCCAGGAATCCCGCGCGTCCGTAAAGCGCAAGAACGCCGAGCGCTGCCACGATGGCAGGTAGCGCCAACGGTACCGCAAACAGGCGAAGCAGCATTCCACGGCCGGGAAAGGCCGGATGGCGCGACAGGGCGCGGGCTACCGCGAGTCCGGGAAGAACCGAAAGCAATGTCGACAGCGCCGCTTGCCATAGCGTGAAACCGGCAATCCGCATGGTCTGCGCATCGAAAAGCGCAAAGGCGGTCCGCCAGTTGTCCGCAGCTTCAATTACCAGCCCGGCAAGCGCACCACCGCAAAGCAGCGCCAGAAAAGCGAGCGTCATCTTGCCAGGCCATACTCCGGTCTCGGCCAGGCGCGCTCGCGCGTTTTCCCCAGCGGTCAGCGCCCCATCACCTTCAGCCATTCATCGACCCAGGCCTTTCGGCTTTCCTCCACCTCCCCGGCACTGAACAGCAGCGTCTTCGACTGCTGAACGAGCTTGCCGAAATCGGGGTTCAGCGGTTTGTCGGTCTTGCCGGCCGGAAACATCCAGTTGGTTTCCGGAATGACGTCCTGGAAGCCGGGACCGGTCATGAAGGAAAGGAACTGAGCCGACAAAGGATTGGCAGCACCTTTCGACGTCAAACCCGCCACCTCGATCTGCTGGTAATGTCCCTCGGTGAATGCCGCCGCCTGATAGCGCTCGGAACCCTCCGCGATCATGTGATAGGCCGGCGACGTGGTGTACGACAGCACCATTTCGGCTTCGCCATTGGTGAACAGGCCGTAGGCCTCGCTCCATCCGGGCGTTACCGTCAGCACCTTGTCCTTCAGCCGGGACCAGGCTTCGCCCGCCTGGTCGCCGAAAACGGCGCGCATCCAAAGCACAAGCCCGAGCCCCGGAGTCGAGGTACGCGGGTCCTGGATGACGATTTTCGCGTCGCCCTGCATGTCGACGAGCTCCGCCAGGCTACTCGGCGGGTTTTTGAGCTTTTCGGTATCGTAGACAACGGCGAAATATCCGTAGTCGAACGGCACGAAGGTGTCGTCCGTCCAGCCGCCGGGCACATCGACATTGCCAAGATCGATCCCGTGCTTCGCAAACAGCCCGGTCGCCGCTGCTTCCGCTGTCAGGTTGGTGTCGAGGCCGAGTACGATGTCTGCGCCCGTTGCCTCGCCCTCAAGCTTCAGCCGGTTGAGCAGCGCCACCCCGTCGGCAACGGCAACGAACTTCAGGTCGCATCCGCATTGTGCTTCGAAATTTTGCTCGACTGCAGGGCCCGGGCCCCATTCGGCGGTAAAGCTTTCGTAGGTGTATATGGTAAGCGTCTCCGCGGCGTTTGCGGCGGTGAATGTTGCCGCCAGCGCGGCGATTGTCGTCGTGATCAGTGTTTTCAAGCGCATCGGCGCCTCCTTCATCTGGTTGATGGAAAGATCGAAGCGCCTTTTTCAAGGTAGCATCTAATCCCTCCGCCGGTACAAACCGGATCAGGTTCAGCGGGTTGGCCGCGCCTTGGGCGTTGGCCTCTCAGCCGGATTGCGAACGCATCCGGCACCCCGTTAGAGCAGGACGAAACCTAGTCCGGCTCTTCCACACATGCAAGTGCCATTTGACCCGGACTGCGCACGTGATAGAGCGGCGCCATGAACCGCTTTGTCATTTTGCTGGACGGCGACCTGACGATAACGTCCCGCCTGAAAGATCAGGTCGGCGGCCTCCGCGCGATCGCTGCCGATGGCGGCATTCGCCATGCCGATTCACTGGAAATCACGCCCGAGCTCTGGCTCGGCGATTTCGATTCTTCCCCCGACAATGTCGCGGACCACCTTAACTCCGTTCCGCGCATTGCTTACCCGGCTGACAAGGATGTGACCGACGGCGAAATCGCCATAGATGCGGCGATCGAACGCGGCGCAACCGAGCTGATGCTTGTCGGCGCTTTCGGCGGCGCCCGCGCGGATCACGCTTTGCTGCACAAGCTGGTCGCGCTGAAGCTGGCCGCAAGAGGCGTGCCCGTCCTGCTGACCGACGGCGTGCAGGAAGGCTGCCCGGTTTTACCCGGAAAGCACGAATTCGACCTGCCGCGGGGAACCTTGTTCAGCCTCGTCGGAATTACCGGGCTTTCCGGCCTGACGATCAGCGGCGCCAAATGGCCGCTTGCGTCGGTCGAAGTGCCGCTTGGTTCCTCCCTGACGCTGTCGAACCAAGTCGACGGACGACTGCGGATCGAACTGAAAAGCGGCCAGGCGCTTCTTATCGCGCAAGTGGGACGTTCCTGAACCAATGGCGCCGCCGCTGCTCAATCTGGATGGCATCCAGCTTACCTTTGGCGGTACGCCGCTGCTGGACGGCGCCAGCCTGATCGCGGCCGAAAGCGACCGTATTGCCCTTGTCGGCCGCAACGGATCCGGCAAATCGACGATGCTGAAATTCGCCGCCGGCCTGGTGGAAGCACAAGGCGGTAGTGTGTTCGTTCAGCCTGGAGCAACGCTGCGTTACCTGGAGCAGGCTCCAGACATGGCGGGCTTTGTGGACGTCCATGCTTATGTGGCGTCAGGCCTTGGTCCGGCTGACGATCCCTACCGCGCCGACTATCTGCTCGAACATCTGGGTCTTTCCGGCAACGAGGAGCCCGCTACGCTCTCAGGCGGCGAGGCGCGCCGCGCCGCACTTGCCCGCGTTCTGGCGCCATCGCCTGATATCCTGCTGCTCGACGAGCCGACGAACCATCTCGATCTTGCGACGATCGAATGGCTTGAAGCAGAGTTGAACCGCATGTCGAGCGCGGTCGTCGTTATCTCGCACGACAGGCGATTTCTGGAAAATATCAGCCGTGCGACCGTCTGGCTCGACCGCGGCCGCACGAAACGGCTCGACCGCGGTTTTGCCCATTTCGAGGAATGGCGCGATAAGCTTCTGGAGGAGGAAGAACGCGACGCCCACAAGCTCGGCCGGCAAATCGTACGTGAGGAACACTGGCTGCGTTACGGCGTGACCGCAAGGCGCAAGCGCAATATGCGCCGGCTTGGCGAGTTGCAGGCGCTGCGCGAGGCCCACCGAAACCGCATCCGCCCCACCGGCGCGGTAAAGCTGGCCGCAAGCGAGGGTCGCGAGGCCGGAAAACTGGTCATCGAAGCCAGGGCGATCTCCAAATCCTACGGCGATCTGGCGCTTGTCCGCGACTTCTCCACACGTATCCAGCGTGGCGACCGCATTGGCCTTGTCGGACCAAACGGCGTCGGCAAGACGACGCTGCTTCGGATGCTCACCGGTGAGCTCGAGCCTGATGGCGGAACCATAAGGCACGGCGCCAATCTGCAGTTTTCCACGCTCGACCAGCGTCGCGACAGTCTCGATCCCGCGCAATCGCTGGCCGATTACCTGACTGGCGGACGCAGCGACCAGGTCAGTGTAAACGGCGAGGCCCGTCACGTTGTCTCCTATCTGAAAGATTTTCTGTTCAAGCCCGAGCAGGCTGGCACGCCGGTGCGTGAGTTGTCGGGCGGCGAACGCGCCCGCCTGGTGCTTGCCCGCATTCTCGCCAAGCCCTCCAACGTCCTGGTGTTGGACGAACCGACCAACGATCTTGACATGGAGACGCTCGACCTGCTGCAGGAATTGGTCGCAGGATATTCCGGCACCGTGCTTCTGGTCAGCCACGACCGCGATTTTCTCGACCGCACTGTCTCCTCAACCATCGCGCCGGAAGGCGATGGCCGCTGGCTCGAATATGCCGGCGGCTATGCCGACATGCTGGTGCAACGCAGTATGCTGCCGGGCGGGCGCGCCGTCGGAAACAGCAAGGCCGAACGCGCGGAAAGCAAAAAGCTGCCTGTCAAGGAGCCGGCAAGGGCAAAGGCGAAGAAACTGTCGTTCAAACAGAAATATGCGCTCGAAACCCTGCCCGGCCGCATGGAAGCTTTGGCAGCGGAAATCGCCGCGCTCGAGACCAGACTTGCCGATCCGAATTTCTACGAAACCGATCCGGGCGGTTTCAGAAGAACAGCCGAAACGCTTGATGATCGGCGTGCCGAACTGTCATCTGCTGAAGAAGAATGGCTGGAGTTGGAAATGCTGCGCGAGGCGCTGGAAAACTGACGGCGCGGCCCGTATCACCACCTGAAATCCGTGTAGCAATACTTCTCGCGCAGAAGCCGGCCTTGGGTCTATCATCCACTGCGGCAACATTTCGGCCGGCAATGGCTGCCGGACGCCGGTCGAAGTCCAGAAGAAACCTAAGCGCGGGGCGGGACAATGACACTTCGCAATCAGGTCTATCGCATGCTCGAGCGCCCCGACCGCCGCGAACCGGTTGGCAGGGCGGTGGACATATTTCTGATCACGCTGATCATCGTGAACCTGTTGTCGGTCGTGTTCGAGACGGTCGACTGGTTCTATGCAGACTACCGGCTTTGGTTCATCACCATCGAAGTCGTGTCGGTGGCCATATTCACCGTGGAGTACCTGGCCCGGATTTGGTGTTGTGTCGAGCAGGATCCGGATAAACCGGCAAGCTCCCAGCGCATCGGTTTTGCGCTGACGCCTCTGGCGCTGATCGATCTGCTTGCAATTGCGCCATTCTATCTCGCGTTTCTCGTTACCATAGATCTGCGGGTTTTGCGCGTACTGCGATTGCTGCGCATATTCAAGATGACCCGTTACTCCAGCGCCATGACCATGCTGCTCGACGTGTTCCGCCAGGAGGCAAGCGCTTTCGTTGCCGGATTTTTCATTCTGGTCGTCCTGCTTGTCCTGGCCGCAAGCGGCGAATACCTCGTCGAACACTCCGCGCAACCCGACAAGTTCGGCTCAATCCCCGAAGCGATGTGGTGGGCGGTCGCCACGCTGACCACGGTCGGTTATGGCGATGTCACGCCGGTCACTCCCCTCGGCAAGCTGTTCGGCGCGCTCGTTACGATCATCGGCATCGGCATGGCTGCGCTTCCGGCAGGCATACTGGCGAGCGGCCTTGCCGATCAGCTCCGGCGCAAGCGCGAGGCGCTGGCCGAGCAGTACCGCCTGGCCCTGCAGGACGGCAAGGTGGATGCGGAGGAAAAGGAGGCTCTAGAGGAATTCCGCAAGTCGCTCGGCCTGAGCAAGGCGCTTGCCAGCGAAGTCCTCGACAAGATGAGGAAGCGGGGGCCCGATGTCGGCCAGCGCTTCTGCCCGCATTGCGGCTCCGAATTGGGGCACGGGCACTAGAAATCGGCGACCTGCGGGTTTTGGACTGCTTCCATCACCTGTAATACGATGGCGGTGTTGACCTTCGCGCGACGTTGATGAACTGTCTCGCGCACCAGAAACGGGAAATCGGAACCAGACCCCATGGCCGGCACAGCTCTCATCGTCATCGATGTCCAGAATGACTTCTGCCCCGGCGGCGCATTGGCTGTGCCCGGTGGTGACGAGGTGGTGCCGGAGATCAATGCGCTCATTGCTTCTTCAGAGCATGTCATCCTAACTCAGGACTGGCATCCCGCCGGCCATTCGAGCTTCGCTTCGAGCCATCCGGGCAAAAACCCGTTCGAAACCACGCCGATGCCCTATGGCGAACAGACGCTGTGGCCGGACCATTGTATCCAGGGAACACTGGGCGCCGACTTCCATGCCGGGTTGAACTGGACCAAGGCCGAACTTGTAATCCGCAAGGGATTTCGGCCGCAGATTGACAGCTATTCCGCGTTTTTCGAGAACGACCGCACTACGCCAACCGGCCTTGGAGGCTATCTTGCGGAGCGCGGCATCGGATCGATCACCCTCGCCGGTCTCGCAACCGATTTCTGCGTCGCCTTCTCGGCGCTCGACGCGGCAAAGCTCGGCCTTTCCGTCGTGGTCAGACTGTCGGCGTGCCGTGGCATCGATCTTGACGGCTCGGTCGACGCGATGTGCGCCGCCATGCGCGATGCAGGGGTCCGGTTGACCTGATCGCCCCGTTTCAGCGACACTTATCCCAACACAGGACGCGGCAGGAATATTGCAATGACCAAGACCGACATCGCACGCCGCGTGTACAATCACACTTGGAAGCTCGACCCGATCGTCCGCAGCCTGCTGGACACCGATTTCTACAAACTTCTGATGCTGCAGATGATCTGGAAGCTGCATCGCGATGTCGACACCACCTTCACCCTGATCAATCGCAAGAAGGCGGTTCGGCTTGCCGAGGACATCTCGGTCGACGAACTGCGCGATCAGCTCGACCATGCCCGCACGCTACGCTTTGCCAAGAAGGAGATGATCTGGCTTGCCGGTAACACGTTCTATGGCCGGAAACAGATTTTCAGTCCCGATTTCCTTTCCTGGCTCGAAGATTTCCGGCTGCCCGAATACGAGCTTTCGGTCGTGGACGGGCAATTCGACCTCCAGTTCCATGGCCCATGGACGCATGCCATGATGTGGGAAATTCCCGCGCTCGCAATCATCAACGAAATGCGCTCGCGCGCGGCAATGCGGCGTTTCGGCCCCTTTGCGCTCGATGTTCTTTATGCACGCGCGAAATCCAAGACCTGGGAAAAGGTCGAGCGCCTGAAGCGGCTGCCAGGCCTGCGCATTTCCGACTTCGGAACCAGGCGCCGCCACTCGTTTCTTTGGCAGCGATGGTGCGTGGAAGCTCTGAAGGAAGGTATCGGCAATGCTTTTACGGGCACGTCGAACGTGCTTCTCGCCATGGACACAGACCTTGAAGCTCTGGGGACCAATGCGCATGAGTTGCCGATGGTCTACGCGGCGCTCGCCAACAGCGATGAGGAGCGGCTCGATTCTCCCTACCGGGTGCTGGAAGACTGGAACAAGCTCTATGGCGGCAATCTGCTGATTGTCTTGCCCGATACGTTCGGCACGGCCGCCTTCCTTCGCCGCGCGCCGGACTGGGTGGCTGACTGGACGGGATTCCGTCCCGACAGCGCGCCTCCGATTGCGGGAGGAGATCGCATCATCGAATGGTGGCGCGAACGCGGTCGCGACCCGACCGAAAAGCTGATCGTCTTTTCCGATGGGCTGGATGTTGACACGATCATCGAAGCTTACAGCCACTTCTATGGCCGTGTCCGAATGACTTTCGGTTGGGGAACAAACCTGACCAACGATTTCGAAGGCTGCCTGCCCGACGGCGGCAATTCGCTGAACCCGATTTCGCTGGTTTGCAAGGTGAGCTCGGCAAACGGCCGGCCGGCGGTGAAGCTTTCAGACAATCCGCGCAAGGCGACCGGCGATCCCGCGGAAGTCGAGCGCTATCTGAAACTTTTCGGCACGGAAGAGAGAATCGAGCGCGCCGTCAAGGTCTGACGCGGGCTTGCGTCGGCTTTCAGCCGGATTTGCGCTCTCCCGCCGGTTGGGCCAACTGCATCGCCACTGCCTCCATGCGCTCAGCGAGCCCGCTCAACACGCCGGTCACGGCGGCATCGTTCTTGTCGGCTTTGATCAGCGCCTCGTCGCGCGTCTTGCGCAACGTCTCCACTTCGCTTTCCATGCCGCGCACGCGTTTCTGCAATTCGGCCAGTTCGTCCATCACCATGATGCCCGCCATCACGGTCAGGCGCTGATCGCCTATTTCGCCGAACGAGGCCTTGAGATGCGCGACATATTTGTCGAATTTCGAGGCGAGGTTTTCGAGATGTTCCTCCTGGCCTTCGTCGCAGGCCATACGGTAGGCTTTTCCATCAATGTAAACAGTCACTTGTGCCATGGTTCAATCCTACCTGTCGAGCACGGCCCTGATCGTTTCCATTGCCGAGACCAGTCGGCGTGAAACTTCGTTGTTGGCATCCTGCAACCGGTCCGCCCTGGCTTCGGATTTGTCCAGCTCCTGAGCCAGGCGCGCCCGGTCGGCGCCCATGCGCTGGATCTCCTCTTCTGAATCCAGATACTCGCTTTCGCGTTCGATGCGCTGCGCCGCCGCCTTTTCGATGGCTTCCACGGCCTTCGCAAGCCTATTGATAGCCTGTTTGAGAGTGACATCACCGCTCATGGTTCTGCTCCGGGCCCGCCCATGGTGCGAATCGTGCGCGTTCATAATGCGTTATCGCCGAAAGATTAGGCGCTGTGTTAATCCGGCGTCAACAAGGCGCAATCGGGTATCCCCTGCTATGCGTATCCATTGCGGCTTGGAAACGGCGTTCCCGCCCGTATGGCCGGTCAGATTTGTTGACTCAGGGCCGCCACCTGCTATGTGTCCGCGCAATATCACCGAATGGTGCCGGCGGGGGCGGAATGCATTGCCGGCAGTCGATCAGCGAGACATCATGACTTCACGCGAAAAACACGATCGGATGGCAAATGCGATCCGTTTCCTCTCCATGGACGCCGTCGAGAAGGCGAAGTCCGGCCATCCCGGATTGCCCATGGGAGCGGCCGACATTGCCACGGTTCTGTTCTCCCGTTTCATGGTGCACGATCCGAAGCATCCTGGCTGGCCCAACCGTGATCGCTTCGTTCTGTCGGCAGGCCACGGCTCCATGCTGCTCTACTCGCTGCTCTATCTCCTGGGATATGAAGACATCACCATCGACGAGATCAGGAATTTCAGACAGCTTGGATCTAAAACTGCCGGCCATCCGGAGTTCGGACATGCAGCCGGCATCGAGACGACGACGGGTCCGCTTGGGCAAGGCCTAGCCAACGCTGTCGGTATGGCTATCGCCGAGCGGCATCTTAATGCAGAATTCGGCGACGATCTGATCAAGCATCGTACTTATGTTCTTGTCGGTGACGGCTGCCTAATGGAAGGGGTCAGCCAGGAGGCGATCGCTCTCGCAGGACACCTCAAGCTCAATCGCCTGATCGTGCTTTTCGACGACAACCAGATTTCGATTGACGGTCCGGTTTCGTTGTCCGATTCAACCAACCAGAGAGCCCGGTTCGAAGCTTCGGGCTGGGAAACCTTCGCGGTCGACGGACACAATCCCGATGCGGTCGCCGAGGCCGTCGAGAAGGCGAAACAGTCGGACCGGCCGACAATGATCGCTTGCCGTACGATCATCGGATATGGCGCCCCGAGCAAGTCGGGCACGGCCAAGGCGCATGGGTCGCCTCTCGGCATCGAGGAGATCGAAGGCGCTCGCAAGGCGCTCGGCTGGACCTCGAAACCGTTCGAAGTCCCTTCCGAGATTCTGGATGAATGGCGTCTGGCGGGGCTGCGGTCGACAAAGGAACGCGTCGCCTGGGAAAACCGCCTCGCGGAGGCCGACGCCGATCTGCGCAGCAGTTTCGAGCGCCGGATGCGCGGTGAATTGCCGGGCGCCCTCGAGGCAGCGATCATCGACTACAAGAAATCACTTGCCGCCGACAAGCCGAAAGTCGCGACCCGAAAATCTTCGGAAATGGCGTTGGAAGTCATAAATGAGGTAGTTCCCGAAACGCTTGGCGGTTCGGCCGATCTCACCGGATCGAACAACACGAAGACCAGCCAGACAAAGCCGATGACGGCCATCGACTATTCGGGCCGTTTCATCCATTACGGCATTCGCGAGCACGGCATGGCGGCGGCCATGAACGGAATCGCGCTGCATGGCGGTATCATACCCTATTCCGGCACCTTTCTCGTGTTCTCCGACTACTGCCGGCCCGCCATGCGACTGTCGTCATTGATGGGAAACAGGGTGATTTATGTAATGACCC
The DNA here is from genome assembly GCA_041582695.1 of Rhizobiaceae bacterium. Taxonomy (GTDB): domain Bacteria; phylum Pseudomonadota; class Alphaproteobacteria; order Rhizobiales; family Rhizobiaceae; genus JAWKWH01. Next base: position 63,564 of record JBFIBB010000001.1, read on the forward strand.
ACGATTCCATTGGTCTGGGCGAAGACGGACCGACACATCAACCGGTCGAACATCTGGCCGCGCTTCGCGCCATCCCCAATCACCTGGTCTTCAGGCCAGCCGACGCAATCGAAACCGCCGAGTGCTGGGAACTGGCGCTGAAAAGCAGTTCCGCGCCCTCGACACTTGCGCTGACGCGGCAGAACCTGCCGACAGTCCGCAACGTGCATGAAGATGAAAACATCTGTTCATTTGGCGCCTATGAATTGAGACTGGCGAGTGACGAGCCGGAAGTAAGCATTTTTGCCAGCGGCTCCGAAGTCGAAATCGCCATCGAAGCGCGCGAGAAGCTCGAAGAGGCAGGCCATCCGGCGCGAGTTATTTCGGTTCCGTGCATGGAACTGTTCGAGCGACAAGATCGGGATTATCAGTCTGCGATCATTGGTTCCACGCCGGTGAATATCGCCATCGAGGCCGGTGTCCGCCAGGGGTGGGACCGGTTTATCGGCCGCGACGGCATCTTTGTCGGCATGCATTCCTTCGGCGCCAGCGCGCCCTACGAAGCGCTTTACGAGCATTTCGGCATTACCGCCGATGCCGCAGTGAAAGCCGCCATGAACAGGATCGCAAAACGTAAGTGATACTCTTGTACATCCTCCCAACTTTCATCTGGAGAACAACGCCATGACCGTCAGGGTTGCCATCAACGGATTTGGCCGCATTGGCCGCAACATCGCCCGCGCCATCTACGAGTCGGGCCGCAAGGATATCGACATCGTTGCGGTCAACGACCTCGGCCCGGTGGAAACCAACGCACACCTTTTCCGCTACGATTCGGTCCATGGCCGGTTTCCGGGCAAGGTGAGCGTCTCGGGCGACACGATCAATATCGGCAGCGACAGTTTCAAGGTTACCGCCATCCGCAACCCGGCCGAACTGCCTTGGAAGGAACTCGGAATCGACATCGCGCTGGAATGCACGGGCATATTTACGTCAAAGGAAAAGGCTTCGGCGCATCTGGAAGCCGGCGCCAAGCGCGTCATCGTCTCAGCGCCTGCAGACGGCGCCGACCTGACTGTTGTCTTTGGCGTCAATCACGACAAGCTGACCTCCAGTCATATGGTGGTCTCGAACGCCTCTTGCACGACCAACTGCCTTGCCCCCGTCGCCAAGGTGCTGAACGACGCCATCGGCATCGACAAGGGCTTCATGACGACGATCCACTCCTACACCGGCGACCAGCCGACGCTGGATACGATGCACAAGGATCTTTATCGCGCCCGCGCTGCCGCGATGTCGATGATCCCGACTTCGACGGGCGCCGCCAAGGCTGTAGGTCTCGTGTTGCCGGAGCTTGCCGGACGCCTCGATGGCGTCGCCATTCGCGTACCGACGCCGAATGTCTCGGTGGTGGACTTCAAGTTCGTAGCCAAACGCCAGACCACTGTCGAGGAGATCCAGAACGCCATCCGCGAAGCCGCGGAAGGTCCGTTGAAGGGCATACTTGGTTACACGAACGAAAAGCTTGTCTCGATCGACATGAACCACGATCCCCATTCCTCAATGTTTCACATGGACCAGACAAAAGTTATGGACGGTACGCTTTGCCGCGTGATGAGCTGGTATGACAATGAATGGGGATTTTCCAACCGCATGGGCGACACCGCCGTTGCATTCGGCAAACTGATCTGAGGTTCAGACAACGGTGATGCCTCGATCGTTTCAGCTCCGGAAGCTTGATTTCCAAGATCAGAATGCGAGGCAAACTGTGCCGAAGCCGGCTTGCCTTGAGTTCCCGGTCAGGACATAAAACAACTGCGTTTAAGCGATTCAAAGTAGAAAAAGCGCATTCTGACACATGCCGTCCTTCAAGACCCTTGACGATCTAGGCGATGTCGCCGGAAAGCGCATACTGGTGCGCGTCGACCTCAACGTGCCCATGGCTGACGGCAAAGTGTCCGACGCCACGCGCATCGAACGCGTGCTTCCGGGTATCCGGGAATTGTCCGACAGGCAGGCAAAGGTGATCCTGCTCGCCCATTTCGGCCGGCCAAAGGGCAAGCCGAATGCGGAGATGTCACTGCGACCGGTGGCCGAAGCGATGAGCGAAATGCTTGGTTCGCCGGTCGGTTTTGCGCCAGACTGCGTGGACGGCGCGGCGGCGTCCGCGATCGCGGCGATGGCGAGCGGCGATGTGGTGCTGCTCGAAAACACCCGTTTCCACGCCGGCGAAGAAGCAAACGATCCGGAATTTGCCAGATCTCTCGCGGCAAATGGCGATATCTATGTCAACGATGCTTTTTCGGCGGCGCACCGCGCCCATGCATCGACCGAAGGGTTGGCGCGGCTGCTCCCTGCTTACGCGGGGCGCACCATGGAAGCTGAGTTGAAAGCCCTTGAAGCCGGTTTGGGCGATCCGAAACGGCCCGTCATCGCCATCGTCGGCGGCGCCAAGGTTTCGACCAAAATCGAGTTGCTCGAGAACCTGGTCGAGAAGGTCAACATGCTGGTGATCGGCGGCGGCATGGCCAA
>JBFIBB010000002.1:0-56987 GCA_041582695.1 Rhizobiaceae bacterium
AATGACCTGCCGGCGCAGGCGGTGAAGTATGTACGCCATGTCGAGGAGTTGATTGGCGCGCCGGTGGCACTGCTTTCGACAAGTCCGGAACGCGACGACACGATACTAGTCACCGATCCATTCCAGGACTAACGCAGCGGTCCGGTCGCCTCAGTTCAGCCGTTTGTCTTCGCGCACGGCCGGTATTTCCTTCAGTGATGGTCTTGCCGGTGAGCTGCGTACCTCTGCAATCGCTTGGCGATGCGTGGGAATCGGCACGACCAAACCGCTTCCATTTGAAGATGAACGGCTTTAACCTTTGCGAATCAGTTTTTCCGGTGCTGTTCAGGGCGGTTGATGGTCCGGAAACGTCGATTACGAGGGGACGTAGCAATCAGTCACAAATCCGGGCGGCCGTGCCTGCCGTCCAAAAACAGCAACCCCTGATACCGCCACAACAGGGCCGGATTTGCCGATATGATGCAACGGGTTTGAAGATCAGGGCGAAATGAATGGCTGATTTTGTCGCGGTACTACGCAAAACGCTGGACGGAATAGACAGTCCGACCCCGGAAATGCGTCAGAAAGTCTATGCGAAGGCGCGGACGACCATTGCGGCCAAGCTTGAAGCGATCAATCCCAAACCGCCGCAAAACGTGATCGAACGGCAGATGGCCGCTCTCGAAACAGCCATTTCCGATGTCGAGGCCGCCTACAAACAGTCCAAATCCTTTTCTGATGCAGATGATGATCCGCTGGCGGAGTTCGTTTCAGGCGCGGCATTTGGAACTCCGGTCGCTGCGAAACCCGCTATGCCGGCTCCTGCGCAGACGCCGGTGCCCGAGGCAATTGAAACAGCAACATCGGTCAACGAACCGGTCGCAGCCAGCGTCGAGCCCAAACCGGCAGCCGTGCAGAAAGGTACGGGAACCACGGCGGAAAAGACGAGGAAACCATCCGCTCCGCTTCCCGGTTCGGGTTCAGCCGGTGCCAGAAAACGCAGTAACTCCGGTCTCATCGCCGCGGCCATCGTTTTGCTTCTGCTTGCAGGGGCTGGTTATGGCGTTTGGCAAAACAAGGAAGATTTCGCCGAAATGGTGGGTCTTGGACACCTGTTTGCCAGTGGCGACACCGCCGGTCAGGGCGAGATGGCATCCGCGGATGATGGAACGCCTGCCGATGATGAGAGGCAGGAACAGGCGGCGACGGACGGCGGAAGCAGCGAAACTGCCGGTGCGTCCACCGAAGCCGCCGAGGAGGACGAACCAAAATTCACACAGCGGCTGATGGCCGACGGCACCGAAGTGGATCAGGGACCGGCAGGCGATGAACCGACCGTTGGCGAAGGTACCTCGGTCGCCGCAGCGACGGCTCCGGCCGATGGCGGCAACGATGCCGGCGCCGGCGATGGAACCGGCAGTGGCGCAGACAATGTAACCGGCGCCGAGCCTCCAACCGGTGATAATGCTGAAGCGTCAGGCGAAACCGCCAGCGCCACGGGCGCCCAGGCGCCGGAGATCACCGGTGTTCCCGTCGGGCAGCGGGCAATCTTCTACGAGGAGCGGACGTCGGATCTTCAAGGGTCGGCGCAAACCGGCGCGGTCGTCTGGTCGGTGGTGCAGGAATCGCCGGGCGGCAATCTCCCGGCGGAGGCCGCCATCCGCGCCGAAGCGACGATTCCAGGCAAGAACATCCAGTTCCACATGACGATCCGGCGCAACGGAGACGAAACACTGCCGGCAAGCCATATCATCGAGATGGTGTTCATAACGCCTGACGATTTCGATGGCGGCGCGATTGAGAACGTATTGCGCATTGCTTTCAAGGATACAGAACAGTCGGCAGGAAATCCGCTGCTTGGCATTCCGGCCAAGATTTCCGACGGGTTTTTCCTGCTGGCGCTTACCGACAGCAAGGCCGATATCGAGGCGAACACGACCATGATGCGGCGGCAGGAATGGCTGGACGTGCCGATCGTCTACAGCTCCGGACGCCGTGCGTTGATAACGATGGAAAAGGGCGTGCCGGGAAACAAGGCATTTGACGAGGCGCTGAAAGCGTGGGCGCAGACCAGCAGCGGCTGAGCATTTCGCCCGCCGCCGCTTTTTCTCATCCGATCAGAAATACGTTCCCGGCATCAGGCGTCGATTGTTCTCAGCGCCTGAGCCTGCCGCTTGGCGGCGTCCTTAACGGCGGCCTGCACCTTTTCGAATGCGCGCACCTCGATCTGGCGAACGCGCTCTCGGCTGATGTCGAACTCGCTGGAAAGGTCTTCCAGCGTCAGCGGTTCCTCGGAGAGCCGCCGTGCCTCGAAGATGCGCTTTTCCCGTTCGTTCAGAACGCTCATCGCGTCCGACAGCATGGCGCGCCGGTTTTCGAGCTCGTCCTGATCGACCAGGATCTGCTCCTGATTGGCGCTTTCGTCGGCAAGCCAGTCCTGCCACTCGCCGCCCTCGCCCTCTGCGGCGCGGATCGGCGCATTCAACGACGCGTCGCCGGAAAGGCGGCGGTTCATCGACACCACTTCCTCTTCGGACACCTTCAGGCGGGTTGCGATTTCGGCCACTTGCTCGGGGTTGAGGTCGCCGTCATCGAGCGCCTGGATCTTGCCCTTGACCTTGCGCAGATTGAAGAACAGCCGCTTCTGGTTGGCGGTCGTCCCCATCTTTACCAGGCTCCACGAGCGCAGAATGTATTCCTGGATCGACGCCTTGATCCACCACATCGCATATGTGGCAAGGCGGAATCCGCGCTCCGGCTCGAATTTCTTGACGGCCTGCATAAGGCCGACATTGCCTTCGGAAATCACTTCGCCGATCGGCAGACCGTAGCCGCGATACCCCATGGCGATTTTGGCGACGAGCCTCAGATGGCTTGTGACGAGCTTGTGCGCAGCATCGGTGTCCTCATGCTCCTGATACCGTTTGGCGAGCATGTATTCTTCCTGCGGCTGCAACATCGGGAACCGGCGGATTTCTTCGAGATAGCGGCTGAGACCGCCTTCGCCGGAAACCAGGCTTGGTAAATTTTGGGCCATATAGCACCCTTCCTCTCCAATTTTCGTATGCCCCCTTCTTCGTGAAGGCGGGCTATTGACCGGATAGCCGCTTTTTCGGCGCACTCTCCGATATTGGCGAATATAGGGATCAATACGACAAATTCACGAAACACCAGATTAAAGATTTGTCATTTATGCGCATGAAATTCTTAGTTTGTTGAGTTTCATAGATTTTCCAGCACTTTGGTCAGCGCTATCATATCCGCGGGCATTTGAGTTTCGAAACGCATTGCCTCATCCGTGACCGGGTGGCGGAAAGCGAGCAGCGTTGCATGCAGCGCCTGGCGCGGGAATGACGAAACCGCTTGCTTTGCCCGATCCGGCAACAGGTTTGCCTTGGTACGCATGCCCCGGCCGTAGACGGGATCACCGATCAACGGATGACCTATGTGAGCCATGTGAACCCGGATCTGGTGTGTGCGTCCGGTCTCCAGACGGCATTCAACCAGGGCAGCGGCGGCAGTTGCGTCCGGATTCAGACCGTATTGCCTCAATACGGTAAAATGGGTCACCGCCCGGCGCGCATCGGCCCTGTCCGCAGGCACAACAGCTCGTTTGGTACGATCACCACTCGCACGGCCGAGCGAGGCATCCACGACACCGGTCATGCGTGGCGGCGTTCCCCAGACGATCGCCAGATAGCTGCGCTGCAGATCTCCGGCTCGGCCATGGTCGGCGAAAGCCTCGGACAAGGCCTTGTGGGCCAGGTCGTTTTTGGCGACGACCATCACGCCGCTCGTATCCTTGTCGAGCCGATGCACTATCCCGGGCCGTTTTACCCCGCCAATGCCGGAAAGCGTGTCAACGCAATGGTGCAGCAGTGCATTGACCAGCGTGCCGTCTGCATTGCCGGCGCCCGGGTGCACGACAATTCCCGCTGGCTTGTCGATGACTATCAGGTGCTCGTCTTCGTACAGGATTGCGAGCGGAATATCCTGCGGTTCCGGTATGGCGGGTTTTGCCTCCGGCATTCGCCATTTCACGGAATCTCCTGCGGCCAGCTTTTTTTTCGCCTCGGCGGGCGCTCCGTTCAGCTTCACTTCGCCCGCCTCGATAAGCGCCTTGACGCGGCTGCGCGAGAAATCGGGCCCGAGCTGGCGGGCAAGCCATTGATCGAGTCGGGTCCCGGCGGTGGCATCGCTGACCGCCATCTCTTTCCAATCGGCCAATGCTCTAGTATCAGGTGCCGGCATCAATCATTCCCGGAGCGACAAATCATGACCGAACAGGCGCCGCTGAACCAGGCCTCGGCTGCCGGTGACGAAGACAAGCCGCTCGACCCGGCTGTCGAACGGGTGCGCCGCAAAATGATGCGCCTGATGGCGATTTCGGTCGGGATCATGATGGTCGGTCTTATGGCGGTGCTGTTTGCGATTGTCTACAAAATCTCGGCGCGCGGCACGCCGCCCGACGCAGCCTCCGACTATTACGAGACGGTGCTTGCGCTCCCCGCTGGCGGCCGGATCGTTTCGCAGAGTTTTTCGGGCGACAAGCTTACCCTGCTGGTCGAACATTCAGGCCGCCAGACTATCTTCCTGTTTGATACCTCTGCCCGCAAGGTTGTGGGCAGGATAGAGGTCGGGACGGAGTAGGGACATGACGGTGCCGAAGACGCATTGCTAAGCGTTGGGGCAATGTCAGAGACCACCCAAGATTTGATATGTGAAATCTACCAATTGTCAGCAGCACAACCAGCGATTTAGTTTCAAAGCGGAAACTAAATTAGTGATTCGCGGCAAGCTTCTCCGCTTTGGTACGCGAAGAAGCGGTTGCACTCGCATGGCGCCGGCCGTGATCGCCTGTTGCGGGCGATGCTTCGCCCTGCGACGGACGGGGAAAGTGTAAGTTGGCGCTTTGCGCAAGTTCCCCGTGCAAAAGGAAACGGTGGAGCTTCAGCGGATGGCGAAAAGCTCGATATTCAAACCGCGAACTCTACTGCAACTTACCGCCTTCGCCGTTATCGATCTGTTCGCAGGATATGCGCAGGCATCAATCTGTCTAAGGGCCAGTATTGACGTTGCCACCGTCAACATTCCAAGCCACATGAATAGCAGCAGTGTCGAATCGCTGTTTGACGGAAGCCGAACTTACAGTACGAACGGTAACCAGAGACTTCACCATCCGGGAACGCCAGGCGACAGCGCACTGATCATGCGGTCCAGTGTGGGGCTGTTGCATGCAGGAACGACATTCCGTGTCGATTACCAGAATGATGACGCCAGCGGCGACAGCATACTGAGTTACATTGTAGCGCTGACGGCAAACGGATATGGCGCATCGTACTTCGACCGTAACGGAAATGGCATACTCGATGCCGGCGATTTCGATGTCGACAATGACGGAACAATCAACCTTGGAACCGGCGACTACAGTCCGCTTGGTGTCGTAGTGCAACTCTATAACGGAAACCCGGGAAATCCGGTCGGAAGCCTGCCGGGTGTGCTCGTTCACACGGCTTACAGCCCGGTTCGCGTAATCGCCGCCACGGTATACCAATTCACGGTGACCGCTCCCGGCGACTTTGACCACGTGGTCATTGAATCGACGCCCGACGCCAATGGCGCCGACCCCAGGATCATTGAAATCGAACACAACGGAAACCCGAATTCGATGCAGAGCTTGTCTGTGTTCGGAAGCAGCATCGATTGCGGCAAACTGTTGTTGTAAGTGCACCGGAACAGGTCTTGGATCCGTTCATGCTCAAACGGGAACGGTATCAGGTTCCGGGGAGGGCGAGCCTCACATGGAGTTCGGCAACACAAGAACCAGCCAAGGCACGAACAAAAGCAGCGCCAGGCGCAGGATGTCGACGATCCAGAACGGCGTCACACCACGGAAAATCGTCGCGGTGGAAACATCTCCGACAACGCCCCTCAGAACGAAAACGTTCAGCCCGACGGGCGGCGTAATCAGGCTGATTTCGGTTACCACGACAACGATAATGCCGAACCAAACCGGATCGAAGCCTAGGCTGGTGACCAAAGGAAAGAAGATCGGCACGGTCAGCAAGAGCATCGACAGGCTTTCGAACACGCAGCCCAGCACGACGTAAACGCAAAGGATCATCAGCATCACCGAGATCGGCGAGAGTCCGGTGTCATCGATCCAGGCAAGCAATTGTTCGGGAAGGCCGGCCAGGTTGATGAAGTTGGAGAAAATCCAGGCGCCGATCAGCACACTGAACAGGGTCGCGGTGGTATGGGCGGTTTCGACAAGAACTTCGCGGACATCTCGGAATGTGAGGTTGCCGCGAGACAACGCAATAATGAAAGCGCCGGCAGCGCCCATGCCCGCCGCTTCGGTCGGCGAGAATGTGAGATTGAGCGGCCAGAAGTCGAGAAACCCGTAGAGGCCGCCGATGACGATGATGAACAGCAGCAAGACTGCCCACACGTCGCGCAGTGCCGCAATGCGATCCGGCCAATTCGTATGCTCGCCCGCGGGACCGGCTTCCGGGTGCCGGGCGACCGTATAGCGTACGGCGACAAGATAGAAGAGAACGCCGATGAAACCCGGCACGATCCCGGCAATGAATAGCTTGCCGATACTGGTTTCGGTCAGTAGCCCGTAGATTACGAGGATGACACTCGGCGGGATCAGGATGCCAAGCGTACCGCCGGCGGCGATTGAAGCCGTCGACAGCCGGTCGTCATAACCATACTTGCGCATTTGCGGCATGGCCACTTTTGACATGGTCGCCGCCGTTGCCAGCGATGAGCCGCAGATGGCGGAGAAGCCCGCGCAGGCGACGATCGTCGCCATTGCGAGGCCACCACGCAGATGGCCGAGAAATGCAAACGACACCTGGTAAAGCTCGCGCGACAGCCCGCCCTTGTTGACGAAAAGGCCCATAAGGATGAACAGCGGCACCACGGACAGCCCATAGTCCTGCGCAGTATCGATGATCAGGCGCGCGGCCATTGAAACCGCTGCCTTAAGATTGGTCTGTTGCGAGTATCCTATGATGCCGACAAGTCCCATGGCGATGGCGATCGGCATGCGCAGAAACACCAGCACGAGTACGGCTGCAAAGCCGATGGCGGAAGCCAACACAGTCAGTTTCCTCCGCCAAGCAGGGAAGGTCTGAAAATTCCGGCGAGCGCCCTGAGCACCATCACCAATGCGGTCGCGAAGGTGCAGATCGAAATGAAGGCAACGAGGTAAAATTCCGGTATGTGCAGGTATTCCGTCACGTAGCCGTAGGAATACGTTCGCGCAACGAGATCCCAGGTTCGTAGTGCCGGCCAGAACAGAAGCGCGCCGCCGAGAAAGTCGATGATGATGTCGCGAATTCGGCCGGCCGAAGGGCTGAACATCGGATCGAACAGATCGACCACTATGCTCTCGCCCCGCCAGGTCACCAATGGCAGCGAAGCAAATACGATGATGGCCACGAACATCTCGGTCAGTTCGGGACCGGCCGCCAGCGGCGCGTTGAAAGCGCTGCGCAGGATGACATCGGCGAAGGTCATCACCATGAGAGCAAAAAGCGTCGTCGCGGCCAGTCACGATGGCAGGTTCATGGCGATGCGACCGGCCTTTTTCAGGCCGACCGCATTTTCCGTGGTGTTGCTGCTCCCCGCCACAATGCCTGCCGACTACATCATGCCCTTCATTTCGGCAGCGATAAACTCCATCGCAGCCTTGCCGTCGATGCCAACCGCGCTGACTTCGTCAAGCACCTTTTCGACAATCGGGCCAGACAGTTCCCGCCATTTGGCGATGTCGGCGTCGGAAGCCTTGTTGATCGAGTTGTCGGCGGTATCCATCGAGACCTGCTCGCCTTCCTTGTCAATGTCGTCCCAGACCTTGCCGAATTCGCGCGAAACCTTTTCGCCGAACAGCTCGTCGAGAGCCTTACGATCAGCGTCGGAGAGCGAATCGAACTTCTGCTGGTTCATGATGATCGCGAACGAACCGCGGTAAAAACCGCCGGGAACGTAGAAGGTGTTCTGCGCAACCTCGTTCAGCTTGAAGCTCTTCTTGCCTTCCATCGGCATCATCACGCCATCAGCCGCGTTGGAGGCAAGCGTCTCGTAGACCTTCGGCGCTGGAACGTTGATCGCGGTCGCGCCAAGCGCCGCGCCGGCGTCATTGGACACGCCGCCACCGAGACGCAGTTTCATGCCGCTGATCTCGCTGAGATCCGTAACCTTTTTAGCAGAGTGCAATGTGCCCGGGCCGTGGGTGTGCAGTGCGACGAGTTTGACGCCCTTGTGCTCATCGGCCGCGGCAAAGAATTTTTCATGGGCGCGCTGGTAGGCGACGGATGCCGCCTCGGCGTTGCCCTCGTAGCCGGGCAGTTCGATCAACTTGGTGGCGACGAACCGTCCCGGTGTGTAGCCGTGGAAGATCCAGCTGAGATCGGCCGCGCCGTCCTGCACCAGGTCGAGTTGCGCCGGAGGCGGTGCCAGGTTGTATTTGATTTCGGCGGTGACGCGGCCTTCCGTTGCTTCTTCGATCATTTCGATCAGTTTCGGCCAGGCCCTGGCGTTGATGCCGTGCGTGGGCGGCGCCCAGCTTGAGATAATCAACGTGGTGTCCGCAGCAAACGCCATGACCGAACTGGCAGCCGTTATCGCAACGCCGAGCACCAGCCGATTGAGTACCTTGACAATCATGTATTCCTCCCTTTGTGGTTTTCCGCGCCGGCAGACGCGGACGGTTTGCATTTGTTTCGGCCTTCCCCCACGGCCTCTTGTCGAACCGGCTTTCGCAACTATCACGCTTTACCCAAAACCAGTTTCTTCAAAATCCCTTTCAGCGTAACCACGTCCGCAAGGTCGAGGTTTCTGATCGCAGACGCCTCGTGCTGTCTTGTAGCTGAGATCAACGGCGCGACGCTTTTGCGGCCCTCCTCTGTGATCTGTATCAGCACCTTGCGGCGATCTTCTTTTGTTTTTGCGCGCGCCACAAGCCCTTGGCGCTCCATCCGGTCAATCACCTTGGTCAGATGCGACTGTTCGAAGAGAACCAGCCCGGCGAGTTCGGTGAGCATCATTCCCGGCCTGTCGACAAGACAGGCGAGCACGCGCCACTCGTTTACCTTGATACCCTGGCGCTTGACGGTCGCATGAAATTCGCCCGACAGCGCGTGACTTGAAGCAGCCAGCAAATACAGCAGGTAGTCCTCGACAAATGGCCTGGCATTCGCCTCGACGAGCACTGCCGGCGCCGACTGTTTCATACTGATCTCCACTCCATTGCCAATTTCATGCAACAAGGTTTCCGATCTTGCTTCGCGTTTTGTAACATATCATCTGCGCTTGACAATAATCATTTCAAACATGAATATATGAAATGGAATATAAAATCAACACGGCATCGACGAGCTTGAAACAGGAACTCTCAGGGGTATGACGGCCAACCGGAGATCGAAACAAGGCGGTAGGCGCAAACGCGGGGCGCACATAGTTACATTGGAGACCGGTTTGCCGGTCATCGGAAACTTTTCCGGCGGCGGTTGTTTTCGAAGCGAGTCAGTCCGATGACCGATTTGAGGGTCAAGGCGTGCGAAATCAGGGCAGAAACACCCCTGATCAAATCGTTCAGGCTTGTACCCTCGTCAGGCTCGCTGCCCGGCTTCCAGCCCGGCGCGCACATTCGTATTGCGCTTCCCGGCGGCGGCGACCGGGCATATTCGCTGATCAATTTTGATCCGCAGGCCGAGATCTCGGAGAATATTGCCGAATACTGCATCGCGGTTCGACTGGAAGAGGAGAGCACCGGCGGCTCGGCGTTCATGCACGGAATTTCCGAAGGTACCGAACTATCAATTTCAACTCCACGAAACGATTTCGCGTTGGTCTCCGGAAATGCGCGGGTGGCGATGTATGGAGGCGGCATCGGCATCACTCCGATCACCGCAATGGTCACTGAACTCCGGCGCTCCGACAGGGAATTCGAACTGCACTATTGCGGACGCAGCCGGGGAACGCTGGCGTTCATCGACGAACTCAGGGAACTCGCTGGCGAGCGGCTGACCGAACACTACGATGACGAACCGGAAACCGCACTCGATCTGAGCGCGTCGGTCGGTGCCATGTCCCTGGAAACGCAGATTTACGTGTGCGGACCAAAAGGCATGATCGAGGCGGTCAAGAATGCTGCAAAGGCGCGCGGTTTCGCCGAAAGCAACGTCCATTTCGAGCTCTTTACCAATCAGGCAGCCGCCACATCGGGAGACGCTTTCGAGATCGAATTAGCTTCAACGGGCGAGGTGTTGCCCGTGCCGGCCGGAAAGAGCATCATCGAGGTGCTGGAGGAAGCCGGTCACGACGTGCTGTACGACTGTCAGCGCGGCGACTGCGGCATCTGCCAGACCGAGGTCATTTCCGGTGTGCCCGACCATCGCGACGTGGTCTTGTCGGACGAGGAAAAGAAGTCGGGAAAGGTGATGCAGATTTGCGTGTCGCGGTCAAAAACGCCGCGGCTCGTGCTGGACCTGTGAAACGGGAGGAGTAGCAATGGAGAAGGCCGATATCCGCGCCATGCTCAGACCGGCGGAGGTGCACCGCGACGTCTATGTCAGCCAGGACGTATTCAAACTGGAAATGAAGCACTTGTTCCGCAACACATGGATCTATGTCGGCCATGACAGCCAGGTGCCCAGAAAGGGCGACTACTATTCGACAACGATTGGCGACCAGCCGGTACTGATGGTCCGGCACACGGATAACACGGTGCGGCTGATGTACAATCGCTGCCCGCACAAGGGAACACAGGTCGTCATCGACACCAATGGAAATACCGGCAAATTCTTCCGCTGCCCCTACCATGCATGGTCTTTCAAGACCGATGGCTCGCTGCTCGCCATCCCGTTGAAGAAAGGCTACGAGAACACCGGTTTCGAAACCTCCTGCTCGTCCAGGGGCATGACAGTCATCGAAAATGTCAGAAACTATCGCGGCTTCGTTTTCGCGCGCCTCAACCCCGAAGGCATTTCTTTCGAGGAGTTCTTCGGCGAATCGCTATCGAGCCTCGACAACATGATCGATCGCTCGCCGGAAGGCAGGCTCGAGGTGGTTGGCTCGCCGCTGCGCTACATGCATCACTGCAACTGGAAAATGCTGGTCGAGAACCAGACCGACACCTGCCATCCGATGGTGGCGCACGAATCCTCCGCCGGCACGGTGAAGAAGATCTGGGAGGAGGAAGGCGAAGGCAAGCCAAAGCCGATGGCGGTCGAGGCGATACTGCCTTTCATGAGCCCTTACGAGTTCTTCGAGGGCATGGGCATCCGAACTTGGGACAATGGCCACGGCCACACCGGCGTGCATCATTCGATCCATTCCGACTACTCGGCCGTGCCCGGCTATTTCGAACATATGGTGGAGGCCTATGGTGAGGATCGCGCGCGACAGATACTCGGGGAGAACCGGCACAACACGGTCTATTTCCCCAACATGATGATCAAGGGACCGATCCAGTCGCTTCGCTTGTTCAAACCGGTTGCCGCAGACCGGACGCTGGTGGAATCCTGGATATTCCGGCTGGTTGGCGCTCCCGACATGCTGCTCGAACGCACCGCGATGTACAACCGGCTGATCAATGCGCCGACCTCCATCGTCGGGCATGACGATCTGGAGATGTACGAGCGCGCGCAGTCCGGATTGAAGAGCGACGGCATGGAATGGGTCAACGTGCAACGGCTTTACGACGAACACGAGGCCGAAAACCCGGTCGCCGTGTACAACGGAACCACCGAAGCGCAGATGCGCAACCAGTTTCGTGCCTGGGAAAAGTTCATGGCGGCGTCGATGGAGGAAGCGGCCTGATGAAACCGACCGAGAAAGACCTTGCCGACTTCGTTGTCACCGAAGCCCGCCTGATCGACGAGCGCAGGTTCGTCGACTGGCTCGCGCTGTTTGCCGAAGACGGAATTTACTGGATGCCGCTCGAGTGGGACCAGGAAGAGGAGCACCTCACGACTTCGCTGCTCTACGAAGACATGCTGCTGTTGCGCACGCGCGTCCAACGGCTCGAGGGCGAGCGCACATTCTCGCAAAAACCGAAGAGCCGCTGCCAGCATCTGCTGCAAGTCCCGCAGATCGATTCGATCGATCACGAGGCCAATCTCTACCAGACCTACACTCCGTTCCACTACGCCGAAACGCGGTTTGACGAGCAGGTGATACTGGCGGGGTGGGCAAGACACACCCTGTCGGTGGTCGACGGCGCGCTGAAAATCCGGAAAAAACGCGTCGACATCGTCAACTGCGATGCGCCGCATCGCAACATTCAGCTTTTTGTGTAGCCGGCAAATGGATGGTTTTCCCCAACCGACGAGCTTCGCCAACGTGCATGACTTTTTCATGCATACGGCCAAGGTATTCCCAGACCGTCCGTTCGTGCAAGTGGTTGGCGAGACCGCGAAAATCTATGGGATCAAGCCCGGAAAAATAACCTATGGCGAGATGGCGAGGCGGGTCGAAAGCCGCCGGCGGAACTACGCGGCTGCGGGCTATCGCGCAGGCGACCGTTTCGGACTTCTTCTGGAAAACAGGCCCGTCTTCTTCGAGCACTGGCTGGCGCTGAACGGGCTAGGTATTTCGATCGTACCAGTCAATCCCGACCTGCGAGCCGCCGAACTGGCGTATCTTGCCGGTCATTCGGAAATCTGCCTGGCAATAGCCATCGAGTTCCGGCAGGATGACCTGCGAAATGCTTTGCCGGGTCTGCCGGTTATCGGTCCGGACGATGCGCCGCCGAACCAACGCGGCGGCAAGGAAAGTGGTGTGACAGCGGGAGATGATGCCGAGTGCGCGCTGCTTTACACCTCAGGCACGACGGGCTTGCCCAAGGGTTGCGTGCTCAACAATTCGTACTTTCTCAATTGCGGACACTGGTACCGGAATGTCGGAGGACATTGCGCGCTCAATTTCGATGGCGAACGAATGATAACGCCGTTGCCGCTGTTCCACATGAATGCGCTTGCCTGTTCGACCATGGGCATGGTCGCGGTTGGCGGCTGCCTGAGCGTGCTCGACCGGTTTCATCCGAAAAGCTGGTGGGATAGCGTTCGAGAGGTGGACGCGACGATCATCCACTATCTCGGCGTCATGCCGGCAATGCTGATGCGGGCGACGGAATCGGCTCATGACCGCGATCACAACATCCGCTTCGGCTTTGGCGCGGGAGCCGACCGGACACTGCATGCCGCCTTCGAGGAACGTTTCGGCATCCCGTTGATCGAAGCCTGGGCGATGACTGAAACGGGCAATGGCGCCGTCGTCGCGGCTTCCCATGGCAACCGCAATGTCGGAAGCAATTGCTTCGGCAGACCCGCGCCCGAGGTCGAAACGAGAATCGAGGCCGAAGACGGAACCGAAGCGGCAACCGGCATTCCCGGCGAACTTCTGGTGCGGCGAGCAGGCAGCAATTCGCGCTTCGGTTTCTTCGACCGCTACCTAAAGGACGAAACCGCGACCGCGGAGGCCTGGCGCGATGGCTGGTTCCATACCGGCGATATCGTGCGGCAGAACGAGGACGGCACACTGTCATTTGTCGACCGTAAGAAAAATGTCATTCGCCGGTCCGGCGAGAACATTGCCGCGGTCGAGGTCGAGGGCGTGCTGAACAAGCATCCGGCTGTCGAAGCCTCGGCAGTTACCGCGACGCCCGATCCGGTCCGCGGCGACGAGGTTTTCGCTTGCATCGTGCTCGACCCGGGCCGGTCCAAAACCGACCCCGAAACGCTGGCCCGCGAGATAACTGGCTGGTGCCTTGATCAGCTCGCCTATTACAAGGCGCCGGGATACATTTCATTCGTCGACAGGTTGCCATTGACCTCGACCAACAAGATTCAGCGCGGAGAGATGAAGGCTCTCGTTGCGGCTTTGCGCGACGATCCGGCGACAATCGATCTGCGGCACCTAAAGAAACGGCAGGCCGCCTGATGGCTGCCGCCAGCGGACGGAAGGGGTATGACGGCGTTGTCGCCGCCGCGCCCGTGACCATCCCCTATGAACGGTATTCTCCGGAGGCAGCGCACTGGTGGATTGCGAGGGCGCTCGCGGATTTGGTGCGTGGCGCCGGGATCAAGCCCGCCGATATCGACGGATTGGCGGTTTCCTCCTTTACCCTTCACCCCGATACGGCGGTGGGCCTGACCCAGCATCTGGGCCTCACCCTTCGCTGGCTCGATCATGTTCCGATGGGCGGCGCGTCGGGCATCGTGGCGTTGCGCCGGGCAGCGCGGGCGGTGCAGGCTGGAGATGCGGACATCGTTGCCTGTGTGGCCGGGGACGCCAACCATGTCGATTCCTTCCGCCGCATGCTGTCGAGCTTTTCGCGATTCGCCCAGGATGGCAGTTATCCCTATGGATCCGGCGGACCGAACGCCACATTCGCGCTCATGACGGATCGCTACATGAAAGAATATGGGGTTTCGCGGGAGGATTTCGGCAAGATATGCATCGCCCAGCGCGACAATGCTCTGGCGTTTCCATATGCGCTGATGAAGAAGCCGCTGACGCTTGACGAATACATGAATGCAAGGCCGGTCTCCGATCCTATCCATCTGTTCGACTGCGTCATGCCCTGCGCCGGCGCGGAAGCGTTTCTGGTCACTCGCGAGGAAATCGCGCGCGACCTCGGGCTCCGCACCGTTCGAATCCTATCGACTATGGAGCGGCACAATGCCTACCCCGACGATCCGGTACAGCTTCGCGGCGGCTGGGCGCTCGACAAGGACGAATTTTGGACAATGGCTGGGACGGCTCCGGGCCGGGCTGACTTTCTGCAAACCTACGACGATTATCCGGTCATCTCCATGATGCAGATGGAAGACCTCGGATTCTGCGCCAAAGGCGAAGCGGCCGAATTTGTGCGCAGCCATTCTCTGACCGCGGAAGGAACATTTCCCCACAATACATCGGGCGGGCAATTGTCGGTCGGCCAGGCGGGCGCGGCCGGCGGCTTTCTCGGGCTGGTCGAGGCAATCCGGCAACTTGCCGGCATGTCCCTCGGCAAACAGGTTGCAAATGCAACCATTGGCGTGGTCTCGGGATTCGGCATGGTCAATTACGACAGGGGCATCTGTTCGGCAGCGGCAGTTCTCGCGGGAGACGGAGCATGACCGAACCCCTGGACAGGCCCCGGCGCAAGGATCCCCAGAAACGAACCGTCTCGCCCACCTTGCCGCCGGCCTCGCGCAGCCGCAAGGCGCTCGGTTTTCTGGTTGGTGCGGCCGAAGGCAGATTTGTGTTGCAGCGCTGCGAAGATTGCGGCGCGGTCTGCCATCCGCCGCGCGAAGCCTGTCCGAAATGCCTGTCGCCGGACCTGAACTGGCGCGACATGCCCGAGGGTGGCGAACTGATTGCCGAAACGACGATCAGAACTTCGACCAACACCTATTTCCGCGAGCGCATGCCGTGGCGCACCGGCACCGTCAGGCTCGATGCCGGCGTCACCGTCCTCGCCCATGTCCACGGCGACGTCGCGCCGCAAGCGCGGGTGCGCATGATCGCGCGGACGGACAAATCCGGAAAGGGAGTCTTGATGGCGTTGCCCGAAAAGGAGACGGAGAACATGGCAGATGACCGCCAATTGCGCGAACTGACCTGCGATCCCAAGCATCGGCGCGTTCTGATCACTGACGGGCGCTCCGCGACCGGTCTGGCGCTTGCAAAGGCCTTGAGCCAGGCGGGCGCTGCGATTGTGTTTGCCGGAATTGCCGAGGATTGGCGGCCATGGCGCGGCCAGCAATCCCTTTCGGAGATTGCCAATGTGGAAACAATGGCGCTCGATCTGACCGATACGGATTCCGTCAGGGAACTGGCCGGCGAGATAGGGGGCAAGGTCGATATCCTGATCAACAACGCCGAGTATGTCCGGCCGGGCGGCGCAATGACCCGCAGCGACATCGTTACGGCGCGCGAGGAAATGGAAACCAATTATTTTGGTCCGCTCCGGCTCATGCAGGCCTTCGGCCCGGCCATGCGTTCTCGCGGCGCCGACGGGGTAAACAGCGCTTGCGCATGGGTGCAGATCTCGTCGGTTTACGCGCTTTGCAACTGGCCGGAGTTCGGCTCGACTTCCGCAAGCCAGGCTGCGGCAGTATCTCTCGGTCAGTGCCTGCGCGGCGAAATGGCCGGTAGCGGCGTCAAGGTGGTCAATGTGTTCACCGGACCGCTGGAAGAGGATTGGCGCCAGCCGTTGCCGCCTCCGAAGGTCACGGCGGAAGCATTGGCGAAGGACGTCGTGTCCGGTTTGCGGCAGGGGCTTGAAGAGGTGGTCGTAGGCGATGTGGCGAAGGATTTCATGCGACGGTTCCGCGAGGATCCGCGCGTGCTGGAGCGCGAACTGACACAGGTCGAGGGGATTTGACGTGACAAACGACAACCGCAACCTGCTGACCGCGCTATCCGTTGCACTCGGCAATGGAGGACTGAGGGTCGTTGACCTGACCCATGCGCTCGATCCTGATTTTCCTGTTATCGTGCTGCCGCCCGAATTCGGCCAATGCGCAAGGTTCCGCGTCGAGGAGGTCTCCCGCTATGATCATCGCGGTCCAGGCTGGTACTGGCGCAATTTTTCTTGCAGCGAGCATACGGGAACCCATTTTGACGCGCCCATTCACTGGATATCGGGCCGGGATCTTCCGGACGCCACAGTCGACGCAATTCCTGTTGACGCTTTCGTCCGCCCTGTCGCCGTCATCGACTGTTCGAAGGAGGCCGCCGCGGACGAGGATTTTCTGATGACGCCGGATTTCGTTCAACAGTGGGAAGGCGAAAACGGCGCGATTGCGCCCGGCTCCTGGGTGCTGATGCGCACCGACTGGTCGAAACGCAAAGGGGCAGAGTACATCAATCTACGCGAAGACGGCGCGCATTCGCCCGGTCCCGCGCCGGATGCGGTCCGCTATCTGGTCGAGGAACGCGATATCGTCGGTTTCGGTACCGAAACGGTCGGTACAGACGCTGGGCAGGCGGCGCATCTGTCACCGCCATATCCGGCGCATTACATTCTGCACGGCGCGGGACGATACGGGTTGCAGTGCCTTGCAAACCTGGACCAGCTTCCACCGACAGGCGCGATGCTGATCTGTCCGCCGCTGAAGATCAGGCACGGATCGGGCAGTCCGCTCAGGGTGCTGGCGCTTGTGGCCGGAGGAAAAGATGGCCGAGCGTAAGTTCATCGCCGTCGTTACTGGCGGCAGCGCGGGCATCGGCGCCAAGCTTTGCCAGGAAATGCTCGCGCGGGACTATACCGTGATCAGCGTTGCCCGGCGCGATCCGGAATTCAGCCACCGACGGCTGCACTCGGTCGTGGCCGATCTTGCCAATGCGGCCGAAACGGAGCGGGCGGCCGACGAGATCGGCCGCCGTTTCAAGGTCACGCACTTCGTGCACAATGCCGGGATAATCCTGCCAAATCTGATCGAGGATGCCCGGGTCGAAGACCTGCACAGGCTGACCCAGCTTCACGCCGGCGCTGCGCTGACCTTCGTGCAGGCCTTTTTGCCGGCGATGAAGCAAGCGCGCTTTGGCCGCATCATATTCAATTCGTCGCGCGCCGCTCTCGGCGCCATCACCCGCACGGCTTACTCATACTCCAAGGCCGGGCTGCACGGTATGGCGCGCACCTGGGCACTGGAACTGGGCCCGCATGGCATCACGGTCAATGTGGTCGCGCCCGGTCCGGTGCTGACCGACAATTTCTGGGGCATCATCGAGAAGGGCAGCGAGCGCGAAAAAAAGCTTGCCGACAGCCTGCCCGTGCGCCGTTTGGGCACGGTCGAGGATGTCACCAAGGCGCTGATGTATTTCGCCGATCCCGATAATGGCTACGTCACCGGCCAGACGCTCTATGTTTGCGGCGGCGCCAGCATCGGCGGCGTTACCCTTTAGGAGAAATCGCTCGGGCGAATTCCTCGAACAGCAACCTGTTCACAGGGTTGTTCTGCGGATCGTATTCGGCGTGCCATTGTACACCGATTGCAAAATTCGCCGCCCCTTCGACCGCGATCGCTTCGATCGTGTCGTCCTCGGCGATGCCTTCGACGCGTATCCGGCTTCCGGTTTTCATAATACCCTGTCCGTGCAGGGAGTTGACCCGGATCATGTCGCGTCCGTAAAGCGTGGCGAGCACCCCGCCAGGCGTCAGCGTCACATCGTGGCGGTCAGCGAATATGACTTGCGGGTCCGGGTGGATTTCCCCTGTTTCCAGTCGTGGCATGCGATGGTTCATGCGGCCGGGAATGTCGCGGATCTCGGGATGCAGCGTGGCGCCATAGGCAACCGCCATTTCCTGCATGCCGCGGCAAATTCCGAACACAGGCACCGCCCGGTCAATGCAGGCGCGAACCAGATTGAGCGCCACGGCGTCGCGGTCGAGGTCGTAAGGTTCATGGGCGGGATGGGGCTCGGTATCGAAATGGCTCGGATGCACGTTGGCGCGTGCGCCGGTCAGGACGATGCCGTCCACGATGTCGAGAAGCGAACCGATGTCGGTGATGCCGGGCACGCCGGCGAATATCAATGGCAGCGCACCACAAACATCGGCGATAGCCCTGAGATTCCGCTCACCGACGAGTTGGGTTTCGAAACGATCTTCGACCACGTACCGATTTGCGATGACGCCGACGACCGGTTTTCTCATTCGAAAATTCCGCCAGTGCTCCTGGGCCGCTTTGCGCGGAGATCGCCAGCCGGCAGGTCGGCTGGCAATGTGCTGCCGGACATCTTGCCGACGGCGGGTTGAAAACTGGTGGAGCTGAGGGGAATCGAACCCCTGACCTCGTCATTGCGAACGACGCGCTCTCCCAACTGAGCTACAGCCCCTGACCCGGGTTTGCTGGTGATTTAGGTGTTTGTTGGCATGGGTGTCAAGCGGTTGCAAAGCGCCGTCCGACCCAATGCAGGCCAACCCTTGCCGCGCCGCGCTGCAATCGCTAAATGTCGGGTTCAAAAGCGGAGTTTTCGATGCTTGCCCTGATCCAAACCGTGCTGCTGGCTCTCGATATCTATTGGTGGATTATCATCGCTTCGGCCGTGTTCTCCTGGCTCTACGCCTTCAATGTCGTCAATTCGCGAAACCAGTTTGTCGGCATGATTGGCAATTTTCTGTTCAAGGCGACCGAACCGGCGTTGCGTCCGATCCGCCGGTTCCTGCCCGATCTCGGCGGCATCGACATATCGCCCATCATTTTGCTGCTGGCGGTTTTCTTTGTGCGCCAGTTCATCGTCCTCTCCATCGTGCCTGCGATTCTTTGAGTGCAAAAACCGGTGAAGGCTCGAACACTCCATGGCGGCCGGTTTCTGGCGGGCTTGCCATTTCAGTGCGGCTGACGCCAAAATCGTCGCGAGACGCCATCGACGGGGTACAAGTCATGTCGGATGGCCGGGCGGTGATCGCCGCGCGCGTCAGGGCTTTTCCGGACAAGGGCAAGGCCAATGAGGCGCTGATCAAGCTTCTCGCCGGCTGGTTCGGCTTGCCGGCGGCAAGCCTTCGCATCGTATCGGGTCACACATCGCGGCTGAAGACTGCTGTCATCGAAGGCGATGCGGACCGGCTGGCCGAGGATATCAGACAGCTTATCGACAAGCTGTGACGCGATTTTGCCGGGGTTTCGGGGCCGGCGCTAGCCGGACCCCGAATTGCCCGGAACGGTAACGTTCCAACCGCGACAGATTCTTTTGTATCCGTCACAACCGGCTGATAGCACAAGCAAATCGGCTTTCACCGGCTGATTTGTGTCAGGGTTAGCAATCGGTTCACACGGCTGCAGAATGCCTTGCATGGCCGCAGCCGAGATAACTGTCGAAACGGGAAGCAATCAGCCTGGCAAACGGCTTGCCCTTTTTCGTGATCCGGAAGCCGCGTGCGGTCCGTTCGAACAATCCATTGGCGTCGGAGGCCGCCAACTGGTGGGCCTCGGTGAGAATAGGTCCCGCAACTGCGCCAAAGCCGGATTGAAGCGCGGATTGCGAAAATCCGAAATCGCACATCAACCGTTCGATGACCCATGCCCGCGCCCGATCCGTGTCGCTCAGCTCGAAACCGCGAACGGTGGCCAACCGGCTATCGGCGATCAGCCGTTCGTATCCACCGGCAGACGGCATGTTCTGGACATAGCCCTGCGGCAGTTTACCGATAGCCGATGCACCAAGACCGATGACGATGTCGGCTCGATCGTCGGTGTACCCTTGAAAGTTTCTTTTCAGGCGCCGCTCCCGGGAGGCGATCGCGAGGCTGTCGGAAGGTTTCGCGAAATGATCGATGCCAACAGCAACATAGCCGGCTTCCAGCAGCAAACGGGCGGCGTTCTGCGACTGGCGGAACCGGGCATCCGTATCTGGAAGAGATGTCTCGTCGATCATCGTCTGGTGTTTCTTCATCCACGGCACATGGGCGTAACCGAACAGGGCGATTCGATCGGGTGACAAAGTGAGCACCTGGCGAAGCGTCGCGGCGACGCTATCGACCGTCTGGTGGGGTAGGCCATAGAGCAAATCGATGTTCACCGATTTTGCCCCGCCGGCCCGGGCCGCTGTAACCACCGCTTCGGTCTGCCGGAACGTCTGCTCCCGGTTGATCGCCTGCTGTACCGTCTCGTCGAAATCCTGAACGCCCAGGCTCGCCCGGGTCATGCCGATTTCCGCCAGCGCCCGGTGACGCGGTTGATCCATGTCGTTCGGGTCTATTTCCACCGAAATCTCGGCGTCGGGCGAGAACCGGAACCTGCTTTTGAGATGCGCCGCGAGCCCCGTCAGATCGGCGGGCTTCAGCATGGTTGGCGATCCGCCGCCGAAATGCAGCGCTGTCACCACCGTTTGCTTTCCGGCGAGTTCGGATACCAAATCGATCTCGCGGAACAGCGATTTCAGATATCGCGCCAGCGGCTCGTATCTGTGCGTCTGCTTGGTCGCGCAGGCGCAGAACCAGCAGAGCCGATCGCAAAATGGAATGTGCACATAGAGCGAAACCCTGCGGGACGGCGGGATGTCGCTGAGCCAGCGGGCATAGGTTTCATCGCCCACCTCATTGTTGAAATGTGGAGCAGTCGGGTAGCTCGTGTAGCGGGGTACCGCCGCGGACAAACGGCTTATCGACTCATTGGCGGGTGATTCATTGGTCATGCATCGCGCTTCGCACGGGTGCGCGAATTAGGCCTTGATATTGGTCAATCCGGCCAAAGCCACTACATATCGATATTTCCGTATGAGACGATTTGCTCATGCAGCGAGTCTGTTTCCAGATGGTCATGAGCAACAATTACGGCTAGGTTTGCCGGATAGGAGAGAAGTGATCAATGGGCGAAAAAACCCGATTCGATATCCACAACTCCGACATTCCGGTGTTGTGCCGAGCCTGTGAGGCCCGGCATAGAGGGATCTGCGGCGCCCTTTCACCACACCAGTTGGTGGAACTCAGCAAACACACCAACCGAAAGAAAGTGGAGCCCGGAACACAGGTATTCGCTGAGACCGACAAGATAACGTCTTATTCCAACATACTTTCCGGCGTCGTCAAACTCACCAAGCTGTTGGCCGACGGGCGTCAGCAGATCGTCGGCTTGCAGTTTGCGCCGGATTTTCTAGGGCGGCCGTTTCAGTTGGAGCGCACGATCGACGCCGAAGCGACCACTGAAGTGTCGATGTGCTCGTTCCCAAAGGCGGCTATCGACCGGCTGATTGCCGACAATCCAAAGCTCGAGCATGTGCTCCTGGAGCAAACGCTGAAGGAGTTGGACGAAGCGCGCGACTGGATGGTGACGCTAGGGCGCAAGACTGCGGCGGAGAAGGTGGCGAGCTTCCTGCTGCTGATCTCGCACCATATCGATCCGGAAGCGGATGTCAGCGAGGGTCCGGTTACATTCGACCTGCCGCTCACCCGCGCGGATATTGCCGATTTTCTCGGACTCACCATCGAGACCGTGAGCCGCCAGCTTACCAAACTGCGCAAGGACAATGTCATCCGCATCGAGAACAACCGGCACATAACCGTTCCGGATGTCGAGCGGCTGCAAATGCGTGCCGGCTCCTGAAGTCCGGCTAGCGCCATTCCGGATCGATTAGCACGAGAATATAGTCGCGCTCGAACGCAATATGGCGGCGCACCGAATCAAAGAATCCGCGCAGCATGTAACCCAGTAGATCGGCATTGAAATCACTGTCTACAATTGCCGCTTCGAGAGCGCTGGCGAGCTCTCCGGCAAATCCTTGATCCTCGACATGCTCTGCTTCCAACCGGTCGATGCAATGGCTTGGTGCGCCCAACCGCTTCAATTCGCTGCGCGCCATCGGGAAAATGCTGTTCTCTTCGAAATTGTGCACGTCGAACAACAAAGGTTCGAGCGTCGTTGCCGCAAACTGGCATTTGCGCCTGTCGAGATGGTCGGGCAGCGAATCGGCAATTTCCTCCAGCAGGTTGCAGAGGCCCAGGACTTCGCCTTGCGCGCGGCGAAGGATCGCGCTCGAATTCCCGAAGAGGGATAGCGAAAAATCGGATATTCCAAGTGATTTTCCCGCCATGCCGGGCATTCAGTCTCTCCTCCGGGAGTGTTCTTCGCCCGGAAAAAGCCTGCAGGTAGTAAGCCCCGGACGATTGCATCAAAATGCGCGCCGAGGTCCCGGCAGACCTTGATGCAGATCAAGGTACCGGCCTGCAATCAAGTTATGTCTGCTGTCAGAGCTGCCGGGTTACGCATGCCATTTGCCATGTCTTGTCCGGTTGGACAGAGGGGATATCTGCCATGAAATATGCGGTTGAAACGATCGCAATCAGCATTTTTGCGTTTGTCGCGCTACTCGGTGCGGCTTTTGCGAGTGACGACCTGTTTGCGGCCCATATGTGGGTGCTTTTCTTTGTGCTCGCCGGTAGCGTGGTCATATTGCTTCGCAATGCGAGCTATGGCGCGGTCGCAAGCGCCGGAGATCAGTCAGCCTATCTCGACGGACCGATCCGCTACGGAATGATAGCGACGGTGTTCTGGGGTGTTGCAGGCTTCCTGCTGGGTGTGCTGGTAGCCGCCCAGCTCGCATGGCCTGTGCTCAATATCGAACCGTTTCTGACATTCGGGCGGCTGCGGCCGGCCCATACTTCCGCCGTCATCTTTGCCTTCGGCGGCAATGCGCTGATCGCGACGTCGTTTTATGTCGTGCAGCGGACCTGCCGGGCGCGGCTGTTCGGCGGCAATCTCGCCTGGTTCGTGTTCTGGGGCTACCAGCTTTTCATCGTGATGGCGGCGACCGGATATCTTCTGGGAATAACCCAATCGCGCGAATACGCCGAACCGGAATGGTATGTCGACCTTTGGCTCACGATCGTATGGGTCGCATATCTGCTGGTCTTTCTTGGCACGCTGATCAATCGCAAGGAACCGCATATCTATGTGGCGAATTGGTTCTACCTGGCCTTCATCGTGACCATCGCGATGTTGCACGTGGTCAACAATCTGGCAGTGCCGGTCTCGATTGTCGGAGTGAAGAGCTATTCAGCCTTTGCCGGCGTGCAGGATGCGCTGACTCAATGGTGGTACGGGCACAATGCGGTTGGCTTCTTCCTGACCGCCGGCTTCCTCGGCATGATGTACTATTTCATTCCCAAGCAGGCGAACCGGCCGGTCTATTCCTACCGGCTGTCGATCATCCACTTCTGGGCGCTGATCTTCCTGTATATCTGGGCCGGACCGCACCATCTTCACTACACCGCCCTTCCTGACTGGGCGCAGACGCTCGGCATGGTGTTCTCGATCATGCTCTGGATGCCCTCGTGGGGCGGGATGATCAATGGTCTCATGACGCTGTCCGGCGCCTGGGACAAAATCCGCACCGATCCGATCGTGCGCATGATGGTGATCGCCGTCGCCTTTTACGGCATGTCGACATTCGAGGGACCGATGATGTCGATCAAGGCCGTCAACTCGCTGTCGCACTACACGGACTGGACGATCGGCCATGTGCATTCAGGCGCACTCGGCTGGGTCGGCATGATCTCGTTCGGCGCCATCTACTATCTGGTTCCGAAGCTCTGGCATCGCGAACGCCTGTATTCGCTGCGTCTTGTGACTTGGCATATCTGGCTGGCGACGCTCGGCATCGTCGTCTACGCGGCGGTGATGTGGGTGGCCGGTATCCAGCAGGGGCTGATGTGGCGCGAGTACGATGATCAGGGTTTCCTGGTCTACTCGTTCGCCGAATCGGTCGCGGCCATGAAGCCCTACTACATCCTGCGCACGCTTGGCGGGCTGATGTACCTGTCAGGCGGGCTGATCATGGCCTGGAACATCTACATGACAATACTCGGCCGCCAGCGCGAGGAAGCTGCAATTCCCGGCAGCGAACCCGCAGTGCAGCCGGCCGAATAGGAGCGACGATCATGGCTTTGATGGACAAACACGCAAAGATCGAACGCAACGCCACCTTGCTTCTTGTCGGTTCTCTCGCGGTCGTATCGGTTGGCGGTATCGTGGAGATTGCCCCGCTTTTCTATCTCGAAAACACCATCGAGAAAGTCGAGGGGATGAGGCCGTACTCGCCTTTGGAACTGGCGGGGCGCAACATTTACATCCGCGAAGGATGTTATGTGTGCCACAGCCAGATGATCCGGCCGTTCCGCGATGAGGTCGAGCGGTACGGTCATTATTCACTCGCTGCGGAATCGATGTATGACCACCCGTTCCAATGGGGATCGAAACGTACCGGCCCGGATCTGGCCCGCGTCGGCGATCGCTATTCCAACGAATGGCATGTGCAGCACCTGATCGACCCCCGTTCGGTGGTGCCGGAATCGATCATGCCGGGATATTCTTTCCTCAAGGAAACGCCCTTGAAAGCGGAAGATATTTCGTTCCACCTGGCGGCCAATTCGATGGTCGGCGTACCCTATAGCGACGAGATGATCGAGAATGCTGCGGCGGACCTGGCGGCGCAAGCCGATCCCGATGCCGATACCAGCGGTGTTGAGGCAAGATACCCGAAAGCGAAGCTCGGCGATTTCGACGGCAACCCGGCGATGCTCAGTGAAATGGACGCGCTGGTCGCCTATCTTCAGATGCTTGGCACGCTGGTCGATTTCTCGACCTATGACCGAGCCGCGGGTCAGCGATAGGAGGCAGACATGGACTACGACACAATGCGCCACTTCGCCGACAGCTGGGGACTCCTGGCGCTGTTCATCTTTTTCGTAGGCGTGATCGTATTCACGTTCCGCCCCGGCAGCCGCAAATCGGCGGACGACGCCGCCAACATTCCACTCAAGGAAGACTGATCCCATGAGCGAAAAGCATATCGACGATGTCAGTGGTATCGAGACAACCGGCCATGTCTGGGATGGAATTCGCGAACTCAACAATCCCCTGCCGCGCTGGTGGGTCTGGACCTTCTATGCGACGATCGTCTGGGCGATCGGATATTGCATCGCATATCCGGCATGGCCGCTGATTTCTTCGGCGACCTCGGGCATTCTGGGCTATTCCAGCCGTGCGGCGGTCGAGGCAGAACTGGCGAGCGCGAAGGCGGCGCAGTCCGCTTCGATCGCCAAAATCGCGTCGATGGATGTCGCGGACATCCTCGCCGACGACGAGTTGAGGCAGTTTGCGACTTCCGCCGGCGCGGCGGCTTTCAAGATCAATTGCATCCAGTGCCACGGCTCGGGCGCCCAGGGTTCGGCGGGCTATCCCAACCTGAACGACGACGACTGGCTGTGGGGCGGTACGCCGGAAGCGATCTACCAGACGATTGCCCACGGTGTCCGCTACAACGGCGACGACGATACGCGGGTCGCGGAAATGCCGGCTTTCGGGGAAATCCTGGAGGCGGAGGAAATCGACCAGGTCGCAGCCTATGTGGTTAGCCTGACCGGTGAAGCAGAGAATCCGTCGATGGTCGAACCAGGCAAAACGGTGTTCATCGACAACTGTTCGTCCTGTCACGGTGAAGATGCGAAAGGCTTGCAGGAATTTGGCGCGCCCAACCTGTCCGATGCGATCTGGCTTTACGGGCATACCGAAGCCGATATCGTGCGTCAGATCAGACGACCGCGGCATGGCGCCATGCCGGCGTGGCAGGCCCGGCTCGGCGACACGACGGTCAAGGAACTGGCGGTGTTCGTGCACGGACTGGGCGGCGGCGAGTAGCAAGCGCCGGGTTCTGTCCGCCGGGGCATCCATTCGGGCGGACATGGCTGCCAAGCGCCGGTTGACGCAGGTCAACACGGCGCTGTCGCCAATCATCTAGGTGACGGGTATGTTAAGGGCGCAAAAGCCCGGTGTATAACGCAGGGAAGACTTCAGTGCTGGACGAGCGCCAAATTGAGCAGCCGGAGATCGAGCATCTCGAAGCCGAGCCTGTCAATTCTGCGACAGTGCGCCAGCCGCTTTACGCCGCCCGCAAGAAAGTGTTTCCCAAACGCGCTTCGGGCAGTTTCCGCCGGTTCAAATGGCTGGTGATGATCATCACGCTCGGCATCTACTACATCACGCCATGGCTGCGATGGGACCGGGGGCCGTTCGCCCCGGATCAGGCGGTGCTGATCGATTTCGGCAATCGCCGTTTCTATTTTTTCATGATCGAGATCTGGCCGCAGGAGTTCTTTTTCGTTGCCGGCCTGCTGGTCATGGCGGGGTTCGGCCTGTTCCTGGTCACCTCGATAGCAGGCCGTGCCTGGTGCGGGTACACCTGCCCGCAGACCGTTTGGGTCGATCTGTTTCTGGTGGTCGAGCGCGCGATCGAAGGCGACCGCAACGCTCGAATCAAGCTCGACAGCGGGCCGTGGACGGTTTCGAAACTCGCAAAGCGGATGGTCAAGCACTCTTTGTGGCTGGCGATTGCGGTGGCCACAGGCGGCGCATGGATCTTCTATTTCGCCGACGCGCCGACGCTGTTCATGGACTTCTTTACCGGCAACGCCCTTCCGGTGGCCTACATAACCGTCGCGGTGCTTACCGCCACGACCTACACATTCGGCGGACTGATGCGCGAGCAGGTCTGCACCTATATGTGCCCGTGGCCGCGCATCCAGGCGGCCATGCTGGACGAGGAATCGCTGACGGTCACCTACAATGACTGGCGCGGCGAACCGCGCAGCCGTCACGCCAAGAAAATGGCCGCCGCCGGCGAGACCGTCGGTGACTGCGTCGACTGCAATGCCTGCGTGGCAGTCTGCCCGATGGGAATCGACATCCGCGACGGACAGCAGCTCGAATGCATCACCTGTGCGCTTTGTATCGATGCCTGCGACAGCGTGATGGACAGGTTGGGCAAAGAGCGCGGCCTGATTTCCTATGCGACGCTTTCGGACTACCAGGCAAACATGGCGCTCGCCACGGTCGGGGGCACTTCAACGATCAACCCGGCCAATGTGTATGGCGCCGACGGCAAACTGACCGACCGTGTCAGGCACTTCCGCATCTCGCATTTTTTCAGGCCGCGCACCTTCATCTACGCCGGCCTTTGGTCCCTGGTCGGAATCGGGCTTTTTGTTGCGCTGCTCGCGCGCGACCGGCTCGAGGTAAACGTGCTGCACGACCGCAATCCGCAGTTCGTCACCCTTTCGGACGGATCGATCCGAAACGGATATTCGGTCAAGCTCTTGAACATGATTCCCGAAGAGCGGGTGGTGTTTCTGTCGATCGAGGGATTGCCTGGCGCTGTGATGTCGGCAATCGGCATCGACCAGCCGGAAGGCCGGTCGCTGGTCATCCCGGTCCATCCGGACAAGCTGCGGAACGTCAAGGTGTTTGTGCGCGTTCCTGGCGAACACATCCATGACACGGCTGCCAAGTTCAACTTCGTGGCCGAAGACAAATCGAGCGGCGAGATCGATTACTACACAGCAACCTTCAATGCACCGGAGAGCGGAAAATGACCGCGCGACCTCGGCGAAACGGACAATTCACCGGAACACACATGGCTGTGATCATGGCGGCATTCTTTGGCGTGATCGTCGCTGTCAATCTGGTCATGGCCGAATTCGCGTCAAGCAGCTGGACCGGTCTGGTGGTCAAAAACTCCTATGTCGCCAGCCAGGGTTTCAACGAAGTCGTTGCTGCAAAACGCCGCCAGGATGCGATGGGCTGGCGCAGCGAATACGCAATGGCCGGAGGCAAGGTGTCCATCCGGATCAGCGACAGTTCCGGCGACCCGGTTGCCGTGAACTCCATCGACCTGACATTCCGCCGGCCCACATTCGAGGCCGACGATCATACCATTGCGTTGACGCTGCTGCATCCGGGCGAATTCGGAGCCGAACACCGGCTCGGCGATGGCATCTGGGTTGTGGAAGTTTCGGCGGACATGGGAACAGACACGCCCTGGCGCGATGCTTTCCGGATTACGGTCAGGGACGGCGGGCTGGCGCGATGAGCTGCTGCGCACCCGGCAACGAAGGCATCGACGACGCCGTAACCGGCCGGTCGCCCGAGGAAATCCGTCTGGCGAGCCGCCCCCTCGGCAATGGGTTGTACCAGGTGAGTTTTGCCGTGCCCGGCATGCATTGCGGCGCTTGTATGAACACGGTCGAAAAAGCCCTGTTGCAACTAGACGGAGTCGAACGGGCGCGAGCGAACCTGTCGCTGAAACGGGTCAACGTACAATGGCGGGGCAATGGTGTGCCGCCCCCAATGCTGGAGGCGTTGGATCGCGCCGGTTATCGAGCGCATCTGCACGAGGCGATGGCGGACGAAGGCGATGCCATGCTCAGGCATCTGATCCGCGCGATAGCGGTGTCGGGATTTGCGGCAGCCAATATCATGCTTCTTTCGGTGTCAGTCTGGTCCGGCGCCGAAGATGCGACCCGCGACCTGTTCCACTGGATATCGGCGCTGATAGCCTTGCCGGCAATCGCCTATTCGGGAGGAATATTCTTCAAATCGGCATGGGGAGCGCTGCGCGCGCGGCGTCTCAACATGGATGTCCCCATTTCCCTTGCAGTCATCCTCGCCTTTACCATGAGCCTCTATGAGACGATCAACCATGGCGAACATGCGTATTTCGATGCAGCGGTGACGCTCATGTTCTTTCTTCTGATCGGGCGTACGCTCGATCATGTCATGCGCGAACGCGCCCGCTCGG
This sequence comes from Rhizobiaceae bacterium, assembly GCA_041582695.1. Taxonomy (GTDB): domain Bacteria; phylum Pseudomonadota; class Alphaproteobacteria; order Rhizobiales; family Rhizobiaceae; genus JAWKWH01. The sequence goes on from JBFIBB010000002.1 coordinate 29,059, forward strand.
CAGTGACGGGCCTGGCGCGGATGTCGCCGCGCGGCGCTGTCGTGGTCAACGCCGATGGCAGCCGCGAATACACCGAAGTACAGAAACTCGAACCCGGCATGCACATTTCGGTGGCCGCCGGGGAGCGATTTGCGGTTGACGGATCGATTGAAAGCGGTTCGTCGGAGGCAGATTGCTCGATCGCCACGGGCGAAAGCGCTCCTGTCCCAATCAGCGCAGGGAGCACGGTTCGCGCCGGCACGCTCAATCTCACCGGCCCGGTGACCGTGGTCGCCTCAGCCAAGCCGCGAGATTCGTTTCTTGCCGAAATGCAGAGACTCATGGAGGCTGCCGAGGGGGGCCAGGCGCGCTACCGCCGCATCGCCGACCGGGCCGCGGAGATCTATTCCCCAGCGGTTCATGCTACCGCGGCGCTGACCTTCATTGCCTGGTTCTGGATTTCGGGCGATCTGCATCATTCGGTCTATACCGCGATTGCGGTGCTGATCATCACCTGCCCTTGTGCGCTTGGCCTTGCGGTTCCCGTTGTGCAGGTGGTTGCGGCAAGAAGGCTGTTCGATGCCGGAATCATGGTCAAGGACGGTGGCGCACTGGAACGCCTCGGCGAGTGTACACGGGTAGTTTTCGACAAGACCGGGACACTTACCAGCGCAAGGGCAATGGTCGCGAATGCCGGCCGGATAGATCGCGACGCGATGGCGATTGCCGCCGCGATAGCCGCTGGCTCGAAGCATCCGTATTCGCGGGCCATTGCAGAATGCGGACGAGAGCATGGCATGGTTTTCGACGCGATGACCGAATATCCGGGTCTTGGGGTGGAGGCGCGTCTGGGACCGGAAACGTATCGTTTGGGCAGGGCCGAATGGGCGCTGCGCGAAGCCGGTGAGATTTCAGCCCCGGTGGTGCTTTCGCGCGACGGCGCTTTCCTGGCCGGATTCGAGTTCACGACCGCGCTGAGAGCTGATGCGGAAGAAGCGGTGTTACGCCTGCAGGCGCTGGGGCTTGCGCCCGAGATGCTGTCCGGCGACCGAACGGGGATCGTCGCCGCACTGGCAGGCCGGCTCGGTATCGAACGCTATGCCGGCGAGGTCCTGCCAGCGGAAAAATTGGAGCGGCTGGAAACGCTGAGAATCGCCGGCGAGAAAGTACTAATGGTCGGCGACGGCATCAACGATGCGCCCGCGCTGGCGGCGGCACATGTGTCGATGGCGCCTTCGGAAGCAGCCGATATCGGCCGCCGGGCGGCCGGATTTGTCTTTCTGCATGACAGCCTTCTGGCGGTTCCGCAGGCCGTCGGGATTGCGCGAAACGCGGCAAGCCTGATTAGGCAGAATTTCGCGCTTGCCGCGATATACAATCTGCTGGCGGTGCCCGCCGCCGTCTTTGGTTTTGTCACGCCTCTGGTTGCAGCGCTCGCCATGTCTGCGTCCTCGATCGTCGTGATATCCAATTCACTCAGGCTCCGCGGCGCCCAGGTTGCAGACAGAACGGCCATGTCGACACACCGGTCGCCGTCGTTCCCGAAGCACGCGGGAGTGCCCGCCGAATGACAGTGCTTTTGGTCCTGATTCCCGTTGCGTTGCTGCTTGGCGCCATCGGTCTGGGCGCTTTCCTGTGGTCGCTGAAATCCGGACAGTATGACGATCTGGAAGGCGCGGGCGAGCGGGTTCTGCTGGAAGACGAGGACGACCGCCCGGCACGATAGAAGCCGGGCGGCCCGGCCGATTATTGTCCTTCGGGCAGCCAGTAGCGGGCGGCTTCGGCTCCGCGGCTTATGTGCACAAACTGGTTGGCAAAGACGCGATAAGGCGGGCTCCACTCTCCGTCAGGCCATTGCACGCGGATTTCGGCACGCTCGGCAACACCCAGTCCGGCATGTACGAAACCGAGCCTGCCAGACGCATGGCCGCCGCCGATGCTAACCGTTCGCACGCGCGTGGTATTGCCGCTCTTGACGAGAATACGCGCGCCGACCGCGTCGCGGTTTGCACCTTCCTGGGACAATTCGATCTCGATCCAGTTGCCCATTGGGCCCGTTCGGCCGTCACCGGTCCATGCGCCGGTGTTCTGGAACAGACTTGCCGGCCCGCCACGATTGACGACCAGCAGATCGAGCATGCCGTCATGATTGAAATCGCTGATGACAGCGCCGCGCCCCTTTGTTTCCAGCGCGATGCCCGCAAGATCGCCAGCCTCGACGAACGCGCCGGCGGCGTTGCCGAGCAGCAGATTGTCGGGATCGAACGAGGCGAATTCCGGCATCTGCTCGACATTTCCCTTGGCGATGAACAGATCGAGATTGCCGTCATTGTTGAAATCGGAAAATTCGGCATGCCAACCGGTCGATGGTTTGAGCGATTCGCCGATATAGGCTCGATGCGCCGTCGCTCCGCGCTCGTAGGCTATGTCGCGATAGACGGGCTGACCGTCCGCCGTTTCGGTGTCGAGTGTCTGCAGCTTGGTGTCGCCCATCGAGGTCAGGGCGTATTCGGGGTAACCGTCGGCGTCGAGGTCGGCTTCAGCGATGCCCATTCCCCAGATCGAGACGTGCCGCCATCCGTCGGCCTTCCGGTACGGGCGCGGGGGACGGTCGGGCTCGATGCGCCAGAGCTGTTCCTCGCCGCCGCGGTAATATTGCCGGTCATTGGTCATCCTGAGATCCGGACGGCCCGAATGGTTCCAGTCGGTGAAGATCATCGACAATGTACAGTATCCCGGCGAAAGTTCGGTTCTCGCCGAGTAGCGGGGCACGTCTGCCGGCGAACCCGGCTGCGGCCGGAAGAGTTCGTTGTCATGGCACGTACCCCATGGCGATCCGGGCGCCGACCGGTCGACATAGTTCCCGAATGCAAGCGTGGGAAAGTTCGCGCCGGCCTCAAACGTCGCCGCAAAAGCCGTCGTCCACTCATGTCCGCCGTCGAACGCAAATTCGCGCGAAGCGTCGGTGAAGCTGCATCCGGGGCCACCCCTCAGGATCGCATTGGCGCCGACACGCAGGATAACCAGGTCCTTGAAGCCGTCATTGTCGATGTCGAGCGGATAAGCGCCGGTGACGCCTTTCAGCAGCGCATCATCCAGCTCTAGCGCCTGTTCCCTGAACCGAATGTCTTCGCCGGCCGTCGATTCATTGACGTAAAGCGAAGCCCTGTTCGTACCGCCGGCCAGAAAAAGATCGGTTTTCCGGTCGCCGTTGCAATCGAAGCCGGCACCCCCGCCGCCGACGAAATACTCCCACGGCCCGTCATATCGGTGATTGATTCCCGCAATTGCCGCGACCTCCCGCATCGACGGCACATCCATCGGGATACTGCGCTCCGCCGTTGCAGTTTCCGATGCCACGGCTGGCAGGCAAGCGAGCGGCAGAGCAAGAAAGGCGGCGAGCAGATTACTATGATGCGATGTCATGGTTCGACTGTCAGTGTCTTGAGGAAGGCTATGAGTGCATCGCGATCGGTTTTGTCCTTTTTCTCGTAGGCGCGAGCGGCGTCGGATGCGTCGCCGCCGTGATCGCGGATGATGCCGTCGAGCGTCGTATAGTCTCCGCGATGGCCGTAGGGGGCAGTCGATGCGATGCCCCAAAGCTCCGCGGTCATGAACACATCGCGGTCAACGAAGCGCTGCGCCAGCAATTCATTGCCGAGGGCGGCGCGCTGATTGTCGGCGATGCGATGGCGCTTCAGATCACCGAAGAGCGGAACGAGTATTTCACCTTTCTCGTTTCTCTCCAGGCCCTTTGTCCATTCGAGCAGTTCCAGATCATAGACTGACGGTTCGCCGTCCTCGCCAGTGCGCAAGGTTCCGGCTGCATCGAATGGGCCGGGATCGGTGAAATGCGCCGATTTGAGCGGAAGCGCCCGGATGTGGCAGGTGCTGCAACCGATCTCGTCGAAAACCTCGCTGCCTCTTGCGGCTGCGACCAGCCAATCGCCGTCTTCCGGCTTGACGATCACTGGCGCTTTCAGGGTGGCCTGCCAGACGACAAGGGCTGACACATCGCCGGCAGTGATCTCGTTTTCAACGCCGTCTTCGTCGAAATCCGCCTGTCCGGTCCAGCGCGCGCCGAATCGCTCTGAAGCCTGCATGCCGTGGTGATGGTTCAGCGCGTTGATGGTGAATTGCCTCAGCGAAGTCATAACGCCCTTCTGGCTGAACGGCCGGATGACGAGGTCCGTATCGACGCCGTCGAGACCGGAAAGGTCGACCATTCCGTCCGGCTCGACGGTGATGTGGCCAAACGAGACACCCTTTGCAATGAGCGGCATCGTTACCGTTTGCCCGGTCTCGCGGGCTTCAGCCGCGGCCTGCCTGCGGATTGCATGCAATTCGGCTGTCATTTCGCGCGCCAGCAGTTCAAGAAGCCCGGCGCCAAACATGTGATTGGTATTGCGCTCGTTGGAAAACTGCGGATCGTCGGTATCGAAGTCGGCGTTGCCGAACCCTTCGGAGACAAACACGTTGACGGTAAAATCGCCCGCTCCACCCGTTACGGGAACATTGTGGCAACTGTCGCAGGCATTGGCGTCCATGCCGGACAATCGCTGAAAACCGCCGCTGACCGCACGACGGCGCTTTGTCGGGATTATGGCCTGGGTCGCCATCGGGCGGCCGACACCATCCTGTACCGTAAAGAGCGCCGTGAACAGATTCTCGCCTTGCTTGCGAAGTTCTTCGAGTTTTGCCGCAGTCAAAATGCCGGCAAACGCTTGCCGGTCGATATGCGTCCGTACCGCCTTCTCCGCCCACGGCTTGCCGGGGTCCGATCCGCCCACCTCCGCAGACAATGCAGGCGATGCGACAGCAAGAAGAAAAATCATCAGGCAGTTTGCGGTTCTAGCCAGCATGGCGATGCTCTCCCGCCGGCTGATCCCGGCTTATCTGGATTGCACTATCGAACGCCGAAAGCGCGGTGACGATGGAGCCGTCGCGAGTGAGATCGAGATCGTCGGTGCGGCAATGAATTTCAGCGTCGGCGTATGACAGGCCGACATTTCTGCGGCCGAGAGACTTTCGGATTACCGGTTCCATCAAGTCGAAAGCAAGCGTGCCGGGTCCGACAAAGGCAACGGGGAAAGGGTCCATCAGCGCAAACATGTTTCGAAGCCCGTTTCCAAGAGCGACGCCGGCGGTGTGAAAGGCCCGGATCGCATTTTCATCGCCCCTTTTTGCCTTTTCCACGAGCGCCGCCAGCATGCCCGGGTTGATGTCGTCCGGCGGTACTTTCTGCAAATCGGCGCCGTTGGCAATGCGCCAGATACCGTAGTCTCCCGCATAGGCCTCGATGCAGCCATGCCGGCCGCAACGGCAGAGCGCACCGTCGGGAATGTGACACATATGCCCGAACTCTGCGGCTGACGAACGGATTCCGGTAAACGGTTTTCCGTTCAGGCAAAGTCCCATTCCGATGCCGTGGGAAAGCAGGATTGCGGCGAAAGATTCGCCATAGCGCTTTGGTTCGGCTGCCTGAAGAGCTGCGGCAATCATCGTAGCATCGTTCATGACCGTAACCGGCGCACCGAAAATCCGCTGAAGTTCGTCCGCGATCATGAGGTCGCGATGCGGTGTAATCGGCGACCACTGCATGCGGGTGCCCTGAACATCGCTGACACCCTGTACGGCGACCGTGATCTGCCGCAGCGACGATGCGCCCAAACGCGCCCTGATGGCCATTTTCTTGAGCAATGCGGCAAGTTTGCGGATGATGTCGTTGCGTTCGAGCGCTTGCGTCTCGACCTTCTCTACCGCTTCGACGATCACTTTTCCCGCATAGTCGACGATTGCCGCCGAGATGCGGTTGAGCGTCAGTATTATGACACCGACTGTCGCGGCTTTCGGATTGAGAGCAAGCAGAACCTGAGGCCGGCCCGGCCTGGAGGCCTGGCTGGCGGCATCGCCGGTATCACGTTCACCACGCTCGCTGGCCTCGACCAGGTACCGGTTGTCGAGCAGCGCGCTGGTGATCGCCGTCACCGTCGCGGCACTCAGACCTGTTTCGGATTTGAGTTCGGTACGCGAAAGCGGGTTGCGCGATCTGAGCACGGAGAGAACCAGACGCTGGTTCTCCCGGCGCACATCATCTGATCGCGCAATGGTCATTCGTTATGCCTCCCACCGGCAACTCGTTGTTGCACCGCAAAAAAATTGTTGCAATGCAATAACTTAATGCGTTCGAGATTCATGTTGACACAGCATTGATCTTGAGTCACTATTTTTTTCGACCCTCGAAATAAAAGGGTTGCCAGTCCGGTCGTCCCATGGGTTTAAGACCTGGATAGCGGCCGGTTCTTTGAACTGCTTATGTGCACCAGTGTTGGCTGCACCGGGAGGAAGACATGAAAAAATGCATAGTTGCGCTTGCCAGCGCAATGCTCGCCATGGGCGTGGCAAGTTCCGCGATTGCGAAAGACAAGACCATTGCCGTTTCCTGGAAAACATTCCAGGAAGAGCGCTGGAAGACCGACGAGGCCGCCATCAAGGCAGTCGTCGAAGCTGCCGGCAACAACTACATCTCGACAGATGCGCAGGGGTCCGCGCAGAAACAGGCGGCGGATATCGAAAGCCTCATTTCGCAGAAAGTCGACGTTATCCTGGTCGTAGCCTTCGACAGCGACGCCATCCTGCCATCAATCCAGGCGATCAACGACGCAGGGCTGAAAGCTATCGCCTATGATGTGCAGTTCGAAGATCCAAACGCGCTCTACATCACGTTCGACAATATCGGCGTAGGCCGGCTGATGGCCAAGACCATGCTCGAAAAAGGCAAGTCGGAAGGCAACTTCGCTTTCATCAAGGGCGACAAGGGTGATCCGAACGCGACCTTTCTTTTCCAGGGCATCACGGAAGTGCTGAAGGAAGGACTCGATTCGGGCAAGATCAAGAATGTCTGCGAGACGTTCACCGATGGCTGGAAGCCCGACAATGCGCAGAAGAATATGGAGCAGTGCCTGACCGCCAACAACAACGCCATTGACGCAGTGATTTCTGAGAACGACGGCATGGCTTCCGGCGTTGTCGCTGCCCTTGAGGCGCAGGGTCTGGCAGGCACCGTGCCGGTGACCGGTCAGGACGGCGACAAGGCGGCGCTGAACCGGGTCGCGCTCGGTACCCAGCTCGTGTCGGTCTGGAAAGACTCGCGCGAACTCGGCAAGGCGGCAGCGGAAGCGGCCAACGCCATTGCAGAGGGAACCGCACTGGACCAGCTTCCGGGCGTCATCAAGTTCTCGGGTGGCAAGCGCGGTGTCGAGATGAACTCGATCCTGCTCGCACCCAATCCGATCACCAAGGACAATCTCGGCGACGTGATTGATGCCGGCTGGATCAGCAAGGAAGAAGCCTGCGCCGGCGTACCGGCCGGTTCGGTCGCCGCTTGCGGCTAGAAGTGCGGACCACTTGATGGTGTGGTAATTTCGGGCCGCGCCGCTCGCCCGAGTGGCGCGGCCATCATTTGGACCATCCGATACGGGTCTGTCCGGGCCCCGGCAGGATGCTCCGAATGTGGCGAAATCGACGGGAGGCGATATGTCCACGCAAGACAATGGGGGACCGATGCAGGTCCAGCCAAAGGGTATTGTCGACAGATTTCTGGCGGCTACCGAACTCGATACGCGCATGCTCGGAATGGTGGCGGCGCTTTTCGCCATCTGGTGCGCGTTTGACATCTACAGCGGCATCCTGAGACCCAATGTCGGACTGTTTGGCGGTTCGTTTCTGACACCTCGGAACCTTTGGACGCTACTGGTGCAAACCTCGTCGATTGCCGTGATGTCGACAGGTATGGTTCTGATCATCGTGATGCGTCACATCGATCTTTCCGTCGGTTCAATGCTGAGCATGATCGCTGTCGCGGGTGCGGTTCTGCAGGTCTATCAACTGGGACCCGCGATCGGTGTGGGTCATCCGATAATCTGGATCGCGGCAATTGCCTGGATACTGGCGCTGGGAACTTTGGTCGGCGCACTTAACGGCTTCCTGACGGCCTATGCGAAGATACCGGCGTTTATTGTCACGCTAGGCGGTCTGATTGCCTATAGCGGCATCGCCTTTCTGCTGGCAAAAGGCGAAACCGTTGCGCCAATGGACAAGACTTACAAGATCATCGGCGGCGGCGTTCCGGAATCCTGGCTCGGGCCATTCTGGAGCTGGACGCTGGCAGTCATTGCCTGCGTGCTCATCGTTTTCGCGGTGATTAACGGACGCCGGCAACGAAAACGATTCGCATTTCCATTGAGGCCGGTCTGGGCCGAAGCAGCGATTGCCGCCATCGGCAGCGCTGTAGTGCTGGGCACAACCGCGGTCGTGACGTCCTATCCCTGGCCATTCCGGCTGATCCAGCAGTATGCAGAGGCAAACAACGTGCCGATACCCGCAGGTGTCGAAAACCGCGATGGTGACGCCATCTGCATGGCAGCCGAGAGGGTGGTACGCTGCACTGAAGGCCTGATCTACTATACCGGATATGCCGTACCGGTGCTGATCGCACTCACTGTCGGTGTTGTTATGACGTTCATCGCCAGCCGCACTCGGTTCGGCCGCTACGTCTATGCGATGGGCGGCAATCCTGAAGCTGCCGAGCTGGCCGGCGTGAACACCCGCTGGATGACCGTGAAGGTTTTCGCGCTGATGGGATTTCTGGTCGGTGTTTCGGCGATCATATCGTCGGCGCGCCTTGATGCGGCGACCAATGCGTTGGGCCAGTTGAACGAGCTCTATGTCATTGCCGCCACGGTTATCGGCGGCACGTCGCTGGCCGGCGGCATCGGTACGATCTATGGGGCGCTCCTTGGGGCGCTCATGATGCAGTCCATTCAGTCGGGAATGCAGTTGCTGAACCTGCCGGCCGCGTTTCAGAACATCGTCGTGGGTACTGTGCTTGTGTTCGCTGTGTTTGTGGACCAGCTCTACCGCCGGCGTGTGAAGTGAGGTGACAGCCATGACAGCCCCCCTCGTAGAACTGCGGGATATTTCCATCGCATTTGGCGGCATCAAGGCCGTCGACCATGCCTCGGTTGATCTGCATGCCGGGGAAGTCGTCGGTCTTCTGGGTCATAACGGTGCGGGAAAATCGACGCTGATCAAGATACTGTCCGGTGCTTACCGCCGGGATCATGGCGACATCCTGATCAATGGCGAAAAGGCAGAAATCGACAACCCGCGCGACGCCAAGGATTACGGCATCGAGACGATCTACCAGACGCTTGCGCTCGCCGACAATGTCGACGCCGCTGCCAATCTCTATCTCGGCCGCGAACTGATGACGGCATGGGGTACGCTTGACGATGTCGCGATGGAGGCGGAGGCCCGCAAGGTGATGGGCCGGCTAAATCCGAATTTCAGGCGGTTCAAGGAACCGGTCAAGTCGCTGTCGGGCGGTCAGCGGCAATCGGTAGCCATCGCAAGAGCGATCCTGTTCAACGCCCGCATCCTGATCATGGACGAACCGACTGCGGCGCTCGGACCGCAGGAGACGGCGCAGGTCGGCGAGTTGATCAAGCAGCTCAAGGCCGAGGGCATCGGCATATTTCTCATCAGCCATGACCTGCATGATGTTACCGATCTTGCTGACCGTATCTGCGTGATGAAAAACGGCCAGGTGGTTGGCACCGGGAATGTCGAGGATCTGACCCACGACGAAATCCTCGGAATGATCATCGCAGGCAAATGCCCAGATGGCGCAACGCCGGGTCCCGGCGCCATAGCGAATTGAGCCGCAAGGCCGAAGGACCGGGGATGTACATAGGGCTCGATCTCGGTACTTCCGGCGTCAAAGGCCTGCTTATCGATGACCGCCAGAAGGTGGTCGCTTCGGCGACAAGCGAGATGCAGGTCTCGCGCCCCCATTCGGGATGGTCCGAGCAAAATCCGGCGGAATGGATTTCTGCCGTTCAGGACGTGTTGGGCGCGCTTGCAAGAGCCCAAGGAGGAAAACTGGCCGAGGTCACCGGCATCGGTTTGTCGGGCCAGATGCATGGCGCAACGCTTCTTGACGCGCAAGATTCGGTATTGCGGCCATGCATGTTGTGGAATGATACCCGCAGCCATGCCGAAGCGGCCGAACTCGACGCTGATCCGCTTTTTCGCGAGATTACCGGCAACATCGTTTTTCCGGGCTTTACCGCACCGAAAGTCGAGTGGGTGAGGCGCAACGAACCGGCGGTCTTTTCCGAAACCGCGATGGTGCTGTTACCAAAGGACTATGTTCGCTACTGGCTCACCGGCGAATTCGTGTCGGACATGTCGGACAGCGCCGGCACCGCCTGGTTCGATACCGCGAAGCGGGAGTGGTCGGACGAACTACTTGCAAAATGCGGGCTGTCGCGCACCCAGATGCCGCGCCTGGTCGAGGGAAGCGGAGCGGGCGGCATTGTGCGCCCGGAACTGGCGAAACGGTTCGGCATGGGCGCTTCCGTCACGGTTGCCGGAGGCGCCGGCGACAATGCGGCGTCGGCAATCGGCATGGGGACAGTCAGCGCCGGGCAGGCTTTCGTCTCGCTCGGAACCTCGGGCGTGCTATTTGCGGCGAATGACGCGTATTTGCCGAATCCCGAAAGCGCCGTTCACACTTTCTGCCATGCATTGCCCGAAACCTGGCACCAAATGGGCGTCATTCTTTCGGCAACCGACGCGCTCAACTGGTTTGCGGGGATTGCGGGCGTTGAACCGCGAACGCTCACCGATGAACTGGGCGGTACGCTTTCCGCTCCATCGGCGACGGCTTTCCTGCCTTATCTTTCGGGAGAGCGGACGCCGCACAACGACGCTGCGATCCGCGGCGCGTTTATCGGACTGCAGCACAATCTGGACCGGAAAGCGCTGACCAGGGCTGTGCTGGAGGGTGTGACATTTGCTCTTGCCGACAACCTGGCTGCACTGCGGGTGGCGGGGACCGATCTGGTGCGCGTGACGGCCGTCGGCGGAGGATCGCGCTCCCAATACTGGCTCAAGCTGATCGCAACGACGCTTGGTGTTGCTGTGGATTTGCCAGCGGATGGCGATTACGGCGCGGCCTTCGGGGCAGCCCGACTTGGATTAATTGCGGCAGAGAAAGCCGATCCGCTGGCCGTGTGCACGCCGCCGGCAATTTCGCAAACCATCGAACCAGACAGCACGCTGGTTTCAGCGTTCACCGAAGCCTATGCGCGGTGGAAGACGCTCTATCCGGCGATCAAAGGAGTGACCAAATGAGCACCGGCTTTTTCGGCGACATCAAAAAAATTCCCCATGAAGGGCCGGAGAGCAAAAACCCGCTTGCGTTCCGTCATTACAAGCCGGACGAAGTGGTTATGGGCAAACGCATGGAAGAGCATCTGCGCTTTGCGGTCTGCTACTGGCACAGTTTTGTCTGGCCCGGCGGCGATCCTTTCGGTGGCGATACGTTCGAGCGGCCCTGGTTTGTCAACCGGATCGCCGATCCGATGCAGGCAGCGAAACTGAAGGCGGACGTCGCTTTCGAAATGTTTTCCGCGCTCGGCGTGCCCTTCTATTGTTTCCATGACGCCGACGTGCGGCCGGAGGGCGCAAGTTTCAGCGAGAACACGCGGAACCTGAACGAGATCGTCGACTATTTCGCGGTCAAACAGCAGGAAACCGGGATCAATCTGCTATGGGGAACCGCCAACCTGTTTTCGAACCGGCGCTTCATGGCGGGCGCGGCGACAAATCCCGATCCGGATGTCTTTGCCTTTGCCGCCGCGACAGTGAAAACCTGCATCGACGCAACAAACCGGCTGGGTGGCGCCAATTATGTGCTATGGGGCGGACGCGAAGGGTACGAAACACTACTGAATACCGATCTGAAACGGGAAGACCAGCAACTCGGCCGTTTCCTGAACCTTGTCGTCGAATACAAACACAAGATCGGTTTTGACGGCACCATCCTGATCGAACCGAAGCCGCAGGAACCAACCAAACACCAGTATGACTACGACGTCGCGACAGTTTACGGTTTTCTGAAACGGCACGGGCTGGAAAACGAGGTCAAGGTCAACATAGAGCAGGGACACGCCATTCTGGCCGGACACTCATTCGAACATGAGATCGCGCTTGCAAATGCGCTCGGGATATTCGGCTCGATAGACATGAACCGGAACGACTACCAGTCGGGATGGGATACGGACCAGTTCCCCAACAATGTACCGGAAGTGACGCTTGCCTATTACGAGATCCTGAAAGGAGGCGGCTTTTCGACCGGCGGCACAAACTTCGACGCCAAACTGCGCCGGCAGTCGCTCGAGCCGGAGGATCTGCTGATCGCCCATATCGGGGGCATGGATACCTGCGCCCGGGGTCTTAAGGCGGCGGCCGCCTTGATGGAGGGTGGCGAACTAACAACCTTCGTAGAGCAACGCTACGCCGGCTGGCATCAGGAAGCCGCCAGAAAGATGCTCGACGGCAAGCAAGGTCTCGAAGACATTGCCGCCCGGATCGAGGCTGAGAACATCAATCCGCAACCCAAATCCGGCAGGCAGGAAATGCTCGAGAGTGTCGTCAACCGTTATGTGTAGAGCAACAGCCGTTTATTACCCAATGCCCGGTCGCCGGGCGATACTGCAGCGGACGGACGGCATTGCCAGCCGGTCATGCAAACAATCGGAGCGGATGTGAAGGCCTTCCGTTTTCCTGTTCTGGCCGCCGATATTGGCGGAACAAATGCGCGGTTTTCCGTCATCGAGCAGGATGGCGGGATTGCCAGGCTATCCAATATCAGGATTGGCGAATTTGGGTCTCCCGGCGAAGCAGTAATGTCCGTTTTGCGGGATTTTCCGGGCAGGCATCCTGAAAGTGCGCTGTTTGCCTATGCGGGACCGGTTCTGGGCACAAGGTTCCATCTGACTAATGGCGCATGGGAACTGGAGCCGCTGGCTTTTCTTCGCGATACGGGAATCCATGCGTTTTCGATCATGAATGATTTCGTTGCTCAGGGATTGGCCGCAGTCAGCCTGCGCGAAGAGGACCTGATCCAGATCGGCGGGCGCAGACGCGACGACGATGCACCGAGAGTCATAGTGGGGCCTGGAACGGGGCTCGGTGTTGCATTGGCGGTAAAGGTGGCGGAGAAATGGGCCATTATTCCGGGCGAGGGGGGTCATATCGATCTCGGCCCGCGAACGGAGCGCGAATTCCGGCTCTGGCCGCATCTCGACAAACGCAACGGCCGGATGGAGGCGGAACTGGCGGTTTCCGGTCCCGGGATTGAAAATCTGTATCGTGCAATCGTTCGCGAAGCCGGAAATCCGGAAAAGCGGTTTACTGCGGCGGAGATCACCGCGAAGGCATCTGACAACAGCGACGCCCAATGCCGGGAGGCGCTGGACCTGATGATCACGTTTCTGGCGAGAATATGCGGCGACATGGCGGTTACTGCCCTGTCTCGCGGCGGCGTCTATCTGGCCGGCGGCATCGTGCCACGTATCCTGCCGATGCTGCGCGACGGCCGTTTTCGCTCTGTCTTCGAGGACAAGAACCCGCTGACCGCGGTAATGGAAGAAATTCCGGTATTCTCGTTCAACCATCCGCAATCCGGCCTTTTTGGCCTTGAGGAGCTCGTGAAGAATCCCGGGCGTCATGCGGAAGGCTGCACCCTGGATTTCGCGCTTTAGGACCGAAAAAGCAGCCATTCCAGGACATCCGGTTGAAGAAAGGCATCCGGTTGCGCTCCGCTCACCCCGCATAGCCGAACATTCGCGGCAGAAACAGGACGATATCCGGTATCAGTATCAACGCCAGCAATGCGACAATCAGAACCGAAAGAAAGGGCCAGATCTCGCGGATGATCTCGCCCAGCGGGATGCGCGTCACCGCATTGATGACAAAAAGCAGAATCCCGTATGGCGGCGTGATCAGGCCGATCATGCAGTTGACGACCGCGACAACGCCAAAGTGAACAAAATCGATTCCGAGTTTCTCACAACTCGGAAGAAACAGCGGAATGATGACAAGGATGATCGTTGTGGCGTCGAGAACGCAACCGAGCAACAACAGCAGGATATTCACGCCGATCAGAAAAGCCAGCGGCGAGACGTTCAGGTTGACAAGCAGGCTGGCCATCGATGCGGGAATGTTTTCCGAGGCGACCACGTAGTTGAGGATAAGCGCGCCGCCGATCACCAATCCGACGGCAGCCGACGAGCGCGCGCTTTCGACCAGGATATCGTACAGCGCGCCAATCGACAGGGCGCGATAGAAAAATGCCGCCAGGATGAGCGCATAGAAAGCGGCCACCGCCGCCGCTTCGGTCGGCGTCGTTACGCCGCCATATATGCCGTAAAGGAGGATCGCCGGCATCAGCAGCGCTGGAAATGCCCTCAGGGTCAGCGCCGGCAATTCGCGAATGGGTACTGGCTCTTCGGTGCCGAAACCGCGCCTGTGCGAGATGTAGACATTCATCGTCATCAGCACAGCGCCCATCATGAGGCCCGGTATGATGCCGCCGAGGAACAGGTATCCGATAGAGGCGTTGGAAACCAGCGCATACAGAACCATTGGAATCGAGGGCGGGATAATCGGTCCGATGGTTGCCGAAGCGGCCGTTATCGCCGCCGCATAACCGCGTGTGTAGTGGCCGGACTTGACCATCATCTCGATGATGATCTTGCCAATCCCTGCCGCATCGGCGACGGCTGAGCCGCTCATTCCCGAAAAGATGAGCGAAGCCACGACGTTAACGTGGCCGAGACCACCTTTGAACCGGCCAACAAGCGCAATGCAGAAGTTCAAAAGCCTGTCCGAGATCGTGCCGGCATTCATTATGTTTGCAGCAACGATAAACAGCGGTACGGCGAGCAGGATGAAGCTTTGATAAAGCCCGTCCATGAGCACCTTGCCGGCAATTCCGATCCCCTGACCGCCGACTGCGAGATAGACAAACGCCGCAAGCAATATCGAGTAGGCGACCGGCGTGCCTATGCCGGCCAGGAAGAAGAGCGTAACCAGACATAGAAAGAATTCGAGCGTCATCAGCGGCCCGATCCGTGCTCAACCGAACCGGAATTCCCTCCGAGATCGTCATAATGATGCAGATCCGCATCGGCTCCGTGCCGATATACCCTCCACACCCGCCAGGCATAGCGCAACGGGACCACGATCAGAAAAATCGCATAGACGGAGTAGATATCTCGCATGCGAACCCAGTCGCCGAAAAGATTTGACAACGTGGCGGTTTTCTTCAGGCGCAATACAAAAAACTTTTGCCAGGTGGGCTCAAGGGACATCAGCAGACCGAATGCAATTGCCACCCCGGAAATGATGGCAAACCACTTTCGTAGTCCTGGACTCGCTACCGAATACAGGATGTCGAAGGTTACATGATCGCGTTCGCGGACGATGAACGAATTGCCCAGGAAAACGATCCATACCCACATCACCAGGCAGAACTCCAACGTCCAGCCATAGCGGCTCGGATCGAGCAGCGGCACGGCCTCGGCAAGCCATTCGAGCCTGGCCGTATACCGGATAGTAATCTGCAAGATGAATGTAAAAAACATGGCGGCCATCAAGATGGCCGCCACGAATTCAGCACTTTGCGAAAACCACCTGAGCAAACGGGTCATGGCGGTTCCTTCCGCAAGCCGACAGCGGAATCAGTTGCCTAGCGCGTTTATTTTGTCCAGAACACCTTCCGGCCAGTCTTTTGCCAGATCGGAAGCCAGGTAGGCTTGCTGCACCTGGCTGCGAAAAGCCGCCAGGTCCGGCTCGTAGACGTCGAGACCCTGATCCTTGAAGAACTGAACAAGTTCATCCTCCAACGCCAATTGCTTCTGGCGTCCAGATTCCGCGGCATCGTCGGCCGCTTTCTGCACCGCTGCCTGCTGTTCCGGTGTCAGCCCTTCCCAGACTTTTTTGGAGAAGGCAACATAGTTCAGGTCAACCAGGTGCGAAGTCAGGCAGATCTGTTTGGTTACCTCGTAGAACTTGGCATCCTTGTTGGTTGGCAGCGGATTGTCCTGGCCGTCAACAGAACCCGTCGAAAGCGCGGTATATACCTCGGTAAACGCCATCGGCGTCGGATTGGCGCCCAACGCCTTGCCAAGGAACTGCCAGGCATCCGATCCGGGCATCCTGAGATTTACCCCTGCGAGATCGGCGGGGGTTTGCACATCTTTCTCCGCACGCGAGAAACGAAGGTTCACGTGACGACGGCCAAGATACATGACCGAGAGGAGTTTCACGCCAAGTTCATCTTCGACCTTCTGCTTGAACGGGTCCATCAGAGGATCGTTGAAAACGGCGACCTGATGGGCAGCGTCCTGGTGCACGTAGCCCGCAGTAAAGATCGAGAATTCGGGAAAAAAGGTCGCGAGTTCCTGCGCGGAGGCGATCGACATCTCCAGGTCGCCAGAGGAAATCGCTTCGAGTTCCGAACCTTGGGCAATCAGTGAGGCGTTGTAGTGCGGTTCATAAGTGGCGAAATCCGCCACCGCGGGCCCGAAAATCCCTGCCAGAGCCACTGAGCGCTGATCCGTCTCGGAAGCCGGCGTCGACAGGCGCAGCTTGATCTTGTCTTGGGCGAAAGCCTGGACCGTAAAAGCCGAAGCTACAACGATTGCAAGAGCCAGCGCCGATCGCCGGCTGAAATTAATGAACATTTTTTCCTCCTACATTCACGCACACGCGGCCTCTAACTCACTCCCGATGGCCCGTTGCACCGCTACAGTAGCCAGCATTTAGCTTTCATTCAATTGAAACGGGAAATTTCGCGATACACAACAACGAAGTTGGGTGACCGTACCGGATTTCCGCGGTTCAATCGTCCTGGATTTCTACTTGGAGCGTTCTGAACGCCTCTCGTGCTGCGCCGATCAAAAGCGAAACATCGTTCGGACCGACAACCAACCGGAATCCGCGCTTTTTCAAGTCGACCCAGTTTCTGCCGCCGCCCGTCACAGTGGCCAGAAGAATGCCAGTCTCTGCGGCAATCGCTTCTACCCTGGCAAACGCCGACTGCGGCTCGGTTTCGGTCATACGTTCGAGGTGGCCCAGCATGGCGGACAGGTCATTGGGACCGAGGAATATGCCGTCGATCCCCTCGACTGCGGCGATCTCGGCCATTGCGGCAACCGCTTCCGGCGTTTCGCACTGCACCAGTAGCAGCAGCTCATCGTGCGCCTCTTTGCGCGCATAGTCCGGCCGGCTGCCAAATCCGGAAGCTCGCACAATCGGGGCGGCATAGCCCCGCCCCCCAAGCGGTGGGTATCGGCAGGACCGGACAATCGCCCGGGCCTGTCCGGCGCTGTTGACCATCGGAACGATCAGGGACCGGAATCCGCGGTCGAGCACTTTTTTCAGAACCGTGTCGCTACTGTCGGGAACACGCAGGATGGCCTCGCCGCCGGCTGCCTCGATCGCGCGCGCAACCCGTACCCAGTCCTCGAGCCCACCGGTTCCATGTTCGCCGTCGATGACCAGAAGTTTCCAACCGTGGCGAACCAGGATTTCGGCGATGTCGGGATTGCCAAGCTCGACCCATGCGGCGGTCTCGAATGCGCCCTTCTTTGCGAGGCGGGTCTTGAGTGGGTTCATTTTGCGGCCTTTTCAGCAGGAACTTCCAATTTCTCGTTGCAATCAACCCGGTAGCAGGGATGTTCGCACGGACGAATTCGGTCGAACTTCGAGTACGGAACATGGATGTCGTAGTTGATCATCTGAATTTCGTCCACTCTCTGTTTGCCGGGCAATACCGCTGGTGTTGAACTGCTCGCGCCGCGGTTGCCTTCGTTATGTTTGCGAAGGCGGGAATTTCACTCCGACGAGCTTGAGGCATCCAGTCGCTTGCCGCTGTGGGGACGGCGATGGCCCAAACACAGTCAAGGTTCGTGATCTGTCGAAAAATACCGGCACGCCAAAAGGCAGAAGACTGAGAAATCGATTATGTTTCTGAATAGGGAGGCCACCATCTCATATACACACCCGTTTTTCTCGAATGGTGCGCGTTTTGAAAGGCCGGCGTCAAACGACGAATATCGGACCGAATGCTGCTTGACCATCAGTGAATGGTCCACCCTGCTTGGTTGGAAACAGGTGGTTCGATATTTGAGGGTCTTTTTTTCTGATTCTATTCGGGTCGCGTTCCGAGCTCCGGCCAACACTTGGCAAAAGCCATTCGAACTGACTTGAAGCACACCGCTGATGGAACCCACCGCCGTATACAGCGGATGCATTGTGCTGAAAGTCGCAGTGGCTTGCAGCCTTTTCGCAATGTCAAAATAACCGGACCCGAACAAAACAGATCCCGGGGTTATTTGCGTTCCAAGTTGCTGGCGAAGCGGAGTGCTGTTTGGGTTCCAAACGGCCCGATTACTTCAAACGCGATTGTAGTCACCATGACGGTCGTGATTAGCAGTTCGGCAAGGTCCGGAAACTGGTCGGCGGCGACAAGCGCCATGCCGATCGACACGCCGGCTTGCGGTGTGAGGGCCAGCCCCATGAGCAGACCCTCGCGGTCGGACCTGCCCGCAATCCGTGCGCCTACGACGCCGCCGAAAAGCCGGGCAAGAAGCCGCAGCCCGACAAAACCGATGGCAAACAACCAGACCCCGAACACGTCGGCAACATCAAACGAAGCGCCAGCAAGGACAAAAAAGAGCAGCATGAAAGGCCACTCGATCCGCTCGATTTCGTGAAACGGGCGGTCATGATGGTGCGCAAAGTTCACGATCATGGCACCGCATGTCATGCCGGTCAGCAGGAGCGATACGTCCAGCGCCAAAGCCACTCCGCTGCACAGGAAGACCAGACCAATGGCTTCTACAAGGGTCGGTTCGCCAGGCTTGATGCGACCGGTCAGATAGGCGGCCGGAAAGCCGAGCACGCTGCCCGCGACGAACGCACCGGCAACTTCCCACAGCCCATGGACAAGACCGGTACTCAGTTCGACACCGACCACAATACCGGCGGCGACCATTGCTCCGCTGAACATTAAGAGACCCCATGCATCATCGATGGCGACAATGCCGGTGATCGCTTTCGCGAACGCATCGGTTCGTCCCGATTGTCGGATGACGTCAATCGTGGCTGCCGGGGCGGTGGCTACCGAAATCGCGCCCAGAAGGATTGCCAGTGCGGGGTCGGCACCCACAGCCCACAAGCCGAAACCGACAAAAATTGCCGACACGACCACGATCGACAGCGAGTAAGTGAGGATTTGCCGTCCGTGCCGGCGCATGTCGCGTGGGCGCAAAACGCCGCCCAGCAGAAATGCGACCATGGTCAGCGCAACATCGCTGTACAGGCCCGAGTGCTCGACGAGGGAAGCCGGAATGAAGCCGAGTACCGGCGGCCCGGCGACTGCGCCCATGATCATGAGCAACGTCACCCGCGGCACATGGACAATTCGGCCAACCAGATCCAGCGCGAGGCCGCAAAGGAAGATTCCCCCCAAAGCAATAAGCAGGACCCAATCATCCATGGCGATCGCACCCGATCTGGGGGTATGGACCTAAGGCCGAGCCAGACCAGCCATGTCGACCTCAACATGTGCGCTCAAATCTTTCAGCGTGTCGAACAGGATTTGCAGCGCATAGTGCGGATTATGGGTGTAAGCAGCCTTATCCTTCGCGATGTACTGGTAATTGTAAGCCGCCTTGAGCAGTCGCGGCGTCCAGCTCGCATAGCGGTTTGGGTACGCGGCTTCGCCGTCTCCAACCATACCATCGCCATCACTGTCTACGAAGAAGTAGGGAAATTGGTCGGCGTAAATGACCGGTGTTCCGGCAACGTCGCGCGCATATACCTGGATGGCGGAATAAAGACGGGCATGCATTTCCTTGATCGGGCCGCCGATTCCTTCGCTCACATCTCCGTCGCCGTCGAAGTCCGTCTGTGACATCCTGATCGCACTGAACTCGGCTGCATCCTTGTGGCAGACGGTGCAATTGTCGATAGGCACTGTTGCGAGCGAATGCGGCCGATGACAATCAGTACACTGGTCGAAATCCGGAACATGGGTGAATTGGCCCTTGTAACTCTTGCCTTCGTATTGATAACCGATGCCGGTGACCGAACCCATCAGCGTGCCGGCGGATGGCGCGTAATGCACATTGATGAATGTGAGCGCTTCGGAGACCGTGTCGGAATCGAGTCCTGCAGTTGCGTTCTCCACGGTTTTGCCAGCCGCGCGGCCCTGGTGACAAACCGCACACACCGCCGAAGAGCCGAAACCATCGACCGATACACCGGATGGGAATGGTATGGAGGACAGATTAACCGCGCCTTCGCCGTGGCATGTCGCGCAATCGACGAGATTACCTAGTGGGACCGGCATCCCGAGGATGCCAGCCACTGCCATGTCACCTGTCACATAGGCGTTGAAGCCGTAGCCCGAGTGGCAAACAGCGCAAGTGCCGGGAATCTCGCGGGCTTCCTCATCGTTCCAATGCGTGAAGGCTTCCGCGTCCAAATCGGCATGCGGCGACTGTCGCCATGCCTCAACAATACGTGACAAACGCTGAAGCGCTTCGGCATCGTTCTCCTGAGCGCTTGTGCCGGCAACACCAAACGCAAGCGAACAAGCGAGAATTGCAGCAGAAAAGCGGTTGAAAACCATGTCGATCACTCCCTCTCTATCTTTGAAAACAATGCTATTTTCAACCGGTGGCGCATTGATAGGAGTCAAAGACAGCCGCATTGCCGTCGTTAGCTTGGTTCATCACTGACAGGATATTGGGAGAGCCCTTGAACGGCCCAGAAATCATGCAGCATTTCGTGTTCCGAAACGGGCTGGCAGCGCCGCCAAGCCAACCGGCAGGCCAGGAAACTGAAAAAGAGCTTCCGGTTTTATCGGTTGCGATTTTTGGCAGCGATTATCCGGGCAGCAAATGGACAGTGAACGCGAAGGAAGGTGACAGAGTGTCTTGCGGCGACGCCGTATTGCGTGATCGTCACGACCACCGGATTTGTGTTGTCAGCCCCTCGGCCGGAACAATCACTGCAATCGAGCGCGGTGCACGCCGTACCATTGCCCGCGTGGTTATGGAAGTTGACCAGAATGTGGAGTTGCCATTTGACTGTGAACTGTTGAAGGACGAACCGGACAGCGATCGTGCGGCCGTGATTGCTTTTCTTCTGAGAGCCGGGCTGTGGCCTGCACTGCGTACTCGGCCTTTCGACCTGGTCGCCGCGCCCGATGGGACAGCGGCTGAAATATTCGTGAACGCTTGCCATCCGACCGGTAACAGCCCGAATCCGGCATTGATGTATCAACACGAATTCCGGTGGTTCTCGCGCGGCCTCGAAGCGCTTGGCATTATGGCCGGAAAGTCGGTCCATGTTTGTCAGAGTTCCGAGATTCCACTCTACGAAGGCAGCGATCCCAAGATCAATTGCGTGCGGTTTTCCGGTGCTTATTGCGCCAGCCTGACGAGTACGCACGTCCACGCGGTCAAGAACCGGTCTTCGAACGCGACTGTATGGACGATTGGCTGGCAGGACGTGTTGGCAATCGGGCAGATGCTGGTGAGCGGGACGGTTTCCTGGCAACGAAAAATCGTCGTAGGTGGCGATGCAGCAAAAACGCGATTATCGATCCGTACACCTGTTGGTTCCAGCCTGCGGGACCTTTCAAGCGGGAATGTTCACCACCCATCCGGCAAGACGCCAGTAACGGTGTTGTCTGGTGATCCGATAGCGGGAGCTGTGTCGTCTCATCTGCGACGGTTCGACGATGTTGCAACGCTATCGGTCGGAGAGGTTGATGCTGCAATCGCTCACGGGTCCGAACCAGTACGTCCGATCATTCCGAAAAACAGGCTCCTCAATGCATTGCCATTCGGCAAGCCCTCTCTACCCATCATGCGCGCGCTATTGTCAAATGACTTCGAGACCGCCCATCGGCTTGGCGCGGATTGGATGGTAGAGGCAGATGTCGCGCAGCTGACGCGCCAATGCGCCAGCGGTGCCGATTACGGCGTATTGCTCCGCCGAGCGTTGAACAGCTATGCCGGGCAGCCCGCATGAGCGCGCTCCGGGAGCTTTTTACTGCGCGAAGCGTCGGCAATACGACTGTGCTGACGGCGGTTACACTTGCGCCTGTTGTTGGCGTCGGTCTTGCTGCCGGCGGAACCGTCTTGTTGCCGCTGATTGCCATTGTACTTGCAAGCGCCATTGGCACAGAACTTGTTTTCCGCCTGGCGCGCAGCCAGCCGCTAACCTATCACGGGGTCACGACCGCGCTTGTGCTGGTCGTGTTGCTGCCATCCGATATCGCGCTCTGGCAGGCCGCATCGATGACTGTTCTCGGCGTCACGCTGGGAGAGATGATTTTCGGAGGGCGCGGCTTCGCCTTTTTGAACGCGGCGGTCGTTTCCGCTGCGCTCATCATTACCTCGTTTCCGGGCGTCGCGTTGTCCGAACTCTCCAGTGGTCACGCAGTTGCCGCCCTGCCCGCAGCCGTGGCGCTGCTTCTAGCGGACATATTGCCGTGGCGGACACTCGCGACTTTTCTGACGGCATGTCTGATCGTTGCTGGAACCGTTGGTTCCGGGATTGAACCACTGGCGGGAGCCATGCTGGTTGGTGCGGTCTTTCTGCTCTGCGACCCCTTCGCCTCTGCGCAGACCAGAACCGGCCAGGCGTTTCAGGGCCTGTTTGCAGCCGTGATTTTCTTGTGGCTTGCAGATGGTGGCCAAGCCTCGGCAACCGAGGCGATTGTGCGTTCGGCGCTCGTTACCGCATTGTTTGTGCCGCTTTTCGATCATGCAGTTCTGTTCATCGGGGGGCGTTTTGATGTCCGACCCTGACAGGCGCCCGGCGGGATTTCTCTCTCGTTCCAATGATGACCCGATAAAGATATTCGGCGTCGCAATCGGCGTCGCGTTGATTTGCTCTCTGCTCGTTTCCGGAGTGACAGCTTATCTGCGCCCGATCCAGGAGGCGAATCTGGCGGCCGAGCGCAATGCGCGCATGGGAGCGATGCTTGATGCCGTGCCCGGACTGCGCGACGTGATTGCAGAAAGCGGCGCCGATGGGCTGCAGACCCGCATGGTCGATCTGGACACAGGGCAATTCGTCCCGGATGCAAATGTTTCCGCATTCGACTACGACACCGCCGCGTCAAGCGAAGAATTGGCTGTCAGTATCCCGGCTGATCGGGATCTGGCGCGATTGCGCACGCGGCCGGCGCAGATCCCTGTCAATATCGTCGAGAGGGATGGTGAGCTATTGCTGCTTGTCCTCCCCATGCGCGGGCGAGGCTACCAGTCTACGATCATTGCCTTGATGGCGCTTGAAAGCGATCTACGCACGGTTGCCGCCCTGCGTATCCTGGAGCAGGGCGAGACGGCGGGGCTCGGCGCGCGTATCGAGACACCTGAATGGCAGGAAGGCTGGACTGGAAAACAGGTTGCGGATTCGAATGGCACAATCGTTATTGATGTCGTTCGCGGCGGCGCGAAAACGGCTTTCGAGGTCGACGGGATTTCCGGTGCAACCATAACCAGCACCGGTGTCGCGAACACGGTGCGCTATTGGCTCGGCGATCATGGCTTCGGTCCCCTGATTGAGCGGCTTCGGGCGGAGGGCGCCTGATATGGCTTTGCGTGAAATCCGCTCCGCATTGGTCACCAGCAATCCGGTGACGCAGCAGATACTGGGCATATGCTCTGCCTTGGCCGTGAGCACCAGTGTGGCGACCGCATTCACGATGTCAGTTGCGCTCACTGCGGTTCTCTGTTCTTCAAACGTCATCATTTCATCGATCCGCAGACACATCCCACCATCGGTGCGGCTGATAGTACAGATCACCATCATCGCGTCCCTTGTCATTGTGACCGATCAGGTATTGCAGGCATATGCGTTCGAGCTAAGCCGTCAACTATCGATATTTGTTGCCCTGATAGTCACGAACTGTCTGGTTCTCGGCCGCGCGGAATCTTTTGCGATCCGCAATCCGGTATTGCCTTCGCTTGTTGACGGGTTCGCCAATGCGCTGGGCTACAGCCTTATCCTTTTACTCGTCGGAACGGTCCGCGAATTGCTTGGGCAAGGCACCTGGTTTGGCATCACAATCTTTCCACTTGCCTCTGACGGCGGTTGGTTCGAGCCCATCGGCCTGATGTCGCTCGCGCCAAGTGCCTTTTTCGTTATCGGCTTCCTGGTTTGGTTCATCCGATCGTGGCGCCGCGACCTCGTCGAGCGTCTGCCCTATGGCGTGCGCGGGCAGGAGGCCGGTGATGGCTGATATCTTCTTCACCGCCGTCTTCGCAGAGAACCTGGCGCTTTCTTTCTTCCTCGGCATATGTACGTTCCTTGCCGTGTCGCAACGTGTCGACACCGCACTCGGTTTGGGTCTGGCGGTGATCGTGATCCAGACGATTACCGTCACCGCCAACAGCGTCGTATATGTCGTGCTGCTGTCCCGCGGCGCGTGGGCATGGGCAGGAATGCCCGATCTTGATTTGTCCTATCTCAGCCTGATCGCATTTATAGGGCTGATCGCCGCGATAGTTCAGATAACCGAAATGGTTCTCGACCGTTATATGCCCGCCTTGCACCAGGCGCTGGGCATCTTCCTTCCGCTGATCACAGTCAATTGTGCAATCCTCGGTGGCAGCCTTTTTGTTGTCGAGCGGCACTATACAATCGCCCAGTCTGTCGTTTTCGGCTTCGGCAGCGGTGTTGGCTGGGCACTGGCGATCCTTGCCTTTGCGGCGATCCGGGAGCGTGTGCGCTATTCGGATATGCCGGAGGGATTGTCCGGGCTCGGTAGCGCTTTCCTGATCACCGGGCTTCTGTCGCTGGGCTTTGTTGCATTTTCGGGAGCGGGCGGATGACAGAAGTCGTTGTCGGTGTTGGCGTCATCACGCTTTTGGTTACAGCATTGACTGCCCTGATTACTGCTACGCGTCGTTCGTTAATGTCTGCGGAACCCGTATTCATTACTATCAATGACACGAAAAGAATCCAAGCGACGTCCAATACCAAGCTTCTCGCGGCGCTCAATGATAACGGCATCGCAGTACCTTCGGCCTGCGCCGGTGCGGGAACCTGCGGGTTGTGTCGCGTCAAGGTTTCAGGTGCAGGCGCGCCGTTGCCGACGGAGACTGCAAGGCTGACCGCTGCGCAGTTGCGCGAAGGCGAACGGCTGGCTTGTCAGGTCACCTTGCGCGGACCGGTCGCGGTCAAAGTGCCGGATGCACTGATTGGTGTGGAACCGGCGGAGGTAACGGTTGTCGCCAATTCCTCTCTGACGCCCTTTATCCGCGAATTGGTGCTGGCATATCCGGAAGGCAAGGCACCCGATGTGCGCGCCGGCGACTACATCCAGCTGGAAGCGCCGGCCTATCAGCTCGACTACCGCAACATAAAGGTGCCGCAGGATCACGAAGATGAATGGGTCAAGGTGCGGCACCTGAAGGCATCGAGCCACGAACAGGTTAACCGCGCCTATTCGATCTCAAACCGGCTGGAGGATACACAAGCCGGGCGTCTGGTCCTGAATATCCGTTTGGCCTTGCCCCCTCCGCACAATCCGCAAGCGCCACCGGGCATTGTGTCGTCCTGGTTGTTTGCGCTCAAGGAAGGCGACAAAGTCACAGCGACAGGCCCATTTGGCTCGTTTCGCGCGCGTCCCTCCGATCGCGAGATGGTATTTATCGGCGGCGGCGTTGGAATGGCGCCATTGCGGGCAATCATCCTCGAAGAACTCCAGGTCAACAAGACAAAGCGCCTGATGAGCCTCTGGTATGGCGCGCGCAATCGGCGTGAACTCATATATGTCGACGAGCTGGACAGGCTTGCCGCCCAGAACCGGAATTTTCGTTGGGTCAGCGCGCTTTCTCAACCTGATCGCAACGACGATTGGGATGGTCCGACCGGTTTCATCCACGACGTGGTGTTCCGTGAGTATCTGGCGTCCCATCCAGCGCCGGAAGACTGCGAGTACTACCTTTGCGGCCCGCCGCTGATGATCAAGGCCGTCATGTCCATGCTGGATGATCTTGGGGTCGAACCTGACAGCATATTCAACGACGATTTTGGAGTTTAGCGGTCATGGCTCAGCAAACGATAAGACGACGCGATTTCATAGCAGCTTCTTTGACGGGAGCTGCGGGGATCCTTTCGATGCCGATGCTTTCATTTGCGACGAATGCGGTTCAGTTACTTGAAGGCCCCGCTTTTGCAACGCGGTGGCGGGTTTTGTGCGACCATGGAGCAGACCTTTGGGAAGTAAACCGTGTCGTGGAGGCGACTGTCGCGCAAATCGACCGATCCATGTCGCCCTATCGCCAAGACAGCGAGGTTTCGATCTTCAATGCATTTCAAGGCGATCGAGCGTTGCAGGTCTCTGGTTGTCTTGGGAAGGTTTTGGCACGTGCCGACGAGATTTCCCATTTGAGCGGGGGTGCGTTCGACCCCGGCGTTGGCCCGCTGGTTAGCCGTGTTGGTTTCGGTCCCATCGAGGGCGAGTACGTGCCTTTTCTAGAGGGAATTGAAATTGACGGCGAACGTGTCGTGAAACTCGACCGGAATGCGACCTTGGATCTTTGTGGAATAGCAAAGGGCTTTGCAATCGATGAAATCGCCCTGCGTCTGCAAGTGCGTGGTGTTCGTGACGCGCTCATCGAGATCGGTGGCGAGTTTGTCGCCTTGGGCAGGCATCCATCCGGACGTGCTTGGCGTGTTGCTATTGAAAACCCGCACCCGGGCGTGGACGGCGCAATTACTGTCGTAAATCTGGAAAATCGCGCGATAGCCACCTCCGGCCATCGCTATCAGGGCATCAACGGTTCCGTTAAAATGTCGCATATAATCGACCCCGCCACACAGCGGCCGGCAAATCAGCGCGTCTTGAGCGCCACCGTAATTGCCGACACCGGAATTGACGCCGACTCATGGTCGACGTCGCTGTGTGCTTTGGGACCGGGCCCCTCGGTCACGCTGGCGCGCCTTGCGAATTTGGATGCCCTGATCGTGTGCGCGAATGAATACGGGCCCGGGACCAAGCTCGTGCGTACCGGTAAGTTTGCGGATCACGAGGTTTCGACATGACAGCCGCCGTCTCAGCTCTCGCTGCAATTCTCGCCTTTGCCTTGCTGATTGGCGGCCTGGCTCTTGGGCAGGTTTTCGGCCGACCTGCAATAAAGGGCAGCTGTGGCGGCCTGGCCTGCGTCAGGGGAACACGATGCGAAGGCTGCATGGGTGTGGAGGAGAATCCAAAATGAACATGCCATGCGTAGCCGACTACATGTCACGGAACTTGATAACATTGAAGCCAAGCCAGGAAATCAACGATGCCATGAACACGTTGCTTGATCACCGCATATCCGGTGCGCCGGTAGTCGACGATGAAGGCTGGCTGGTGGGAGTGCTGTCAAAGAAAGATTGCCTGCGCGCCGCAATCGAGGCGAGTTACTATCGTGCCTGGTCCGGCAAGGTGAGCGACTTCATGTCACGCGACCCGCAGACGATAGAGGCCGACGTGAGTATACTGGATGCCGCAAATCGGTTTGCGGACTCCGAATTTCGACGGTTTCCCGTTCTGAGCGCGGGAAAGCTTGTCGGTCAGATATCGCGGGCCGATGCACTGCGCGCCATGCGTGATCTGTGGTGAATAGTGACAAATTGCGGCAACCGCATAGGCATATCTCGCGGATGTCTGAGCATCATTGAGTGTCGCAACGTACCGGTTATTCACTCGGCAATTGGATCAGCCTGTTTCGCTGAATGACGAGGCGATGACCGGATCGCCCAATAAGCCTCGCCAAGATGATGACAGACAAAGCGCTAACTTCCGAGGCGCCAGAGCCTGCTTGGGTGCGAAAGGTCAAATACCGTCACTTCTGCAAAACGCCCGAATTGTTACTCCGTTATGCGAGTAGATCAGCTCATTCCACCGCTCATCGGCGCGGGAAAAACCTGTTCTCATCAATTTCCACCCACGCATGGCAATCCCTCACACCAAAGGCCGAACAGCGGCCGTCAGTGATCGGGAATAATCTGCTCAT
>JBFIBB010000003.1:0-44392 GCA_041582695.1 Rhizobiaceae bacterium
CAGCTCCAGACAAGCGGCGTCAAGGAATTCCCGCTTGTGGTCAAGGGTGACGTGCAGGGCTCTATCGAGGCGATCGCCAATGCGCTCGAAAAGCTCGGCACCGACGAGGTTCGCGCCCGCATCGTGCATTCCGGGGCAGGCGGCATCACGGAAAGCGACATCTCGCTTGCAGAGGCCTCCAATGCGGCGATTCTCGGATTCAATGTCCGCGCCAACAAGCAGGCCCGCGAGGCGGCTGAACAGGCAGGTATCGAGATCCGATACTACAACATCATCTATGACCTGGTTGACGACATCAAACAGGCCATGTCCGGCATGCTGTCGCCCGAGCGCCGCGAGACCTTTATCGGCAATGCCGAGATCCTCGAGGTGTTCAACATTACCAAGGTCGGCAAGGTCGCTGGTTGCCGGGTCACCGAGGGCAAGGTCGAGCGCGGCGCCGGCGTGCGCCTGATCCGCGACAACGTCGTGATCCACGAAGGCACGCTGAAGACGCTGAAGCGTTTCAAGGATGAAGTCTCGGAAGTCCCGGGCGGCCAGGAATGCGGCATGGCCTTCGCCAACTACGAGGACATCCGCGAGGGCGACATCATCGAGGCCTTCCGCGTCGAGGAAGTGGCAAGGACGCTGTAAACGAACACAGGAGCGGCCCGCTTTCGGGTTGGCGCCGGAAATTCTTCGGTCGGTGCGCGGTTCGAACCCGCCGCCCGGCCAGGAGCGATTGAGATGTCCAGATTTTCCTCCAAAGGCCCCTCCCAGCGCCAGTTGCGCGTCGGCGAACAGGTTCGCCATGCGCTCGCCGAACTGATTGCCCGTGGCGAGATTCGCGACGAAGTGCTTGAGCATACTGTCGTCTCGGTCTCCGAGGTCGCCATGTCGCCCGATCTGAAGATCGCCACGGCTTTTGTCTCGCCGCTGGGCGGTGGTGACGGAGAAGCCATCGTCAAGGCGCTGGCAAAACACGCGAAGTTCATTCGCGGCCGGCTGACCCCGGCGCTGCGGCAGATGAAGTACATGCCGGAACTGCGCTTTCGCGCCGACACTTCTTTCGAGAATTTCCGCCGGATCGACGAATTGCTGCATTCGCCCGAGGTGGCGCGCGATCTGGACACCGACAGGGATGGGGAAGAGCAATAGCAATGGCCCGCCACCGCAAGAAGAAGGGCCGCGCGATTTCCGGCTGGGTCGTGCTCGACAAGCCTGCCGGCATGGGTTCGACCGATGCCGTTTCCAGGATCAAATGGCTGTTCGGCGCGCAGAAAGCCGGACATGCCGGCACGCTCGATCCGCTGGCCTCCGGCATGCTGCCGATTGCGCTCGGCGATGCGACCAAGACGGTGCCCTACGTCATGGATGGTGCCAAGATCTACCGTTTCACCGTCACCTGGGGCGAGGAGCGTTCGACCGACGATTTGGAAGGCGATGTGACCGAACGATCCGGCGTCAGGCCGTCGCGGGCACAGATCGAAGCCCTGTTGCCGAAGTATACCGGACTGATCATGCAGGTGCCGCCGCAATTCTCCGCCATCAAGATTGGCGGTGAACGCGCTTATGATATCGCCCGCGAGGGTGAGGTCGTCGATATCCCGGCGCGCGAAGTGGAGATCGGCCGGCTCGAGATAATCGACATGCCTGACGAAAACCGCACCGTGTTCGAAACCGAGTGCGGCAAGGGAACCTATGTGCGTTCGCTTGCCCGGGACATGGGCCGGGATCTCGGCTGCTACGGACACATTAGCGATTTGCGGCGTACCGAGGTGTCGCCATTTACGCCGGACGATCTGGTCGCTCTCGATGCGCTGGAGGCGGCAAGCCCGAAAACCGCCGGACCGTCGGCTGATGATGCCGATCCGGTCAAGGACCCGTTTGCCGCGATCGATGCGCTTGTGGTGGATACCGGCGCCGCGCTCGAGGATCTGCCCCATGTGGCGCTTGGCGATGAGGCTGCCCAGCGCGTCCGCCTAGGCAATCCGGTGATCATCCGCGGGCGCGACGCGCCGGCGCAGGCGGACGAGGCCTATGTCACCGTTCGCGGCAGGCTGCTCGCCATCGGCGAAATCGAGGCCGGACAGTTCAAGCCCAGAAGGGTCTTTCGCGCCTGAATCGTTCCCCTGGCGTGGTGACCGGGACTGTTCCCGGCACCCGGTTGCGTGCGATATTCGTTTCATCGTGCGATTCTCTCGATGGCAAGACAGATGGCCGGCAAGAAGAAACACAAGAAAGTCTCGATGGTTTCACGCAAGCGCGCGCCTGTGGGAGCGCCGCCGGGGACCCTGATCACCGACCCCGCGGGCACGCCGTCTGTCCTCTACATGATCGCCTATGACAACGAGACAATCGAGGAGACGCCGGCCGCATCCATCGAAAGCGTTGTCGAGGAGTTGAAACGCAAGAGAACGCTATGGCTTGATGTCGTCGGTGTCGGCGACGCGGAATTCGTCGCGCGGATTGGCGCGCTGTTCAACATCGATCGCCTTGCACTCGAGGACGTCATCAATGTGCATCAGCGGCCGAAGATGGAGCCGTTCGACAACTGCGCCTTTGTCGTTGTCCATATGTATGACGGCGACAACGCGGCCTCGAAAGAGCAGTATTCGCTGTTTCTCGGCCGGGGATTTGTGCTCACGTTCCAGGAGCGGCCGGGCGACTGCCTGGAACCGGTCCGCAAGCGCCTTAGATCGGGCAAGGGTCGCATTCGCGGATCGGGAGCCGATTATCTTGCCTATGCCGTGCTGGACACGCTGTTCGATGCCTATTTCCCGATGACCGAAAAGCTGGGCGATGAACTGGAGCGACTTGAGGAACAGATCATTGCCGAACCAGAGCCGGCCCAGCTCGCAGAGCTTCACCGTGTCCGCCGCGAACTGGTAGCCATCAAACGGTCGCTCTGGCCTTCCCGCGAGGTTCTGGCTGGCCTGATGCACGACGATGACGGCTATATCGGCCAGGACACCGGTCGTTTCATCCGCGATACCCACGACCATGTCATGCAGCTTGTCGACATCGTCGAGACATACCGGGAATTTGTCACCGGCCTGGTGGAGTTCTACTCGTCGAGCGTCGCCAACCGGATGAACGAGGTGATGAAGGTCCTGACCATCATCGCGACGATCTTCATTCCGCTCGGTTTTCTTGCCGGAATCTGGGGTATGAATTTCGACCGCGACAAGGCGTGGAACATGCCGGAACTTGGATGGGACTACGGCTATCCGGCAGCGCTTGTGTTCATGGCGCTGATAGCGCTCGGTTTGCTGACGATATTCCGCTGGAAACGCTGGCTATAGCGCCTTGTGAACGTCAGGCCCGCCATTTCAGCAAATATTTCTCCGCAAGATTTATCAGCCCGTTGACCGTGAGACCGAGCGCCGAAAGTACGAGAACGCCAGCAACGAGCTGATCGGTGGCAAACAGCGAGCCCGCCATCTGTATGAAGGCGCCGATTCCCTTTTCGGCTGCGATGAGTTCGGCCGCAACGATCAGAATGATGCCGATTGCTGCCGTGATCCTCATCCCCGACAGGATGGCCGGCAATGCGCCGGGAAACAGTATCTTGCGCGCGATCTCCCAGCGGCTGAGACCAAAAGACTGGCCCATGCGGATGAGCGTGCGATCCACATTGTCGATCCCGCCATAGGTGGCGATAACTGTTGGAAAGAACGTGCCGAACAGGATTAGCCCGACCTTTGACCCTTCGCCAATGCCGAACCAGATGATGAACAGCGGCAGCAGCGCGATTTTCGGGATCGGAAAGATTGCTGCAACCAAAGGCGCCGCGCCGGCGCGTACGACCGAGAAAAGCCCGATTGCAAAGCCAACCGCAATGCCCAGCGCCGTGCCGAGTATCCAGCCGCTGGCGAGTCGCGCCAGGCTGGCGCTCAGGTGCTGCCACAGGTTTCCCGACCGCCACAAATCGTAGAATGCCGATCCCACCTCACTGGGCGCCGGCAGAACCAGATTGGAAATGATCCCTGTGCGGCTGCCGATTTCCCAGATTGCCAGCAATCCGGCGAACACGCCGATCGATACATAGCGCATCGGCCGGTGCCGGAATCCACCGCCGCGATAGGGTACTTCCTGTCCGGCAGTTGCGGTCAGTGCGTTCATGGCGGCCTTCGAGCTCCCTATTGCGCCAGTTGCCGGTCGGCTTCGCGTGCTTCGTCGTGCAGTTGCTGCCAGAGCGTGTTGCGAATTACCGAAAGCTCGGCATTGCCGGGCGAGCGCTGGTCCAGATCGTGCGGCACGTCGATGATCGTGCGTACTTTTCCGGGCCGGCGCGACAACACCGCAATGCGATGTCCGAGTCGCACCGCCTCGTCGAGATTGTGCGTGACATAGACCGCGGTAAAGCGCTCCCGCTTCCATAGATCGACCAGATCGTCCATCAGAAGATCGCGCGTTTGCGCATCGAGCGCCGAAAGCGGCTCGTCCATAAGGAAGATCGCCGGGCGCACGGCGAGCGCGCGGGCTATCGCCACCCGCTGTTTCATTCCGCCGGAAATCTGGCGGGGATAAGCGTCGCGAAACTCGGTGAGCCGGGTCCGGCCAAGCACATCGGCGACTATCCGGTCGCGGTCGTCCCGCGAGCCGAGCCGGTTTTCGAGTGGCAGGCTAATATTGCCGGCGACGGTTCGCCATGGCAGCAGCGCAAAATCCTGGAAAATGAAGGTCAGGGGATTGAGCGAATCTTCCGGTGGCGCGCCGATCTGCAGCACCTGCCCCTCGCTCGGCTGCTCCAGCCCGCCGAGCATGCGTAGCAGGGTTGATTTTCCGCATCCGGATGGCCCGACGAGACACAGTATCTGACCGCAGCGAATGTCGAGATTTATGTCTTCCAGTACCGTCAGGTCGTCATAGCGATGGGTCAGGGCGTTGACCTTGAGTTCCATCGCTCCAATCTCCGCGTTGCGTCCTTCCGCTTCCTAGTCAATTTCCGCAAAATTCTTGTCGACCAGCGTATCGATGGTGATCTGGTCGCTTACCAACCCCTCCGCCTTGAACCAGTCAAGCTGGTGTTCGACAGAGGCGAGATTGAGCTTGCCGTTCGGCTGCAGGCGCATGGAACCTGCCTTGATCGGTCCGGCCGCCTTGTCGTAGGGGCGATCAGTGTAAACATACATGTGGATCAGCTTGGTCATCTCCTCGGCCGCTTCCTCACCGGCGGTCTTGTCGACCAGCGCGGCGTTGAATTCGGCAATACCTTCCGAATACGCGGCCATGAACCGCTTCACCAGATCAGGCTTGTCGGTCACATTAGCCGTCGACGTGAAGATCGTCGTCACCTGATAGCCGTCGATGTAATCGGCCACATCGCCGATGATCTTTGCGCCGCCCGATCCATCGAGGCCCTTGGCGATATGCGGCACTATGGACCACGCATCGATCTGCCCGGATTTCAGCGCTCCGATGATCGCCGGGACTTTCTGCAATGCCTTGAGTTCAACGTCGGCGACTGAATACCCTTCCTTTTCCGCGATTTGGGAGATCATGTAGTGAAAAGACGATCCGGTGCCGGTGATGCCGAAACTGCGGCCCTTCAGATCGGCTGGCGTCTTCACACCCGCCTCGTAGGCGGCATTGGAAACCAGGATTTTCTGTCCGTCGATACCCTTCTCCTCGATGAGCGCGCCGCCGATCACCTTGACCGCGCCTTTTTCGGCAAGGTTGATCAGCGCGCCGGAAATGGCTGTTACGCCGAAATCGATGTCTCCAGAGGCAATCGCCACGGCCATTGGCCCAGCCGCCTGGAACATCACCAGTTCCGCATCCAGATCCTGCTTTTCGAACAGGCCGCGCTCCTCGGCGACGAAAGCGGCGGCATGTGACGTCAGGCTGAGAACGCCGACCTTGATCGCGTCTCCCGCCATTGCCGTGCCGGCGCTTGCGGGAAGCGCCAGCATCCCGGCGATTGTACCCAAGGCGGCGCGGCGGGTAACGGAATGGAACATTTTTCTCTCCCTGACTGTGACAATTGTTTGTATGAAAGTGAAATTGGCCGAGACCATTCCGGATTGCAAGCAACTTGGCCCGGCAACCCGACCAACTTTGTGCTGGTAATTCACGGATTTTTCCCTTATATGCGCCGCAACAAACGGCTTAGGCCGCTTGTTCACCGGCCCCTGCTGGACGACATCCCGGCTGTGGGCGACCCGTTTCCTTGTAGTTTGTGAGAAAGGAAAAACGCGATGTCGATTACTGCTGAACGCAAGCAGGAACTGATGCAGGAATACGCCACCGCGAAAGGCGATACCGGTTCTCCGGAAGTCCAGGTTGCGGTTTTGTCCGAGCGCATCAAGAACCTGACCGAACATTTCAAGGACCACAAAAAGGACAACCATTCCCGCCGTGGCCTTTTGAAGCTCGTCTCGCAGCGCCGTCGCCTCCTGGACTATCTGAGGTTCAAGGATGAAGACCGCTACCAGACGTTGATCGGAAAACTCGGCTTGCGCCGCTAACCCGTTGCCGGCGGGCGCCGCAGGGTGCCCGCCGCGACATCTCGGGCGCCAGTAGGAAGGCTCCCGGCAAAGGCTCTCCGCAATCGCAGGAATGGTGCGGAAAGCCACCCATGGACAGGTCATGGGGCAGGATTGACGGCTGCTTGGCCGTGCCGCGAAATGCGCCGAAAAGCATCCTTCTGTCTTGCCCGTGGCTCGTCCGACACGAAGCCGACGGAGATTAGGCCGCCGCGGATGGGCCGTGGCGGGGTTTCCGTCCATGACAAGGACAAGACATGTTCAATCAACACAAAGTCGAAATCGAATGGGGCGGCCGTCCGCTGGTTCTGGAAACGGGCAAGGTTGCCCGTCAGGCCGATGGCGCCGTTCTGGCCACCTATGGCGAGACCGTGGTGCTCGCCACCGTTGTTTCGGCGAAAGAGGCAAAGCCCGGGCAGGACTTTTTCCCGCTCACGGTGAATTATCAGGAAAAGACCTACGCTGCCGGCAAGATCCCGGGCGGGTATTTCAAACGCGAAGGCAGGCCTTCCGAGAACGAGACGCTCGTTTCGCGCCTTATCGACAGGCCGATCCGTCCGCTGTTTGCCGATGGATACAAGAACGAGACCCAGGTCATCGTAACCGTTATGCAGCATGACCTGGAAAACAATCCGGACGTGCTTTCGATGATCGCCGCTTCCGCCGCGCTGACGCTTTCTGGCGTGCCCTTCATGGGCCCGATCGGCGGCGCCCGCGTCGGATATATCGACGGCCAGTATGTCCTGAATCCGCAAGTGGACGAAATGCCGGAATCCAAGCTCGATCTCATGGTTGCAGGCACGCAGGAAGCAGTGCTGATGGTGGAATCGGAAGCAAAACAGCTTGACGAAGACACCATGCTCGGTGCGGTCATGTTCGGCCACAAGTCGTTCCAGCCGGTCATCGACGCGATCATCAAGCTGGCCGAAGTTGCCGCAAAAGAGCCGCGCGAGCATGTGACCGAAGACCTTTCCGGTCTGGAAGGCGAGATGCTGAAGCTTGTCGAGGCGGATTTGCGCGAGGCCTACAAGATCACCGACAAGCAGGAGCGCTACGCAGCCGTCGATGCCGCCAAGGCGAAGGTGAAGGAAGCCTATACGCCGGCCGAGGGCGAGGAAGCGAAATGGAGCGCCGAGCAGGTTGCTTCGGTATTCAAGAGCCTGCAGGCGAAGATTGTTCGCTGGAACATTCTTGACACCGGCAGCCGCATCGACGGGCGCGATCTCGCCACAGTCCGGCCGATCGTCTCGGAAGTCGGCATTCTGCCGCGCACCCACGGTTCCGCCCTGTTCACCCGCGGCGAAACCCAGGCGATTGTCGTTGCCACACTTGGCACCGGCGAGGACGAGCAGTATGT
This sequence comes from Rhizobiaceae bacterium, assembly GCA_041582695.1. GTDB lineage: Bacteria > Pseudomonadota > Alphaproteobacteria > Rhizobiales > Rhizobiaceae > JAWKWH01. The sequence continues at coordinate 7,828 of JBFIBB010000003.1, forward strand.
CGATTCGCTGACGGGCATGTACAAGGAATCGTTCATGCTCCACTACAACTTCCCGCCCTATTCGGTCGGCGAAACCGGCCGCATGGGTTCGCCGGGACGCCGCGAGATCGGTCACGGCAAGCTTGCCTGGCGGGCGATCCGCCCGATGCTTCCGACGGCCGAGCAGTTCCCCTACACCATTCGCGCGGTTTCCGAGATCACCGAGTCCAATGGTTCGTCGTCAATGGCGACGGTTTGCGGCACCTCGCTCGCGCTTATGGATGCAGGCGTACCGCTCGGCGCGCCCGTTGCCGGCATCGCCATGGGCCTGATCAAGGAAGGCGACCGTTTCGCGGTGCTCTCCGACATTCTCGGCGACGAGGACCATCTCGGCGACATGGACTTCAAGGTGGCCGGCACCAAGGATGGCATCACCTCGCTACAGATGGACATCAAGATCGACGGCATCACTGAGGAGATCATGAAAGTGGCGTTGGCGCAGGCCAAGGATGGCAGGGTGCATATCCTCGGCGAGATGGCCCATGCGTTGTCGGAGAGCCGCGCTGAGCTCGGTGAATTCGCTCCGCGCATCGAGGTCATGAACATCCCGACCGACAAGATCCGCGACGTGATCGGAACCGGCGGCAAGGTCATTCGCGAGATCGTCGAGAAGACCGGCGCCAAGATCAACATCGAGGATGACGGGACGGTCAAGATTGCATCGTCCAGCGCCAAGGAGATCGAGGCTGCCAAGAAGTGGATCCATTCGCTGACCGCGGAGCCGGAAGTGGGAATGATCTACGAAGGAACGGTCGTCAAGACCGCGGATTTCGGCGCTTTCGTCAATTTCTTCGGCCCCAAGGACGGCCTGGTTCACATTTCGCAGCTTGCCCCCGAGCGCGTCGCCAAGACCACCGATGTGGTCAAGGAAGGCGACAAGGTCTGGGTCAAGCTGATGGGCTTCGACGAGCGCGGCAAGGTCCGCCTGTCTATGAAGGTCGTCAATCAGGAGTCCGGCGAAGAGATCCCGCGTGAACCGCGCGAGAAGCGCGAGGAAGCCGAGTAAGGGTCCAAAAACCCAGTTGCTGCAATTCGGCGCGGGTGGCAACGCCCGCGCCTTTTGTTTGCTGCAGGCAAGGGCGGTGTGGAGTATGGAGTTGCAATGAGTGACGATCCCCATATCGCAGCGCTGCTATATCCCTTCGATGCGGGGATTTTGCAGACGTCCGCAGTTCGGGATCCGGTTTTGTGCATCGGGTTGGCCGAACCGCTACCAGGCGGAATGGATCTTGGCCCGGTCACATATGTTCAGGGTTTTCGTCCGGACTTCCTGAAACTGTCGCGCGCGGGATGTGACGTGTTACCGGAACTCGGTGATTCCGGCGGCTATGGCATGGCATTCGTTCGCCTTGGGCGCAATCGCGGCCAGAACGAAACCTGGATCGCTGCGGCCATTTCCCGCGTTCGCGATGGCGGCTTTGTGGTTGTCTCCGGCGGCAAGACCGACGGAGCGGCCAGCATGCGCAAACGTGTGGCCGCGCTCGGTGTGGAAACAGGTCACGCCGCCAGAAAACACGGCATCGTGTTCTGGCTGATGGCAGACAGCCGCGTTTATGCAGTTGGCGACCAATTAAGTCCCGCCGAAACTCCTCGGGTCGACGGCCGGTTCGTGACCGCGGCCGGCATGTTTTCGCATGGACGCGTTGATCCAGGGTCAAGCCTGCTTGCCCGGTTCATTCCGGAAAGGGGCATCGGGTTGGCTGCGGATTTCTGCGCCGGCTGGGGTTATTTGTCGGCCCGCCTACTTGAACGCTGTCCCTCGGTTCGTGAACTGCATTTGTACGAAGCCGATTACGCATCCCTTCAGGCTGCAAAGGAAAATCTGCAGAATTCGGGCAAGACAGAGATTGCGTTTTTCTGGCGCGATTTGCTCGGCGAACAGACCGGACACAGCTATGACTTCATCGTGATGAATCCACCGTTTCACACAGGTCGCAAGGCGGAACCGGATATCGGCCGCCGCCTCGTGGAGGCCGCTTCAAGATCGCTGCATACGCGGGGACGGTTGTTGATGGTCGCCAACAGGCAGCTTCCCTACGAAGCCATGCTCGGCGCTTGCTTCGCGCGCGTGGAGCGGCTTTGCGAGGAGAGCGGCTACAAGGTCATCCTCGCGCAAAAATAAGCCCGCTTTGCAACTGGCCTTAATGAATGGTCATTGCAACGGGTCCGTCGTCTTCCGACTGATTGAGGTCAAGCGGACCGGGTTTTCCATAATAATACCCCTGCACCACGTCGCAGCCCGCAGCGCGCAGCAGAACCGCCTGACCCTCTGTCTCGACGCCTTCTGCAATGGTGTGCACGCCAAGAGCGCGGCTCAGACCGACAATCGTTGACACCACCGCGCCGCCTGGACCTGAATCCTGGTCGAGCCGGCTCACGAACGACCGGTCGATTTTCAGCTTGTTGAAGCGGAAGTCGATCAGATAGCTCAGATTTGAGTACCCGGTACCGAAATCGTCGACCGCCACAGATATGCCGAGCAGGCGCATTTCTTCCAGGATTTGCGCCGCCTTGTCCTTGTCTTGCATCATCGCCGTCTCGGTAATTTCCAATTCCAGCCGGTGTGGCGGAAATCCCGTTTCGGCCAGAACCTTGCGAACCATTGCGGTGAAATCCCGGGTCATGAACTGAACCGGGGAAATATTGACCGCAACGAAACAGTCGTCAGGTATCGCGAGCCCGTCGGTACATGCCCTTCGCAGCACCCATTCGCCGATTTCGACCATCATGCCGGTCTCTTCCGCAACCGGTATGAACTCGTTTGGCGGAATCATGCCGCGCTCTGGATGACGCCAGCGGATGAGCGCCTCGTAGCCGACGATGCGATTTGCCGTGAGGTCCATTTGCGGCTGGTAGTGCAGATCGAAATCGCCACGGGCGAGCGCGCCGTTCAACTCGCTCTCGACCCACTGGCGATACTCGGCGACCTCACCTATTTCGCTGTGATAGGCGAGCCAGTTGCCGGAGCCGCTGGTGCGCGCATGCTGCAGGGCCAGGTTGCAGGAACGCAGCAGCTTGATCGGATCCGTTCCGTCTGGCGGCATTGCGACCACACCCGACGAGATCTGCAAGGTCAGAGGATGTGTCGCTATCTCATACGGCTCAGACATGCTCATCATGAGTTTGTCCAGGAATCCGCCGGTTTCCATCTCGTTTCCCTGGCTCCTAACGAGGAGGGCAAATTCGCCCGCGCCGATGCGGCCGATTTCGGAGTTATCCGAAACCTTGTCCCGGAGCCTTTCGGCAAAGGCTTGAACGATCTGGTCGCCCTTTGCATATCCGACCGCGTCATTGATCTGCTTGAAGCGGTCAATGTCGATGTCGATCAGTAGGGTAGGTTCACCAGTTCTTTCGCACTGGATGGCGGCTTCCGCGATTTTGCCGATCATCGCCGTTCGCGAATGGAAGCCGGTCAACCGGTCGACCTGGGTTTCGTTGAACACGTAACTGTTCGATTCCTCGACGCCGGCAAAGAAAGATACCACACCACCTACCGCGGCAAGCGTGCAAAGCCCGGCTATCATAGCGCCGATGGTTTGCGAGGACATGCCGGCAAGCCCGTCGCCAAAGCTGAATTTCAGTCCCCAAAGAACGAGCAGAAAGCTGCCCATACCAGTGCTCGCAATGGTAATCAGCCGAAACAACAGCGGTCGATTGGGATTTTTTTGTTCCTGCGGTTGCATTGGTGTTTTCCCGGTTACAGGAAAACATACATGTGAAACTGTTAATTCGCGCCTCAGGAGAACGGCGTAATTTTAATGGTTTGGCTCACCATTTGAAGAGCTACTCGTCGCTTAGGCGTTTGAGCTCATCGAGTTTCGGCATGGATACGATATTGTAGCCGGAGTCGACATAGTGAATCTCTCCCGTTACTCCGGACGACAGATCCGACAGCAGGTAAAGCGCGGAATTTCCCACTTCCTCGATGGTAACCGTGCGACGCAGCGGTGCATTTCGCGCCTGGTAGGCGAACATGTGCCTGGCATCGGAAATCCCCGCTCCGGCAAGGGTCCGTACGGGACCCGCTGAAATGCCGTTAACCCTTATACCGCGGGGGCCGTAATCATTTGCAAGATACCGGACACTTGCTTCAAGCGCGGCCTTTGCCACGCCCATGACATTGTAGTTCGGCATCACTCGCACCGATCCCGCATAGGTCAGCGTGATCATCGAACCGCCATTCCGCATCATGGCCGCCGCCTTGCGGGCAACCTCGGTAAACGAAAAGCACGATATCAGCATAGTCCGCTGGAAATTCTCTCGCGAAGTGTCTGCGTAAAGGCCTTTCAGCTCGTTTTTGTCTGAGAATCCGATCGCATGGACGATGAAATCCAGGCCGCCCCACTCGTCTGCAAGCCGCGTGAAGCAACTGTCGACGGATGCCGCATCCTCGACGTCGCAGGGCAGGACAATTGATGAGCCGGCTTTTTCGGCGAGCGGCTTTACACGTCGGCCAAATGCTTCGCCCTGGTAAGTGAAAGCCAGTTCGGCGCCTTGGGCGGCAAGTTTTTCGGCAATTCCCCAGGCGATGGAATGATCGTTGGCAACACCCATCACAAGGCCACGGCGGCCTTTCATCAACAAACTCATCGACGTTTCCTCAACCCTCAAACCGTTCGAAAACCAGTGTTGCGTTGGTTCCGCCAAATCCGAAGGAATTGGAAAGCGCAGCGTTGACTTGGCCATCGATCCGGCTTCGAACCACCGGTACGCCATCGAACTCCGGATCGAAATTCTCGATATGCGCGCTCTCGGCCACGAAATCGTTCTGCATCATCAGAAGGCAGTAAATGGCCTCCTGCGCACCTGCGCCGCCCAGCGAATGTCCGGTTAGCGATTTCGTCGAGCCGACATGGGGAATGTCGCTGCCGAAAACCTCGCGGATCGCGCCGATTTCCTTGCTATCGCCGACAGGCGTCGAGGTGCCGTGGGTGTTGATGTAGTCGATTTTGCGCTTTGTGGTCTTGAGCGCCTGGCGCATGCAGCGGACCGCGCCTTCACCGGACGGCGCGACCATGTCGTAGCCATCCGAAGTTGCGCCGTAACCAGTGAGTTCCGCGTAGATTTTTGCGCCACGCGCCTTTGCGTGTTCCAATTCCTCGAGCACGAGAACGCCTGCGCCGCCGGCGATCACGAATCCGTCTCGGTTGATGTCGTAGGCTCGAGAGGCAACCGAGGGTCGGTCATTGAACTTCGATGACATCGCGCCCATCGCATCGAACAGGTTTGACATTGTCCAGTCCAGATCCTCGTGCCCGCCCGCAAACATCATGTCCTGCTTGCCCATCTGGATGAGTTCGGCCGCGTTCCCGATACAGTGCGCCGAGGTCGAGCAGGCCGACGAGATGGAATAGTTGACGCCGTGAATCTTGAACCAGGTGGCAAGCGTTGCGGAAGCGGTCGATGACATCGCCTTCGGCACGGCAAACGGGCCGATACGCTTTGGGCTGCCGTTCTTGCGCGTGATATCGGCTGCCTCGACTACCGTTCGCGTCGACGGGCCGCCGGAGCCCATCACGATGCCGGTCATCTCATTGGTGATATCGCTCTCTTCGAGTCCGGCATCGGCAATCGCCTGTTGCATCGCCACATGGTTCCACGCACCGCCCTGGCCCAGAAACCGCATGGCGCGGCGGTCAACAAGTTCGGTGGGATCGCATTCGGGTTTCCCCCAAACTTGGCACCGAAATCCGAGGTCGGCGAAGTCCTGAGAAAACGAGATACCGGATTTGGCGTTCCGCAGCGATTTCGTCACCGTGGCGGCGTCATCGCCGATCGAGGATATGATCCCCAGGCCCGTTACAACGACACGTCTCATATCTTACTCCCCATTTTCTGGGTCAGGCAGCCCGTCAAGCAGCGCCTTGTGAACTGACATTCGAAAGGCCGACTTTCAGGTCTGTCGCCTTGTAGATGGGATCACCATCGGCCTTCAGCCACCCATCCGCTATGCCCAGCACAAGCCGGCCGCGCATGATGCGCTTGAAATCGACTCCATATTCCACGAGCTTGGTCTTCGGGGTGACCATTCCCTTGAATTTCACCTCGCCGGTCGACAGTGCCATGCCCCTGCCTGGCTCGCCAAGCCAGCCGAGAAAAAATCCGGTCATCTGCCACAGCGCGTCGAGCCCGAGACATCCCGGCATGATCGGGTTTCCGGGGAAATGGCAGGGAAAAAACCAGTGATCCGGCTTGATCTTGAAGTCGGCGCGCACGTAGCCTTTGCCGAATTCGCCGCCTTCCTCGCTGATATCGGAAATCCTGTCGAACATCAGCATTGGCGGGGAGGGCAGTTGGGCATTGCCCGGACCGAAGAGGTCGCCCCTGCTGCATGCGAGCAGCTCGTCGTAATCATAGCTGGATTTCCGTTCGGCCATATATGGTATTCCTCTGCCGCGTAACTGAACTGTTTCGGCAGCACCCTGACCTGCCTCTGCCACTCCCCTATCACAGCTTGTTTGCCGCCGGAAACACTGGAGGCGGATATCAGACCGGAAAACGTGACGATTTCCCACTATTGATCAGCTTTTGCCAAGCGAATATATTCCGGCGGCAATTCGGCCGGGTCTTGCTGGCCGTTCACAATTTGGCCGGTTCAGTTCCAAGGTTTAAAAGACCAATGGCGACATATTCATGTGACAGCAGAGTTGAGGCGGAGGCCAGGGTCCGTGACGCCGGACTTCGCCCGACACGGCAGCGCATCGCGCTGGCCGAATTGCTGTTCGCAAGGGGCAACAGGCATCTTTCCGCCGAAGAACTGCACGCCGAGGCGGTAGGCGCCGGATATTCCATGTCGCTGGCCACCGTTTACAATACGCTGCACCAGTTCACCGATGCCGGCATGCTCAGGGTTTTGGCGGTCGAGGGTATAAGGACCTACTTCGACACGAACACATCTGACCACCACCACTATTTCGTCGAGCACGAAAACGCCATTTACGATATCGAGGGCGGTCCGTTCGAGATTTCAAACCTGCCGGAACCGCCGGAAGGCATGGAAATCGCCAATGTCGACGTGATCATAAGGCTGCGGCGCAGGAAAGCCTGACCGGCCCGCGTCAGTCGCGCGTCAATCCTTGTATGTTTCCCCCGGGTATGCGCCCCAGATCGAGCCCTGTTTTATCCAGCCGGTATGACCCTGGAACGTCATCTGGCACCAGTCGCCATTGCAGACGTGAATGCTGCCGATTGCGCCCGGCTCGATCAGCGCGACTTCCCTTGCCTCTTCCTCGGGCTCCTGGAGCATCGCGACCACGGCATCCTTTCCGCGGTTCCAGGGCATGGCCATGCCGTTGCGCTTGCCCGAGAGCAGCGACTGGTAGATCCATCCTTCTGTACCTTCCGAATCGCGGACGCGTCGCCAGTTGTCATATTCCTGGATGACCTCCAGCGGAAGCCCGGATTTCAGGTACAACCATGAGACCGCGTAATCTCGCCCCGGGCCGACGCGAAGGTTGACCCGGCTCGACTTCAGGCTAACGAATCTCGGTAGCGGCAGGCCGCTCTGGCCGCGTTGAATAGATCCGGTTGTCTGCGCGGCGGAGCTTGTTGCGGTTGTAGCCGCGCCAATCGTCAGCAACGGCGCGGCAAGAGCGATTGCGGCTATAGCCGCGGCTGTCGTGCGTAGTAGCGGACGCAACAATTTTAAGGTCCTTCCGGTTCGAAATCCGCCAGCGGCCCCACCGGCGCATGGCGTGCGGGCGCTAGCGCTTTTTCTTTGTCAACGGGCCATCGGCTTGTTAGACAGAGCCAGGCCCGGACGTCTTTCCAGTGTCGCGCTTCTTGGTTAATGACATCTCAACAAGGCCGCCAATTTGAGGAATCCATGCCCGGCAGGAAAAAACCCAAAGTTGTCATCACCCGCAAGCTGCCTGATGTGGTTGAGACACGTATGCGCGAGCTTTTCGAGGCGGTTCTCAATATTGACGACAAACCGATGACACAGCCGCAGCTCGTTGCTGCCTTCAAGGAAGCCGATGTCGTGGTCCCGACGGTGACCGACCGCATCGACAAGGCACTAATCGATCAGGCCGGCCCCAACCTGAAAATGATCGCCAATTTCGGCAACGGCGTCGACAATATCGACGTTGCCGCCGCCGCCAAAAAAGGCATCACGGTCACCAACACACCCAATGTGCTGAACGAAGATACCGCGGACATGACGCTTGCCCTGATGCTGGCGGTGCCGCGCCGGCTGACCGAAGGCGCCGATATTCTCAAGGGAGACGGTAAATGGGCGGGATGGTCGCCCACCTGGATGCTTGGTCATCGCATCTGGGGCAAGCGGCTCGGCATTCTCGGTATGGGCCGCATCGGTACGGCGGTAGCCCGCCGCGCCAAGGCATTCGGCCTGTCGATCCACTATCACAATCGTCACCGCGTTTCCGAGGCCACCGAAGAAGAACTGGAAGCAACCTATTGGGAGAGCCTCGACCAGATGCTCGCTCGCGTCGATATTGTCTCGGTCAATTGCCCGTCGACGCCCGCAACATTTCACCTTCTGTCGGCGCGGCGGCTTGAGCTGATGCAACCGACGGCCTTCATCGTCAATACGGCGCGCGGCGAGATTATCGACGAGAACGCGCTGATCTCGCTTATCGAGAAGGAAAAGATCGCCGGCGCCGGTCTTGACGTGTTCGAGCACGAACCGGCGGTCAACCCGAAGCTCGTCAAGCTGGCCAAACGGGGAAAGGTGGTCATCCTGCCGCATATGGGTTCGGCCACCATCGAGGGCCGCATAGACATGGGCGAGAAGGTGATCGTCAACATCCGCACCTTCTTCGACGGACACCGCCCTCCTGACCGAGTTCTGCCCTCGATCATGTAGCCTACCATCGGGATTGGGTGTTGCTCCTTTCCGTCAACCTTGCGTATGCGAGTGGTAGCGGATGGTTTCGAAAGTCGCGTCGAGCGCGTTGTAGAGCAGCAGTCTGCCGACCAGCGGCTTCCCGGCGCCGGTGATCAGCTTGATGACTTCCATTGCCTGCAGCGTACCCATGACCCCGGTCAAAGCACCAAGTACGCCAGCCTCCGCGCAGGAGGGCACCGTGCCTGGCGGCGGAGGCTCGGGAAACAGGTCGCGATAGGATGGATTTTGCCGGCCGTCGCCATTCTTCTCCCAGGGCTTCAGCACTGTCAGCGACCCGTCGAACCGTCCGACGGCGGCGGCGACCAGTGGCTTGTGCAGCTCTGCGGCTGCATCGGCAACGGCGTAGCGCGTGTCGAAATTGTCGGAACCGTCGGCAACGATATCATAACCCTCGATCAGCGCCTGCGCGTTCGAAGCGTCAAGACGAAATCGGTGTTCTTCGATCGAGCAATGCGGGTTGATGGCCGCAATCGCTCGGGCAGCACTCGAGGTCTTTGCTTCATCGATTTCGGCAGTCGAATGAATTACCTGGCGGTGCAGGTTGGAGAGCGACACGGTGTCGTCATCCACGATACCGAGCGTTCCGGTTCCTGCGGCGGCGAGATATTGCAGTACCGGCGAACCGAGCCCGCCGGCGCCGATGACAAGCACCCGCGCCCGCTTCAGCCGCTGCTGCCCGGCGCCTCCGATTTCCGGCAGCACGATGTGGCGCGCGTAGCGCTCCAGCTCCTTGTGGGTCAATGCCGGTTGTTCGTGGCGGGTCATGGATCAATCATATAGTGGCTGTTTTGGCGAGTCAGGCGGCTTTTTCGCGTGTCAGCGCGCCATTCGCCACCGTGAAAAACTGCCCGCCCCTGCCAACCGACGAAAACAACGCCCGGTCGGTGCCGGTCATGAACGCCTGCGTGTTGAGCTCGCCTACAAGGTCGAACATTGCCGCACGGCGGCTTTCGTCCAGATGGGCGGCGATCTCGTCAAGCAGCAGGACAGGCGCCATACCCGACAATTCACCTGTCAGCCGCGCATGGGCGAGCACCAGTCCAACGAGCAGCGCCTTCTGTTCGCCGGTTGAACACTGGCCCGCAGGCATATCCTTCGGCACATGCCGGACAAGGAGGTCGCTACGATGCGGCCCTTCCAGTGTTCTCCCGGCTATGCGGTCGCGAGGTCGGCTTTCTCGCAACGTTTTGCGGAATTCCTCCTCAACATCTGTGGCAGCCTGTTCTCCAACCACGGCTTCCAATGTTCCCGCCAGAGTTATCGAGGCTGCCGGGAAGGGGCTTTTTTCTCCCGCGGCTCCGGCTTTGCCGACAAGAAGGCGCACCAATTCGAGCCGGGCCGCGGCAATTGCCGTTGCGGTTTCCGCCATCGACGCCTCGATGGAGTCGAACCAGGCGCCGTCTGCCGAATTGTCGGCAAGAAGACGGTTCCTTCCACGCATCGCCTTTTCGTAGTCCATTGCGCGGCGCGCGTGGCCAGGATCGATCGCCAGCACAAGGCGGTCGAGAAACCGGCGCCGGTCGCCGGCCGGTCCGGTAAACAGCCCATCCATCGCGGGCGTGATCCAGATTACCCTTAACCATTCCAGTAGCGCATCCACCGTCTTTGCGTTGGCGCCATTGATGCGGACCCTCCGGCCGTTTTCGCTGCCGTCGGCTGCCGTCGTGCCCGATCCAATTTCGAAGGCGCCGAGGGGGCCGTCCAGTTCGGCATGGATGGCAAAACCGCCGCTGCCGCCGTTGCGTGCTACATCAGCGAGTACGGCCCGCCTGAGACCGCGCCCCGGCGTCAGGAACGATATCGCCTCGAGAAGGTTGGTTTTTCCCGCGCCGTTCTCGCCGGTCAGAATCATCGGCCCCGGTCCGAGATCGAGTTCCAGATGGGAGTAGTTCCTGAAGTCGGTAAGCATGAGCCGGGTCAGCCACACGCGTGGCGGCGCCTGCGATACATCCGGATTGCGGTCGATCTCCGCCATCTTAAAAACTGTGCGGCTGGCCGGGCAACCGCGCTGTCACACCCGCATTGGCATCAGCACATAAAGCGCGTCCTTGTCGGATGCGTCATGTATGACGGTCGGCGAGCCGGAATCTGCCAGCATGAAATGCGCTTCGTCGCCGCTGAGTTGCGCCGCGACATCGAGAAGATATCTGGCGTTGAAACCGATCTCGATGGGATCGGAAGAATAATCGGCGGCCAGTTCTTCCGTGGCGCTACCGGAATCAGGGTTGTTGACGGTTAGCACGACCTGCCCGTCCGAGATCGACAGCTTGACCGCACGCCCGCGCTCCGACGAGATCGTCGAAACGCGGTCGACGGCTTGCGAGAAAGACTGCCGGTCGATCACCAGCGCCTTGTCATTGCCAGTGGGGATGACGCGCTGGTAGTCGGGAAAAGTCCCGTCGATCAGCTTGGAGGTCAGCACGACGCTGCCGATGGTGAAGCGGATCTTCGAATCCGACAATTCGACCGTGACCTTGATGTCCGGGTCGTCGACCAGCTTTTGCAACTCGCTTACCGTCTTGCGTGGTATGATTATGCCCGGCATGTCTTCCGATCCGGCCGGGGCCTCCATTTCGGCGCGCGCAAGCCTGTGACCGTCTGTCGCCACTGCGCGCAGCTTCAGCTTGCCGCCGGTTTCGATCGTGTGAAGATAGATTCCATTCAGATAGTAGCGCGTCTCCTCGGTTGAGATCGCGAACTGCGTTTTTTCGATGAGGTTCTTCACATCGGTGGAATCAAGCCGGAATATATGGCTGAAACTGCCTGCCGAGAGTTCCGGAAAGTCGGTTTGCGGCAGGCATTGAAGGCGGAAGCTGGCCCGGCCGGAAATCACCGACATCGAATTGGCGTCCTCGTCGGTTTTCAGCATCACCTCGGCGCCGTCAGGCAGTTTGCGGACGATGTCATAGAGCAGATGCGCCGGAACGGTTGTCGCTCCGGTCTGTTCGATCTGCGCTGCCGTTGCTTCGGTGACTTCGAGATCGAGATCCGTCGCTTTCATCTCAAGGCTTGCGCCTTCGGCCTTGAGCAGAACGTTCGACAGGATCGGTATCGTGTTGCGCCGCTCGACGACGCGGTGGACGTGGTTGAGAGCCTTGAGAAGGTTTGAACGTTCCAGAGTTACGCGCATGACGAACCGATCTTGCCTGATAATTCTAGGATACGGCGGCGGATTGCTGCATCGCCGCCCCTTGGTACGGAATCGTTGCAAAATGACAGGAAAAGCGGGCAAAACGCAAGCCCGCGAAGCGGTTGATCAACCGCTTCGCGGGCATCTTGGGGATAACGTCCGCCCCCGGACTTGAGACCCGCCCACGGACGCCAGGCCCGCCCCCCAAAGTGATATGCCGCTGCCCGGTTCTCCGCCAGGCGCGTCGCGCAACTCAACTCTGCTCGTGGATCAAACGCTTGAGCAGTTCGATTTCGCGTGCCAGCATCTTGTCGGTTTCCGACAATCCCTCGATCTTGCGCACGGCATGCAAAACGGTCGTATGATCCCTGCCGCCGAATCGCCTGCCGATCTCGGGCAGGGACCGCGGCGTAAGCATCTTGGACAGATACATCGCGATCTGGCGCGGCCGGACAATCGTCCGCGTTCGCCGGTTCGACAGCAGTTCCGTCCGGGAAACGTTGTAGTGGCGGGAAACCGCGCGCTGGATATCCTCGATCCGGATACGCTTTGGTTCGCCGGACCGGTAGATATGACCCAGAAGGTCGTCGATCCTCTCGACGGAAAGCTGCGGCTCGAACGATTGCCGGAAAATCAACTGGTTAAAAGCACCTTCGAGCTCCCGCCCGCTGCCGGTGATCACCCGGGCCACGTGCTCCAGGATCTCATCGGGAATATCGAGCGAATGATCTTCGGCCTTGCTCTCCGCCAGACGCTGGCGCAGCATCGACAGGCGCATGTCGTAGTCCGGCGACGCCATCTCCAGGGCCACGCCGCCGTTCAATCGCGAGCGCACTCTCGGCTCAAGCGATTCGAGCTCGGAGGGCGGGCGGTCTGCGGCTACCACTACCTGTTTGGCGCTATCCAGCAGCATGTTGATCAGGTGACAGAACTCGTGCTGGATCGACTTGCCTTGGAGAAACTGCATGTCGTCGATCACCAGAAGATCGATGTCGCGCAACTGTTCCTTGAAGGTCAACGCATTGTTGTCGCGGATCGCCGTTGCGAAACGCCACATGAAATACTCTGCCGTCAAGTATACCACCCGCGATTGCGGGTTGCGGACAAGCGCCTCGGCAGCCACGGCTTGCAACAGATGCGTTTTGCCGAGCCCGACAGAGGCATGGATGAACAATGGATTGAAGCGCACCGCGCTCGAGGCCTGCTCGGCAACCGCACGTGCGGCGGCGAATGCGACCCGGTTGGAAGGGCCTTCCACGAAGTTGGCGAAGGTATAGCGGCCGTCTAACGGCGAACCGAGAACGGTATTGCGCCCGCGAACCTGGTCGGCCTTGCCGGCAATGCCGGCATGAGGGGCGGGTTGCCGCGATGGAACGGACTTTCCGTCGCCGTTGAGCGATTTGGCCGAAATGGAAGGTCCGCCCGGTTTTCGTATCGCCGCCGATGGCTTGTCAGCCAGTTGAGCATTGTTCCGAACCGCGCTCCGAACCAGGATTTCCACGCGAAGAAGCTCCGGCACGTCGGCCTTCCACAGCTCCATGATCAGATCGAGATAGTGACTGCTGATCCAGGATCGCAGGAACGTCGTGGGAACCGACAAACGCGCCACGCTCGAAGTTGAATCGACCAGCTTCATACGCTCGAACCAGCTTGCATAGACCTCCTTGCCAAGTCTCGCTTTAAGTTGTGCCCTCACGCGTTCAAAAGTCTTTTTCGCATCGCCCGATGCCATAACATCTTCCCCTGTCCGCCCGGTTTGCGAAATGGCGCCAGATTCCCGCACCAATGCAATGTTGCTCTGAATGTTCATATCGGTTGCCGCCATTCCAAATTGTTAGATGCCCAAGCAATCGCATCGGAACGCGACCGCCGGCCTGGTTCGGAAATTTCTTCGGTTTTATTTCTGCGAAAATCCCTCCTTTACTAAATTCGCCTGCCCTAACAGATCATAAATATTATCCCTTGCGTGTATTCGCGCCAAAAAGTCAGCAACAATACTCACCCGGCGTGAAGTATCGCATCAAACGCTCTATACGTACATGAACAGGACACCGGAACTCCGGCGTCACGAAACAGACAAAACGACCACCCCACCGGCAAGAAAACCGGTGCCGCAACGCATCAAACTATTGCTGGACAGTTGGGTTCAGGGCCCGTCCGTTTCGATGGTTGGACACTAGCGAATTCACTGTGGAAAGCGCAAGCCCGGCAGTTACCGATTTTTAACGTTTGTGTCTTCGATTCGCAGTGATTCGGAGGACAATTTGGCGGTGCTGTCCGGATAAATCTTTCTGATTCAATCCTTTTCCCGCAGACAAATAAAAACGCACTGCGGAAAAAAAAAAATTTCAGAAAAATCGCTTGACAGGAATTCTGTCTTAACGACGCCGAAAACGCCTGTACCGGGCCTCAAAGAACTTTGCGCAAGCTATTGAAAAATAACGCCTACTCGGAATAATAGAATCGAGTTATCCACAGGCTACATGGCTGTTTTGTAACGCTTTTTTACCCACCGGTGGAGGGTCGGATTTACGGCGAATCTTGTTGCACCGCAAAGTACTTTAACGCATCCGCGAAACAAAAAAGCCGGCGCGAAAGCCGGCTTTTGTATCATGTCAATTCGGCGCTATCAGTTGCCAAGCGCCTTGACCTTGCTCGCCAGTCTGGAGACCTTCCGCGAAGCAGTATTGCGATGAATGACGCCCTTGCCGGCAGCGCGCATCAGTTCCGGCTGCGCGTTCTTGAAAGCGGCCTCCGCAGCCGCCTTGTCGCCGGCGGCGATAGCCTCTTCCAGCTTGCGCACAAAAGTCCTGACCCGCGAAACACGGTTCTTGTTGATCGCGGTGCGCCTGGCAATCTTGCGTGTCGCCTTCTTGGCCGAGGAAGTATTGGCCATTGTGCCTCTCTCTCTTTCCAGACCGGCCGAAACATAAACGCTCGCCAGACAGCGGTCGGTCGCGCGTCAATGGGCCGAAAAACAAGCGGGCGGCCGAACGGCCGCCTCAAACTGGCGCGCTTATAGTGTGAAACGCCTGTCGCGTCAACGCCGATTCGGCGCATGGAACGTCGATCTGTCGCGCTCCTCGGCTACCGGTTCTTGAAGCTTGCCGTGCGTTTCTCGATGAATGCTGTCATCCCCTCTTTTTGGTCTTCCATGGCAAACAGGGAATGGAACAGCCGCCGTTCGAATCGCAGGCCTTCTGCAAGTGTCGCCTCGTCTGCCCTGTTGACTGCTTCCTTGACCATCATGACGGCCGGCATCGAGAATGCGGCAATCTTGTCGGCGGCCTTGAGCGCCTCTTCGATCAGTTCGTTGTTGGCGACGACCCGAGACACCAGTCCGCTTCGTTCCGCCTCCTTGGCATCCATCATCCGGCCGGTGAGGCACATTTCCATGGCTTTGGCCTTTCCGACCGCGCGGGTCAGCCGCTGCGATCCTCCCATTCCCGGCATAACGCCCAGCGTGATCTCCGGCTGGCCGAATTTGGCGCTCTCCGCCGCAATGATGAAGTCGCACATCATGGCCAGTTCGCATCCCCCGCCGAGCGCATAGCCCGCCACCGCCGCGATAATCGGTTTTCTTATTCGCGTCAGCCTCTCCCAATGGGCGAAGAAGTCCAAAGCGTAGGCCTCGGCATAGGATAGCGGCTGCATCTCCTTGATGTCGGCGCCCGCAGCGAACGCTTTCTCCGAACCGGTGATAACGATTGCGCCGATGCGGGCTTCCGCTTCGAACCCGTCGAGCGCGGCGGTTATCTCATGCATCACGGTCGTGTTCAGGGCATTGAGCGCCTTGGGCCGGTTGAGGCGTATCAGCCCGACCTTTCCCTTGGTTTCGCAGATGATGGTTTCATAGCCCATATTCGGTCGTCCTTGTGGTCGTGTTGAAGGTTTTCAGGCCGCAGACTAACCCATGAATCCCGTGCGTTCCATTGGACTAACGCTGACAGGAAGGGCAGTAGAAAGTGGAACGGCCGGATTGGACGATCCGTGCGATCCGCCCGCCGCACCCGGGCTTTGCGCAAGGCTCTCCTTCGCGGTCGTAGACGTTGAACCGGTGCTGAAAATACCCGAGCGATCCATCGGCGTGCACGTAGTCGCGAAGCGATGATCCACCGGCAGAGATGGCGTCGGCGATAACCTCGCGGATCGCATCGGCAAGCCGTTCGCGCATCTCGTACTTGCGCAGGGATTTTCCGGCAATCGTTCCTGCGCGTCTTGCCGGGTCGAGGCTGGCGCGCCACAGCGCTTCACAGACATAGATGTTGCCGAGGCCTGCGATCAGCCGCTGATCCAGAAGTGCGGCCTTCAGCGGCGCTTTCTTACCTTCGAACATTGCATCAATGGCTCTGCCGTCAAGCGAGTTGCCGGTTGGTTCGATGCCGAGCCCGGCGAAAAACTTGATCCGTTCAAGTTCCTTTCCAGCGGCGAGGAGCATGAAACCGAAGCGCCGGGGATCGTTGTAGACGATTCTCGCCGACGCGCCACTTGCAGTCGCAAGATGGAAGACCACATGGTCGTGCGCCTCATCCTTGCCGCGGGCAAGCGCAAAACCACCCGGAACACCTGTTTCTGAACCCGTTTCGATACGAAAAGAACCAGACATGCCGAGATGGCAGATCAGCACCTCGTCATTGTCGAGATGCGCAAGCAGATATTTCGCGCGTCGGGCGAGCGCCGTCACGCGACGGTTACGGAGTTTGTCAGGAAACCGCTCCGGAAACGGAAACCGCAAATCCGCCCGGCGCTGTTCGACTTGCGTAATCAGGCTGTTCTCCCAGACCGGCTGCAAGCCGCGGCGAACGGTTTCGACTTCGGGCAGTTCAGGCATCGGCAGCGATCAGATGATAAAAGGATTCGCCGTGGCGGCCGGGTTTGAGGCCCAGATGCTGCGCAACGGTTTCGCCGATATCGGCGAAACTGCGCCTCAGCCCGACCGATCCTGGCCTGATGCCCGGACCGCAACCGATTATCGGCACGCACTCGCGCGTGTGGTCGGTGCCGGTCCATGTCGGATCGCAGCCGTGATCCGCTGTAAGCAGCAGCATGTCGCCATCGGTCAGCAGTTCGAGCGCCTCGGGTATTCGCCGGTCGAATGCCTCGAGCGCCGCCGCATAACCGGCAACGTCGCGCCGGTGCCCGTAAAGCGTGTCGAAGTCGACGAAATTGACGAAAACGAGATCACCGTCGCGCGCATCGCCGATTGCTGAAAGAGCGGTGTCGAACATTGCCATGTTTCCGGCCGCCTTTCGCGTCTCGGTCATTCCGCGATGTGCAAAGATGTCGCCGATCTTGCCGACGGCGATGGCGCGCGAACCGGTTTCGGTGACGCGGTCGAGCAATGTCGGCTCCGGAGGCGGAATGGCGAAGTCACGGCGGTTGCTGGTGCGCTCGAAGTTTTCCGCGCTGTCGCCGACAAAGGGCCTGGCGATAACGCGTCCGATCATTAGCGGCGCAACATGCCGGTAGACGGTCTCGCAAAGGGCAAATAGCCGCTCAAGGCCGAAATGCTCCTCATGCGCGGCGATCTGGAATACCGAATCGGCGGATGTGTAGAATATCGGCTTGCCGGTGCGAAGGTGTTCCTCGCCGAAATCGCGTAAGACGTCGGTGCCAGACGCATGGCGGCCGCCGAGATATCCCGATAGCCCCGCTTCGGCGATGATCGCGTCGGTCAGTTCCTTCGGAATCGCCGGGGCGGTGTCCGGAAAATACCCCCAGTCGAACAGCACCGGCACCCCGGCGATTTCCCAGTGCCCCGAGGGCGTGTCCTTGCCGCTGGATCTTTCTTGCGCCGCGCCGAAAAAGCCGGTGACGACCGGTGTGCCGCCGAC
The DNA here is from genome assembly GCA_041582695.1 of Rhizobiaceae bacterium. Lineage (GTDB taxonomy): Bacteria > Pseudomonadota > Alphaproteobacteria > Rhizobiales > Rhizobiaceae > JAWKWH01. Next base: position 25,700 of record JBFIBB010000003.1, read on the forward strand.
CGCATTTCCCTTGCCGGCAGCAATGTCGGCAGCCGAATAAAGGCCGAGCGTGGCCATGTTTGGCAACGATATCGGGCCGGATCGCAAACCCTGTCGATCGGCGTTGCCAGCCGCGCACTGCTCGGCGATATGAACGACGGTGTTTGCGCCCTGGTCACCGAAATCAGCCGCGTCGGGCGCGTAGCCGATCCCTACCGAATCCAGAACGAAAATGAACGCTCGCGCCATTTGTGTTTCAACCCGATTTCCGCTGTGCCGACCACTTATAGGTTCCATACCGCACATTCGCAGTTTGGAAACCATATTGAAACCGCATTCGGCTAGCAATTGATGCTGCATCGAACACAATCCGGGTTCAGGAATACGCTTTATGCGAGAGAAGTTGCGCAAGCACTGGCGAGCCCTTGCGGCAGCAAGCCTGTTGGCCGTTCCCGTTCCAGCAAACGCGGGTTGGCGTGATGATCTCGGCACGTTTCGGATCGGCATGCTCGCCGATCCGGGGACGGGAAGGGCGGTCGCCGGCCTGGCGGAGATCGAGCAGGCATTCTCGGACGCGCTGGATATGCCGGTAAAAATTTTCGTGGCGAAGGATTATGCGGCACTGATCGACGCCCAGGCGACCTCGCGTATCGAGTATGCGATCTATTCCGCGATGGCTTACGCCACCGCGCAGCGCCTTTGCTCCTGCCTCGAGCCGCTGGCTTCCAGGCTCGGTGTCCAGAACGACACAGGCATCCGGTCCGTACTGCTGCTTCGCAAGTCGGCATTGCAAGGCGCCGGCGGTCCTGGCGACCTCAAGATCGCCGCTGTACGAGGCGACAGCCTGTCGGGAGCACTGCTGCCAGTCATTGCGCTTTCAACAAGTGACGGACCATCCGGTATTGGCAGCGATCAGGTTGTCATGGCCGCTACCGACAGTGAAGCTGTGGAAATGTTTGCAAATGGTACGGTCGACGGCCTGTTCGGATGGTCCCTGGCTTCCGAGCAACAGGAGACTGTAATCGGATCCGGTACATTTGCCGGTCTGGCCGCCCGCGGCATCGATCCATCGGCATTGCAGGTCCATTGGACATCGCCGCTTCTCCGTTATGGACCGCACGCGGTACGAAGCGACATCGACAAGGAAGCGCGGCAAATACTGCGCGATTTCCTGATCGGTCTGAACGACCGGAAGCCTGATATCCAGGAACTGCTGACCGGTTCGGTCGAAGAGGGCTTTGTGGAGACAAAACCGGACGATTACGAGCTCGCGCTCGAACTGGTCGAGCATTCCCGCGACAATTAGCGAGCCAGAGAGGTCAGCACCGGACGCCGAAGGTAGTTTCGATCAGCAATCGCCGCAGGGAACCGTCGAACTCTGCCGCGGCCTCAGATGGTATCTTTCGGACATCGTGATGCTGTCGAAAGCCGCGGTCAGCCCGAGTGTCTGCTTTTGCTGCGCGGTGTAGGTGATGATCGGCTTGTACACCAGTTCGGACTGGACGCGTACGAGGAACGTGTTCCGGATCATAAGCTTTGTCGGAACCGTTGTTTGATTGCCCGGCGTTTCGTCGCGGCTCGAGACTCCGTCTACAACCTTCCGCGACCATGAAACTATGGCTTTCGGGGTGTCTTCGTCGGTAATCTGGATTCCCGTGACGACGAACTTCGGTTCAGACCTGGCATAGGGCTGCAGAACCGATTTTCCGATCTTCATGATCGCGTCGACGTCGGTCTTGGTGACCGTTTGCTGTTGCGTGATCAGGTCGGCGATCATGCTGGCGGCTCGCCCGACTTTCTTGTTGGCTTCGATCGCCTGAGCCACTTCCATTGTAACGAAATAGAGCGACAGCAGAATCGGCGCGATAAAGGCAAACTCGATCGCTGCCACGCCGCGCTTGCTCCTGACAAACCGTACCGCTTCGGCTCCGAGCGCGGAAAACACTGGACGGTTACGTTTACGGTCACTCATCGATTTTCATCCCTGTCGGTTGCCTGTTGGACGCTGCTGGCGATCAGTCGTCAAACGGTTCATTCTGCCAGGTCACTGAAGCGAAATGCAGCGTTGTTCCGCCTTTGAGGGTAGAGATGCGTTTGCGCATGATGTCGGTCATGATTGGCCAGCGGTAGAAAACCCGGAGCATGTTTTTCGACAGCGACTTGCCGGGCTTCACGTCGAAGCCGGTCGTGTCTATGTCGCGGTTTTCGCCGGATCCGGTGTATTTGATTGTTTCCGCGGCCGCAGCTGCGAAACTGGGGAATTCGCGCAGATCCACCTCGAGCCCCGGGCATCCCGAGGCGACGATGACGCTGATGTCGCCGCATATTTCGCTGCGCAGGCGCGTTTCAGTCATTTCGGCGGCCTTGATCTGGCCGGTTCTCAGCATTCTTGCGACACGGTCGGTCGAATTGGCGAGCAGCTGCTGGCCCGCAAATGAAATGCAGCTTTCCAGAATCGCGAAGATCAGCAGGGTAAACGGTAGGGCGAGCATCCCGTACTCGATAACCGTGCTTCCGTCCTCGTTTCTGACGAAGCGTTTCTTGCGGCCGCGGAGCACAGGCAGACCTGCTGTTCCTGAAACTGATTGCGGTTGGCGCATTGCGGTACCTTGCTGTCGAAAAAAAAGACTGACCGCAAGGACGTTAGTTCAACCCGGTTAAAATCCGGTTGGACCACAAATTAAGAATGACCCGCGCGAGTTCATCGCTTGGAAACCATGTTCCAGGACGAAGGAAGTCGTATTTTGTTGCCAATGGCTATTGCGCGGCGCCAAGTTCGGCTTCGGATTCTTTCTCCGCATCCGTTTTGTACGAGCTCTCGCACCGCGGCGTACAGGAGAGGGTCTGCATCGCGGCCCGGCGATAGACACGAACCGAGCGGGCATCCTGCCGGCTGACGAAAACCTGCTCATCGATCACCGGCGCCCCATCGGAATCGAGAATGACAAGGTTGGTCACGCCGAAACCTTTGCCGGTCAGCACGATCGTCGAGGCGTTCTGAACCGAAGCGTCGGCGATTTCAGGATTTCCGATTACGATCGTGTCCGCGGGACGGGCCAGCTTCAGGATCTTTGCCTGGTTGAGAACAATTTCGATGCCGTTTTCGGCGGCCTGAACCGGCAAGGCGGCAGCGGCCGCGCCGCCGATGATTGCAGCTATGCAGCATGTCAATTTCGATTTCGTGGCCCTTGCCATATCGGCTCTCCCAACAAAGTGACTAACGAATAAATGACCCGGAATGGTGAATGTTCAGTTAAATTGACAGGTTGCCGCTGGCGCTGTGCGATATTGCCGAAAACTGGTTCGCACCGGTGCTGCCGGCTTGCCATGCAGGGCGGAACAGCCGAATTACGCGCCGCGTTTTGCTCCTTGTACATGACGCGCGCGTATCGCGTACGCGTAAGCCGCATCGAAATACCGGCCTGTCGGTCTGGAACACGACGCCCGTGATTGTCGCTCGACTTTCGCTTTAATTCGTCACTAACCATTTGACGCCCTCTTTTGGGGTAACGTTTGGTTAGGACTGTTTTTTAAGTCGAATGAAAGAGCTCGGAGTTAGATTGCGGCAATCCGATCAACAACCAAAAACCGTTGACGGTATGTGCTGTAAACACGGAGTAAGGAGTTCTCTCATGTCTAAGATCTTTGCACGTTTTGTAAAAGACGAGTCTGGTGCAACCGCGATCGAATATGGTCTGATCGCTGCCCTTATCGCTCTCGCCATCGTTGTTGGCGCCGGCGCGCTGGGTAACGCCCTGGACGACAAGTTCCAGAACATCGCGAACGAGCTGCAGTAATCGACGCAACGCTGCTCTAGCAGTTGCGAGATGCGCCTGCTGCCTGATGGCGGTAAAATATGGCGCTGCAGAAATTCCGGCTCGACCGGATACAGGCCGCCCTCCATGGAGGGCGGCTTTTGTTTGGGCCCAAGGCTCCGACGAGTTGGTTGGCGCGCCGGCTTCACGAATGATTAAACCGCCAAGGCTATTTTCAGGGCGGACAACTAAAAGGGCTTAACGATGCTCGCCGCAATCATTTTTGTCGTCTTTCCCTTTTGCATGGTTTTCGCAGCCATCTCCGACATGATGTCGATGACGATTGCCAATCGCGTGTCGATCATCCTGGTGGCGACCTTCGTTGCGGTCGCACCGCTGACCGGAATGGACTGGAGCCTCTACTTTTGGCACCTGCTGGCTGGGCTTCTTGTCCTCGTGGTGACATTTGGCCTTTTCGCCGCGGGCGGCATGGGCGGCGGTGACGCCAAACTGATCACCGCCACTGCCGTCTGGGTGGGATTCAATATCAACCTGCTGCAGTATTTCGTCTACGCGACGTTGTTTGGCGGCGCCTTGGCTGTCGCAATTCTGCTGTACCGGAAGTCACCATTGTCGGTGTACACTGGCCACCTTCTGCCGCTTCGGAATCTTGCGGATGCGGACACGGGTATTCCCTATGGCATGGCGCTCGCTGCTGGCGCGATGATTGTTTTTCCGTCTACACCGCTCGCGCAGTGGGCAATGACCCAGTTCTGACTGCCACTCCTCGAATCGCAAACGCATTGCGCGCTTGCATGCCCGCTTTGCGGGCTTTCGCGCACTCTCCAAACCGCGAATTTGGGGGCAACCAAACACGCACTTCTGGCGATCTTCAACCGTTCAGACCGGCGCGATCTGTATCTCTTCGGTCACAAAATTCGATTGTAAGTATTGCATTAACCATAATTTGACGATTGCCGCTGCAAAGTCCCGGACAAGTTCTGTGGTTTGCGGAGTGCGAGGTTCGGGCAAATGAACACATCCCGACTGATAATTTTAGGTGTAGCGATCACCACTGCCGTTGGTGCCGGCTATGTCGCAATGAAAATGTCGGCGGCACCTCCGCCGGTCGTCGTTGTCGACAACAAGCCCGCCGCGCCTGCCGTTGAGCTCACCGAAGTGCTCATCGTCCAAAGAGACATCGGCGTCGGTGGAGTCATCCAGGACCAGCTTGCCTGGCAAGCCTGGCCTGCGGAGGGCGTTCGCGATGGTTTCATCACTCGCGCCGCCGAACCCGAAGCGCTGAACACTTTTGTCGGCGCCGTCGCCCGCCTGCCGATGTTCTCCGGAGAACCGCTTCGCCGGTCGAAACTAATTGATGCCGGTCAGGCATTCATGTCGTCGATATTGCCGTCAGGCAAACGGGCGATCGCCACGCATATCTCTGCAGACACATCCGCCGGCGGATTCATACTGCCCAACGACAAGGTAGATGTGATCATGACGCGGCGTTCGTCTGACGCTTCGGCGGAAGGCTTCATCACGGAAACGATCCTCGAAAACATCCGGGTTCTGGCAATCGACCAGACGATCCAGGAGGATGAAGAGGGGCGCAAGGTCAAGATCGGCGAAACAGCGACGCTCGAACTCACGCCCCGCCAGGCTGAAATTATCACTGTAGCCCAGCAGATGGCCGACCGCCTCACGCTGGCTCTGCGCGCAACCGTCGACGCCGAGGAACCCACTGACGACGGAGCCGAATATCTCGTCTCCGGAAGCGGCAGCAAGGGAAGCGTGCGCCTCATCAAATCCGGAGAAATCACTGAAGTGGGAGCCAGGAAATGAATCGCGACCTGAGGAGGAAATTGCCGCTCGGAGTGCGCAATGCCATGCATCCACTTCGTGTCACCACCGCGATACTTTCGCTTGCTGCGGCGATGACTGTGACCGCTGTTCCCGCCGGCTTCGATACCTCGAGCGCCTTCGCCCAGGACGTGAAAGTCGGCAAGGCGGTCAAGAGCCAGCGCGTCAAGCTTGGTCTGAACAAGTCGATCGTCATCGACCTGCCGCGCGATGCCTATGACATTCTCGTGGCGAATCCGGCGGTTGCCGATGCGGTGACGAGAACGGCTCGCCGAATTTACCTGTTCGGCAAACAGGTCGGTGAAACCAACATTTTCGTTTTCGGACCGAATGGCGAGCAGATCGCCAATATCGACCTGGCGATCGAGCGCGATGTTGCGGGCCTGAAAGAACATCTCGCCCGCTTCATTCCCAACTCCGACATCGATGTGGAGTTGCTGAACGACAACGTCGTGCTCACCGGAACGGTGGAAACGCCGCTCGATGCTTCGCGTGCGGCCCAGTTGGCCCAGATATTCGTGACTGGCGGCGAAGCGACGACCGGTCAGTTCAGTACGACTGCGGCATCGGGCGCCGATGGTGGCGGTGTTGCAATCGACAACCCGGACAGCGAGCGTAGAACCAGCCAGATCGTAAACCTGATTAAGATCATCGGCGAAGATCAGGTCACGCTGAAAGTGACGGTTGCCGAAGTCTCGCGGTCCGTGATGAAGCAGCTCGGCGTCAACATGATCGGCAGCGGCTCGTCTAACGGCATCACCTACGGCGCGATCAGCGACAACTTTTTCGGTCTCGGAAAACCGCTTTCTCCCTCGCAGCTCAATATCGGCGGCGCGATCGGGGCGGCAACGATCAACGCCTACTTGAACGCAATGGAGCAAGCCGGAGTCATGAAGACGCTGGCAGAACCGACATTGACTGCCGTATCGGGCGAGCCCGCGACCTTCCGTGTCGGCGGCGAATTCAGCCTGATTACCGGTCAGAATGTCGACGACGAGAACAGTTCTCTAACCTACGAGATCACCCGCCTGGAATATGGTATCGGTCTTGAGTTCCTGCCGGTCGTGCTTTCTCCCGGCCGCATAAGCCTGAAGGTGCGCACTTCGGTTTCCGAGCCGACCACGGAAGATTCAGTCGCGCTGTCGGCCGGGGTCCGCCGCGCCGGTGCGAATCTGCTTTCCATCAGGCGCAGGCTCGCCGACACGACGGTGGAACTGCCGTCCGGCGGATCGATGATGATCGCCGGCCTGGTGCGCGACGACATCCGCCAGGCCTCGGTTGGTCTGCCGGGCCTGTCGAAGGTGCCGGTGTTGGGCAGTCTGTTCAGGAGCAAGGATTTCGTCCGCAACGAAACCGAGCTGGTGATCATTGTAACGCCCTATCTGTCGAGGCCCGTGGCGCGCAACCAACTCGCCAAGCCGGATGACAATTTCAACGCTCCGAGCGACGGCGCGGGTTTCTTCCTGGGGCGCGTCAATCGCGTTTACGGCACTATGAAAACAGACCTTCCCAACGGCCGGTATCACGGCGTCGTTGGGTACATCTACAAGTAATCGGGAACCGGGATAATGTTACAGTCAACGAAAATGTCGAGAGCGGGGCTGCCCGAAACCACGGGTTTCCCAAGAACCTTGTCTGTCCGGCTCGCCGTCGCTGTCCTTGCCGGCTCTCTTCTGTCGGGTTGCGCCTATTTCAAGCGCGACCACGTCGAGGTCGGCGCCATTCCTGACGATTACCGGACAAATCATCCGATTGTCATTTCCGAACGCCAGCAGGTGGTCGACATACCGGTTGGGGTGACCGACGAGGCCGTGACGAAGGCGCAGCATGCGGCGATCACCGGGTTTCTGGACTTCTACGAACCATCTTCCGGAGCCGTGGTTCAGGTGCTGTTGCCGGTTGGATCGGCGAATGAACGCGCGGTGGCGAATCTTTCGCCGGAAATTTTCGCCGTGATGACCGATGCAGGCGTTCCGCGCCACAAGATCTTTGCCGTGCCATACCAGGCAAACGCGCCGGAAAGCGCTGCGCCAGTGCGGTTGGCATACACAAAAATGACCGCTTCGACCAACGACTGCGGAAGATGGCCGGACGACATTCTGGAGAACTCCGAAAACAAGCACTATGCCAATTTCGGCTGCTCCTACCAGAACAATCTGGCCGCGCAGATCGCCAATCCGGCGGACCTGCTCGGACCGCGCAAGCCGAGCGAAATCGACGCCGAACGCCGCGTGATCGCTATCGGAGAATACCGCGAAGGTGGTCAGGCAGTCCGTGAGGACACGAGCTACACAAACCCATAAATGATCGGGATCGAATGACATGAGTAATCTCGCATATGAAAGCGATCACGAACAGGAAACGCAGCGCCGTGCTGCGAATGCGGACTCGCTAAGCGAACTTCGCCCGGTCCCCAGGATTTCGGTGCAGGCATTTTGCGAGTCCGAAGGCGTGGCAAAACCGATCGAGCGCGCCGGCGAAGATCGGCGTATGACGAAGGCTCACCTGAAGGTTCACATGGGCGGCCTGGATACGGCGGTGGAGTTCTATCAAAGCGCGCCAACCCCGAATCTGATCATCCTGGAATCCAGACTTGAGCCAAAGGAACTCCTCGCAGCGCTAGCGCAACTGGCAGAGGTTTGCGATCCGAACACCAAGGTCGTGATTATCGGCCATTACAACGACGTCTGGCTCTACAGGGAACTGATCAAGGCCGGAATATCGGAATATATCGTCGCACCGGTCTCGCTGGCGGACATCATCGGGGTGATTTCGACAATCTTTGTCAATCCGGAAGCCGAACCGCTCGGAAAGACCTATGCATTCGTCGGCGCAAAAGGCGGCGTTGGATCCTCGACGATTGCCCACAATCTGGCCTGGAACATTTCTTCGTTGTTCAGTTCCGAAGTAGTGGTCGCCGACCTCGATCTCCCATTCGGAACCGCAAACATCAATTTCGATCAGGATCCGGCGCAGGGGATCGCCGAGGCGGTTTTCTCGCCCGAGCGTATCGACGAGGTGTATCTCGACCGGTTGTTGGCGCAGTGTGCAGAAAACCTGTCGATGCTGGCCGCGCCTTCGACGCTCGACCGGGTTTACGACTTCGACAAGGACGCGTTCGCGCAGGTGATAGACACCGTACAACGTTCGGCGCCTTATGTGGTGCTCGATGTTCCGCATGTCTGGAACGGTTGGACGAAATCCGTTCTGACCCTTGCCGACGAAGTCATCATCACGGCGACACCGGAACTGGCCAATTTGCGCAATACCAAGAATCTGGTCGACACGCTGGTCAAGGCGCGCCCCAACGATTCTGCGCCAAAACTGATTATCAACCAGATAGGGATTCCGAAGCGGCCGGAGATCTCGGCCGCCGAGTTCGCTGAGCCGCTCGGATTGGTGCCGCTGGCCGAAATTCCGTTTGAGCCGCAACTTTTCGGCAACGCATCCAACAACGGGCGGATGCTGGCGGAAACCGACAATCAGCATGCGATCGTTCAAACCCTGAACGAGGTATCGCATATGCTGACCGGCCGCAGCGAGTTGAAAATGCCCAAGAAGAAGGGCCTCAACACTCTCTTGGGACGGCTTAAATTAAAGAAAAAGTAGTACTTGGGCAGCAGGACTGATTGATCGATCATGTTTGGTAAAAAGGGCACCAGCGCGGGCGCGCCTCCCAGACCCGCACCGAAACCGGCAGAACCGGCTCCGGCTCCCGCGGCCAAGGCGGAGCAGCCGCTCGACGAGCTTGACGAGGGCGAGATCGAGGTCGCCGAGGCTCCCGCGCCTGCGCCGGCTGCGCCCAAACCTCAGCCGAAAGTCGCTCCACCCAGCGTGATAAAGCAGGCCCCGCCCATGGTGCCCGAACCCGTTCGGGCGCCGCGCGAGCGCAATGAATCCTACTACGATACCAAGAGCCAGGTCTTTTCGGCGCTCATCGACACCATCGATCTTTCGCAACTTGCCAAGCTGGAGCCTGATGCAGCCCGCGAGGAAATCCGCGATATCGTCAACGATATCATCGCGATCAAGAATTTTGCGATGTCGATCTCCGAGCAGGAGGAACTGCTTGAGGATATCTGTAACGACGTACTTGGCTATGGTCCGCTCGAGCCTTTGCTGGCCCGTGACGACATTGCCGACATCATGGTCAATGGCGCCAAGAAGGTTTTTATCGAAGTCAACGGCAAGGTCGAGGAAACGCCGATCCGTTTCCGTGACAATCAGCAGCTATTGAATATCTGCCAGCGCATCGTGAGCCAGGTAGGTCGCCGCGTCGATGAGTCTAGCCCGATCTGCGATGCCCGTCTGCCCGACGGATCCCGCGTCAACGTCATCGCGCCGCCTCTGGCGATCGACGGCACCGCACTGACAATTCGTAAATTCAAGAAGGACAAGCTTACCCTCGATCAGTTGGTGAATTTCGGCGCGATCTCCCCGGAAGGCGCGCAGGTTCTGAAAATCATCGGCAGGGTGCGCTGCAATGTCGTCATTTCCGGCGGTACTGGCTCGGGCAAGACCACGTTGTTGAACTGCCTGACCGGCTTCATCGACAAGGAGGAGCGGGTTATCACCTGCGAGGACTCCGCCGAACTGCAGTTGCAGCAGCCGCACGTGGTGCGCCTCGAAACGCGCCCGCCGAATCTTGAAGGCGAGGGGCAGATAACCATGACCGACCTCGTCAAGAACTGCCTGCGCATGCGGCCCGAACGCATCATCGTCGGCGAAGTGCGCGGACCGGAAGTCTTCGACCTCCTGCAGGCGATGAATACCGGTCACGACGGATCCATGGGAACGATCCACTCGAACTCCCCGCGCGAGTGCCTGAACCGTATCGAATCGATGATCGCGATGGGCGGCTTCAGCCTGCCGCAGCGTACCGTGCGCGAAATCATCGTCGGCTCGGTGGATGTGATCATCCAAGCGGCGCGCCTTCGAGACGGTTCCCGCCGCATCACCCACATCACCGAGGTAATCGGCATGGAAGGCGATGTAATCATTACGCAGGACCTGGTCACCTACAACATCACCGGCGAGGATTCGACCGGGAAACTGACCGGACACCACGCATCGACGGGCATCGGACGCCCGCATTTCTGGGATCGGGCGCGCTATTATGGTGAGGAGGCAACACTGGCTAACGCGCTCGAGGCAATGGAAAGCCGCTCTATCGACTAGGTTCCAATCGGCGGGCGGGAGACAGGATCATGTTTGGCATAGACACGACGGTACTGATCTTCATCGGACTGGCTACACTGAGCGCCGGTGCAATCGCCTATGTCTTTCTTTTCAGCAGGATCGAGGATGAAAAGTCGGCTGGCCGTCGCCTGCAGTCGGTGAAGAACGCCGATACGGACCGGGCCGTCAAGAAGGCAAAACGCGACAAGGTCAACGACGCGGCCAAACGCCGGAAATCTGTGCAAGATTCGCTCAAGGATCTCGAGGAACGGCAAAGAAAGGCGGGCCATGTCAGTAAAAAGCCGCCACTGAAAATGCAGTTGAAACAGGCCGGTATGACGATACCGGTCAATCAGTTCTATATCGTTTCGGTCGTGTGCGGCATTCTTGTCACCATCGCCGTCTACTTCGCCGGAGCGCCGCTCTATACATTGCCGGGAGCGCTTCTCGCCGGATCGATCGGATTGCCGCGCTGGTTTGTCGGTTTCCGCCGCGCACGCCGCGTGAAGGCGTTCCTGAACGAATTCCCCAACTCGCTCGATGTCATCGTCCGCGCCGTGAAATCCGGATTGCCGCTCAACGACGGTATTCGCCTGATCGCAAATGAAGCGCGCGAGCCCGTGAAAAGCGAATTCCGCCGCATCATCGAGGCGCAACAGGTAGGCATGTCGATACCCGAGGCAGCCATGCGCATGCAGCAGACGATGCCCTGCCCGGAAGCGAGCTTCTTTGGAATCGTGATCCAGATTCAGCAGCAGGCCGGCGGTAACCTGTCGGAAGCGCTCGGGAACCTCTCGAGGGTGCTGCGCGACCGGAAAAAGATGAAGGCGAAGGTGCAGGCCCTGTCGATGGAGGCGAAGGCCTCTGCGGTCATCATCGGCATCCTTCCGTTCATGGTTGCCTTCCTCGTCTACTTGTCTAGTCCGAATTACATCATGCCGTTGTTTACGACTTCGACCGGACACATGCTGCTCGGCATTGCCGCCGTCTGGATGTCAATGGGCGTTTTCGTGATGAAAAAGATGATGAGCTTCGAAGTTTGAGGCCACTGTTCTGTTGCAGGATATCCTGCGGGAAAAGCGTAAATGGCAGAGACGATTACAAGAACGATTTTTGATCCGGCATTCCTGATTGCATTGCTGGTTGGCGTGTCCGTTTTCGCCACGATTTTCACCGCGCTTCCTTCACTAAGCGGCAACGAGCTTAAAAGCCGGATGAAATCGGTTGCGCTCGAACGCGACGAACTGCGGGCAAAGCAGCGGGCCCGCCTTGCCGCCGAAGCTGACAAACGAAAAGGAAAGCTGCGCGAAGAGCAGTCTCTCGGCATGAAGAACATCGTCGAGCGATTCGATCTCAGAAATGCTCTTGCCGACGAAGGAACCGTTTCCAAGCTCAAGACGGCGGGTTTCCGGGGCGAGAATCCGCTGACCCGGTTTTTGTTTTTCCGGCTGGTGCTGCCGTTTGTCGGCCTGGCATTGTCGGTGGTCTATGTTTTCCTGCTGGACTCCATTCCCGATCAACCGTTTTTCGTGAAGGTCTTCGTTTGTATCGGCGCAGCCTATGCCGGCTTCTACGCGCCCGTGATCTACGTTTCCAACCGCGCCAGCAAACGCAAGGCAAGCATTCAGCGGGCCTGGCCGGATGCGCTCGATCTGACACTGATCTGCGTCGAATCGGGTATGTCGATTGAAGCCGCGATCAGGAAGGTCGCTGAGGAAATCGGCTCGCAGTCGGTGGAACTGGCGGAAGAGTTCGTGCTGACCAACGCCGAGCTCTCGTTTCTTCAGGAACGGCGGCAGGCTTTCGAGAATCTGGCGGAGCGTACCGGTCTTGAATCAGTCAAAAGCGTGTCGCAGGCGCTGATCCAGGCCGAAAGGTACGGCACGCCGATCGCTCATGCGCTACGTGTGCTGGCGGATGAAAGCCGTGACATGCGCATGAACGAAGCCGAAAAGAAGGCTGCGGCCCTGCCGCCGAAATTGACGGTCCCGATGATCCTGTTTTTCCTGCCGGTGCTGTTCATCGTCATTCTCGGTCCGGCCGGAATGCAATTCAGCGAGCAGGGAATTTTCTGACGCCGGCGGCGCGTCGGGATACTGGCCCGCATCAAGAAAAAACCGGAGTGAGGACTCACTCCGGTTTTTTGATGTTCATGGGTGCCTGCTAGCGCCGAATCAAACCACTCGGCGAACTGGCTCGATGCCTAGTTGGTGTTTTTCTCGTCTTCCGCTTTCAGCTCGTTCCAGGCGTTCTGTTGCGAGAGAATGCCGCGCAAATAGGCGACATTGGCTTCTGCCTGCTCGGGCGACAGTTCCCGCCGGGCGATCTCCTCGGCTTCTTTGAACCGGCCCTGCAGCCCGATCACCAGTGCGAGATTCTGCCGTACGCGGCTGTCGGCGCCCGGTGCGTCCACCGCCGATCGCATGTAGGTCTCCGCCGTCTTCAGATCGCCGGCCAGGACGTAGGACATTCCGAGATTCGACAGTATCGACGGCTCGTTGGGTTGCATTTCCAGCGCACGGCGATAGAGCTCGCGGGCGGCCTTTTGCTCTCCAAGCTGGTCGAGAATTGCGCCTTCGGCCGAAACAAGTCTCCAATCCGGATATTCGGGCGTTTGCGCTCTGCGGATTGCGTCAAGCGCCGGTTCGAATTGACCTTTGCCGGCAAGAGCCTTGCCGTAGGCGGCGAGAACCTTGCGGTCTTCAGGAAAATCTATGGCGAGCTTGCGCATCACGGCAAGTGACTGGTCGCTACGGCCGTTCATCGACAGCACCGCAGCATACTGCATCGCGATGTCGCGGTCCTTAGGCTTGCGCGCATAGGCATCGCCGAGGCTGTCGGCAGCCTGTGCCAGTTCGGTGGCTGTCATTTGTTCGACCGGCTTGCCCGACATGCGGTTTACCGAACCGGTTGTCATCCGCTGGTTTGCGCAAGCGGCAACCGATGCAGCCAGAACGAGTGCAAGTGCCGTCCTGGTCAGCAGGTTGCCCCTCAGGCCCGTGCTTCGGCTGCCTTTCATGTCGAAAAAATCTCCCGGCTGCGAACCGCCCGAACACGGGCCCTTCACGTCAAGAAATATTCTGTTAACCCTAATGGTTCGTTAACAAACGCGTTCCACCAGCACAGGGAAACACCATACGCATGCCGATCGAATTGACGAGCAGGAGGGCAGAAAACTCGAGGCCCGTGACAATTGTTGCGGCGGAAGCGCTGGCGAAATCGGTAATCGATGACAGCGCGCTGCGCTGGTCGCGGGAAAATGGATTTGACGGACAGGCAGGCCGGGTTCTGGTTGTGCCCGGCGCGGACGGGAGGGCATCGGGAGCACTTCTTGGCATCGGCAAATCAGCGCCTGCGGAAGCTGCATTGTTGACGGGAAGCCTGGCAAGCGACCTGCCCGAAGGTAATTGGCACTTCGCCGATGTGCCTGAACGGGTCGAACTTGCCATGCAGGGTCTGGTGATGGGAGGTTACCGGTTCACCCGCTACGGCGCCAAGCCCGGCAATCGCGTCAGGTTTGCGGTTCCCGAAGGCGCCAGCAAGGGTGAAATCGAGAGAATTGCGGACGGCGTCGCGCTGTCGCGCGACCTGATCAACACGCCCGCCTCCGACATGGGACCGGATGCGCTCGAAGCGGCGGTGGAAAAGCTCGCACGCAGCCACAAGGCTCAGGTATCTGTCATCGGAGGCGAAACCCTTCTGAAGAAGAACTTTCCGATGATCCACGCGGTCGGTAGGGCGGCTTCGCAGGCACCCAGGCTGATCGACATGCAATGGGGACCAAAAAGCGCGCCCAAGGTGACACTGGTCGGCAAGGGCGTCTGTTTCGATACTGGCGGCCTCGACATCAAGCCATCGAGCGGAATGTTGCTTATGAAGAAGGACATGGGCGGTGCCGCCAATGTGCTTGGCCTTGCATCGATGCTGATGACTTCGGGTATCCGCATGAGGCTTCGGGTGCTCATACCGGCGGTCGAGAACTCGATTTCCGGTGACGCATTCAGACCGGGAGACATTTTGCAAAGTCGCAAGGGATTAACCGTCGAGATCGGCAATACCGACGCCGAGGGCCGTTTGGTGCTGGCCGACGCATTGGCGTATGCCGATGAGGAAAAGCCAGATCTCCTTGTTGACATGGCGACGCTGACCGGCGCGGCCCGCGTGGCGCTCGGTCCGGACGTGCCGCCGTTTTACACCGATGACGAGGCGCTTGTGTCTGAACTTGTGACGGCTTCCCAAGCCTTGGCCGATCCGATGTGGCGGCTACCACTCTGGCGCCCCTACGAAAAGGGGTTGTGTTCAAGGATCGCCGATCTGAACAACGTCACCAGCAACGGATTCGCCGGCAGCGTCACGGCGGCGCTGTTTCTGTCGCGCTTTGTCGAAAAAGCCGAAAGCTGGGTGCATTTTGACATATTCGGATGGAACCCGGCCGCCAAACCCCATTCGCCCGTGGGCGGTGAGGCGCAATGCATACGCACGCTCGATGAAGTGATCCGGACCCGTTACGGTCGTTGAGCTTGCGTAGACGATGCAAAAAAGCTTGAATGAAACGGGTCCGAAACAAGCGTTGTCAAGGTTGCGGTCATGGGAGTTTCGCTACGAGCGAGTCAGGCGCTGCGCCTCTGGCAGACGGTCAGTCTCGCTCAGGTTCGCGATGACGCGCCGGACCTGTCCGAACGGCAGATGGCGATATTGCTGACAATTTATCTCGATCCGCCGCCACACACAGTCAGGGGCCTCGCCGCACATCTGGGCGTCACCAAACCGGTGATTACGCGCGCACTGGACACGATGGGTTCGAAAAACCTTTTGTCGCGCCACCGTGACGAGCGCGACCGCCGCAACGTTCTGGTAAAGCGAACCGTCGAAGGGGCACTTTTTGTCGAACGGTTGGGCGACGTGATCATCGAGAAAGCCGCGGAGTTGCCGCTGTGAAAGAGCTCGATCCGAGGCTTAACGCCTATCGTCCCGATCTGGCTGATATCGGATTGAAGGGTATGGTCGATGCAGAACAGTTCGTATCACCGGTTCGTGCAAGGATTTCCGTCCCGGTAGCCGCACTGCGCAAGTCGCCGGACCATAGCGCCGGAGTGGATTCGGAGGCGCTTTTTGGAGACGGCGTCAAGGTGTTCGAGCGCGAGCATGGCTGGGCCTGGGTGCAAACCGAATTCGACGGTTATTGCGGTTATGTGGACGAAACCGGCATTTCTACCACGGCGATGAAACCGACCCATATTGTTTCGGTTCCGCGTAGCTTTGTGTATCCGCATGCCGATCTGAAATCACCGCACATGATGACACTTTCGATGGGTTCAGAGCTTGCCATTGAAGATTTCGAGGATGTGCGCGGAACCAGATACGCAACGCTCGCGACCGGCGGTCATGTCATTGCGCGCCATTTGCGCCCAATAAACCAGCCGGCCGAAGACTTTGTCGCGATAGCCGAGTTGTTCGCCGGTACGCCCTATCTGTGGGGAGGCACTTCCGCTTTCGGCTTGGATTGTTCGGGTCTGGTTCACTTGTCGATGCGCATCTGCGGTAGAATGGTATTGCGGGACACCGACATGCAGGCGGCAACCATAGGTGACGAGTTCGACCCCGCCGACGGGTTGCAGCGCGGCGACCTCGTCTTCTGGAAAGGCCATATCGCGATCATGCGGGATTCCGAGAGCATCGTGCATGCTAACGGCCATACGATGCTGACATCGACGGAGCCGCTTGCCGAAGCAATCGAACGCATCGGTTATCTCTATGGCCAGCCTACCGTCTGGCGTCGGCCCTGATCAGTACCCGGCGCTACGATCAATCAAATTCTGCAACGGTTCGCCGCGGTCATGCGCGTCCATTTGATCGAGCATTGCCGGTACAAGGAACCGCGGATCCGATTCCGCGGCGGCATGCGGCGTGATAAACACATGCGGATGATCCCACAGCGGACTGGACTCCGGCAGCGGTTCGGTTTCGAACACGTCAAGGCTGGCTTCCACCAAAGTTCCGTCGTCGAGCGCACGCAGGATATCGGCTTCCTTCTGCAGTTTTCCACGCCCGGCGTTGATCAGAACCGGGCCGCCCAGAGGTCCGCCGCGCTTGAGTTTCGCCAGAAGCGAATGGTCTACGATACCGGTGGTCGCCGCAGTCAGCGGCAGCAGCACGACCAGAATGTCGGATGCGGCCAGAAACGGCTCGAGACCCCGCTCGCCAGCGTGGCAGATGATGCCATCGAACTCGCGCAATGACCTGCTCCAGCCATGTACGCTGAAACCGAGAGCCAGCAGTTTTTCGGCGACCGCACTGCCGAGTTCGCCAAATCCCATGATACCGACCGTTACCTCGTCACTGGTCGGCTGTGGATGTCCCCGCCAGTTCCGGCCAACCTGCTGGGACCGGTAAGTACGGCCGCGCCGGTGATGGTCAAGAACTCTCCAGACTATATACTCGCACATGTGCTGGCTGAGATTGGGATTGACCACGCGAACCACCGGGATTTCTGGTGGCACCGTGTTGTCGCCGATCAGGTGATCTACCCCGGCGCCAATCGAGAAAATCGCCTTCAGATTGGGAAGACCGGAAAGCAGTCCGGGCGGCGGTTTCCATGCAACGGCATAGCTGATTGAAGGGTCGTCCGCTCCATCCGGTTCGAGTATGGCTTCCCTGCGCGACGACAGGAGCGCGAGCCAATCGCCGGTATCCATCCCGGTTGCCGACAGCAACACCCGTCCTCTGCCATTTCCGGCCATCGCTGTTTCTCCGATTACTCACTCACAACGCCTTCGGGCGCCGTTTCTATATCAAATGCCGCCGCCATCAGTGCCTTCGTGTACTCGCTCTTCGGCGCCTTGAAAATCTGCTCGGACGGACCTTGCTCGACAACCTTGCCGTTGCGCATGACGATAACCTCGTTGGCAAGGGCGCGAACGACCTTCAGATCGTGGCTTATGAACAGATAGGCGAGGTTGTGCCGGATCTGCAGGTCGCGCAACAGGTCGACCACCTGCGCCTGCACGCTCATGTCGAGCGCGGATGTTGGCTCGTCCAGCATTACGAATCGAGGGTTGAGCACCATGGCGCGAGCGATTGCGATGCGCTGGCGCTGTCCGCCGGAGAACTCGTGCGGATAGCGAAAGCGCGTCTCCGGATCGAGGCCGACTTCGCCGAGAGCCGACACGACCCTCGCGTCTCGCTCGCTTACGGAGAGTTTCGGTTCATGTATCTTCAAGCCCTCCTCGATGATGTCGGCGATCGACATTCGCGGGCTAAGCGATCCAAACGGGTCCTGGAAGACGATTTGCAGGTCGCTGCGCAGGGGGCGCATCTGGGAGAAGGAGAACTGGTCGATATTCCGGTTCTCGAAACGAATCCTGCCCTTGGAGGAGATCATCCGCGCCAGCGCCAGGCCCAGCGTAGTCTTGCCGGAGCCGGACTCGCCGACAATGCCGAGCGTTTGCCCGGCGCGAACCGTCAGGTCGATCCCGTCCACGGCCTTCACATGATCGACCGTCCGGCGGAAGAACCCTTTTTTGATCGGGAACCAGACTTTTATGTCGTCGCCGTTGATCACCGGCTCGGCGCCTATCCGCACCAGCTTTCGGGCGGTCAACGCCAGCGGGTCATGAGCGCGATGGCGCTGGCCAACGAGCCGAAACTGCTGATCGCCGACGAGCCGACAACCGCGCTCGACGTGACGGTTCAGGCGCAGATCCTGAAGTTGCTAAGCGAACTGAAACGGAACAACAGCATGTCGATGCTGTTCATCACCCATGATCTCGGCATCGTTCGCAAGATATCCGACCGCGTCTGCGTGATGACGAAGGGCCGTATCGTCGAATCCGGTCCGACGAGGGAAATCTTCGGCAACCCGCAACACGAATACACGAAGAAACTGCTTGCGGCCGAACCGAAGGGTTCGCCGCCTGCA
>JBFIBB010000004.1:0-33877 GCA_041582695.1 Rhizobiaceae bacterium
CATGAACAGTAATCTCGAGGCGCTCGATCCCAATGCTATCGACCAGGCGCGCGCGGCTGTCACGATCTGTGCCGGCGAAGTGACCTGGGAAGCCTGAAAGGTACGGGAAGATTACCACCGGCCGCGCACTGCCCGTAGTACGGACAGTCCCCTACCGACGCGGCAGTCTGGTTGACGCGTGGCGACCCGATACGAAAACAGTGTCTCTGCCTGCCCTGAACGAGAGCGCAGTTTTCACGTTCATCCGGCATGATCCGCCTGCCATTATCTGCACAACCGTGTTACGGGCATGCATATTGCAGCCGCCCGTCGTAGCGATTTCTTACAGCCTGTCGTTCTGGTATCATCTGAAATGCAAGGAGTTCGCGTCTTGGCGGCTGCTATACATGAATGGCTGGAGCAACTTGGGCTCGGAAAGTATGCGGAGACTTTCTCCGACAACGAGATTGACCTTGATGTACTCCCACATCTAAGCGACGAAGATTTCAGGGAACTCGGCCTGCCGGTTGGCCCAAGGCGCAAAATCCAGCACGCCGCGTCACTGCTGAATACCAGACCGGATACCGTCCTGGCCGATGCCCGGACTCGACCGGACAATAACGGCGAACGGCGGCAGGTAGCGGTGCTTTTCGCCGACCTGACAGATTTCACGAAACTGTCCACTGAACTTGACGCGGAGGAGTTGCACGAACTTCTCAACCGCTACTTTGCCGTCGTCGACGCCATTGTGGGCGACTATGGCGGCAAGATCGACAAACACATCGGCGATGCGGTCATGGCCGTATTCGGAGCACCGGTTGCAAGAACGGACGATCCGGTACGCGCGGTTCGGGCGGCAAGTGACATTCACCAGGCCATCGCTGAATTGTCCCGGGAACTGGGCCGGAGCCTGCAGGTCCATGTGGGAATCGCCAGCGGGCAGGTTGTCGCCAGCGATACAGGCAGCCAGGCGCACCGTGAGTACACGGTGACCGGAGAGACCGTCAATCTTGCGTCACGCCTGGATGATATGGCGGAGGCGGGCGAAACGCTTGTCTCCAAATCGGTCTATGACGCGGTTAGCGGAATCGCCGAGTGCTCCTTGCGCGGCGAAGTGTCTGTCACCGGCTTTGACCGGCCCGTGCCCGTCTGGGCGGTCGAACGGATAAATCCGTCCGCAAGCATCGGCCGGCACAACACCTTCGTAGGCCGCGGCATGGAATTGCGCCAGTTCCAGGCATTCCTTGACGAGTGCCTGGAACGTGGCCGCGGCCACAATATTCTCGTGCGCGGCGAACCGGGAATCGGAAAAACACGTCTGGTCGAACAGTTCATATCCATTGCCGAGGCGCGTGGCTTAGCTGTGCATCGAAGCCTCGTACTTGATTTCGGTGTCGGCAAGGGTCAGGACGCGATCGCGACAATCGCGCGGAGCCTGCTGGGCATCATATCGGCGGAGAACGAGAAGCAGCGCCAACTGGCTCTGGAGCACGCGATCGGGGAAGGGCATGTCCCGGCTGCGCAGCGGGTCTATCTGAACGATCTGCTCGATCTGCCACAGGCGGTCGAACAGCAGAGCCAATATGACGCGATGGACAACGATGCGCGAAACAGGGGCAAATTACAGGCCATTGCCGATTTGATAAGGCGTATGGCTCGATCGTCTCCATTGCTGGTCATCTTCGAGGACATTCATTGGGCGGATTCGGTGACGCTCGACTTGATCCGGACTTTGGCGCTCATCCCGGTACAGGCGTCCGTACTGATGGTTCTGACGTCGCGCGTGGAAGGTGCAACCATGGAAACCGGCTGGATCGCCTCACTGCGCGGCGCGCCCACCGCGACCATCGAATTGCAGCCTTTGCCTCCTGAAGAAACATTGGAACTGGCGTACAGCCTGGTCAAATCGCGTGGGCACCAGATCGAGAACTTTGTCGCCCGGTCGGAGGGTAACCCGCTGTTCCTCGAACAACTCCTGAGAAACGCGTCTGAGGCAGGAGAAGAAGACATACCAGGCACTCTCAAAGGCCTCGTACAGGCACGCATGGACCGGTTGCCGCGGATCGACAAGCAGGCTTTAACCGCTGCTTCGGTGATTGGGCAGAAATTTTCGCTGGAAGCTGTCCGGGCAATTATCGACCGTCCGGACTACCTGTGCGAAGTACTGCTGCAACACCGGTTGGTGCGTCCCGACGGGATTTTTTTCCTGTTTGATCACGCTCTGATCAAAGACGCGGTATATCTCTCCCTGCTGACGGCGCGGCGGAAGGAACTGCACTCACGTGCGGCGGAATTCTATGCCGGCAAAGATCCCGTGCTACATGCGCAACATCTCGAGATGGCCAAGGATTCAAGGGCGCCACTGGCGTTTCTCGAGGCGGCGGAAATTGAAGCAAGAACCTATCGTGTCGAACGCGCCAGACAACTTGCGGAATGCGGCCTGGCGATTGCGGCCACCAGGGAAGATCATTTCCAGTTGTCTTGCCGGCTTGCCGAGTGGCAACTGGATTCGGGATTGACACGGGAATCAATGGCGACGTTCGAGAGGGCCGCCAAATATGCGGAGGGCGAAACCCAGCAATGCCGTATCGAAATCGGACTGGCATCGAGCATGCGGCTTCTAGACCGCCAGAGCGAGGCTTTATTGGTGCTCGACAAGGCGGAATCCAGAGCTCGAAAAATTGATGCGAAATCCGAACTGGCCCAAATCTGCCACATGCGAGGCAATCTGCTTTTCGTGTTGGGCAATAGGGCCGAGTGTCGCCGTCAGCACCAGGCAGCACTGGATCTTGCACAAGAGGCCGGAGCGCTGGATACCGAAGCCCGCGCTCTCGGCGGTCTGGCCGATGCATCTTATGCCGAGGGAAAGTTCGTGACGGCCAACGAGCAGTTCGGCCGCTGCGTCGGCCTTGCGGAGCAATTGGGATTGGGCCGCGTTGCAGTCGCCAATCGCAGCATGATGGCGATCACATTGATGATGACAGGCCAGATCCGAAAGGCATTGCAACTGGCTTTGCACTCTGTCGAAACGGCGCAGCAAGTAGGTCATGATCGCGCGGAGATGATCGGCCGGCATGGCGCACATCAGGCACATTGGTTCCTCGGCGAACCAATTTTGGCTCGAGTGCACAGCGAGCGCGCGTACGATCTGGCGAAAAGACTTGGTTCCAAACTGTTTGAGGCGGAGGCATTGCTGTTTCTGGCCGAGGCTTTTGCGCAGGAGGACAACAATGAAAGGGCGCTGAAACTTGCTCGCGAGTCGCTGCGCATTTGCCGAGAGCATGGTATGGCATTTCTGGGACCCATCGTGCTCTCCGAACTTGCGCTACGTACGCAAGACGCATCGGAACGCCGTGCTTGTCTCGCCGAGGCAGAAGACCTGCTGAGCCAAGGATTGCTCAGCCACAACTACTATTTTTGCTACCGGAATGCGATCGAAGTGTCATTGAAAACGGGTGATTGGGACGACGCTGAACGGTACGCAAACGCCCTCGATGCCTATACATCGGCAGAACCGATGCCAGTGACGGATTTCCTCATCGGCAGAGCCAGGTCCCTGTCCCGTATTGGTCGCGGAGAACGAAACGAAATCATTGCAGGCGAGCTTGCCCGGCTGATCGAAAGGGCACGTACGATGGAAGCGTTACCTTTCCTGAAAAAGATGACGACCGCGGCGGAGACACTTGCCGCGGAACTAAGAGGGCCTGTTTCCTGACGATGGAATCTCAGGCGCAGGATGTCCGGTTCTGCGATCACGATGTCAGAACCGGGGTTCTGGCCGGCAACTTACTTTCAAGGCAATATATGATAGGCTGCTTAAGCAATTGCGGGAGGCGAGTTTCGGGGAGATAGTACATTGACATGGCGGGAAAAAATTCACTCGACTGTGGCAGCGCCATCCTGAATCGCCCGAACGGCGTGCTATTCGCTTTCGCCGCCGACTGGACGGTTTTAGGCGTCAAGCCGCTATTCGCAATGATGCCTGCAATCGCGTCTCCTGCGAACCGGTCAGCTACATCGATCGTGGATTGTGACGCGCCCAAACGTCAGGACACCAACGTGACCAAGCGCATGTTGCGAATCCGCAATCTTCCAACTGCGCGTTCAGCCGACGCCAGCGAGACGGTATTCCGGACAACGCGGCGGTCGCAATCGTTTGCACGAATTCGTTCATAACGGGGAAAGCGGCGGAAACAGCCTGGACGTACTGGACTATCGATTTCGGTCTCGGAGACAAAACAGCGGGGTGGGGCGTTGGACACGAAAAAACTGATTGAGGAGCGCAACAAACCGCTCGAGAAGAATCTTCTGCTCTACATCTGGCGCACCACGAAGCGCCAACAAATATGGATTCTTTTCATAATCGTTATTTCGACGCCGACCTACTTCATGGTCTTCGAACTGCCAAAACAAATAATCAATGGTCCGATTCAGGGTGGCGGTTTCGAAGGTGGCAACGAAACGGCCACATTTTTAAACATTGCGTTTAGCGCACCGGAATGGCTCGGCGGATACTCCTTCGACATTTTTCCGGGTTTTGAGATGGACCGAACCGGTTACCTCCTTGCGCTCAGTTTCTCCTTTCTGGCACTGGTTTGCATCAACGGATTGCTCAAGTTCTACATCAATACCTACAAGGGTCGGCTGGGCGAGCGAATGCTTCGCCGCATCCGCTATCAACTCGTCGACAGGGTTCTGCGATTTCCGATCCGCCATTTCAGCAAGGTCAAAGGCTCGGAAGTCGCCAGTATGGTGAAGGACGAGGTCGAACCGTTTGGCGAGTTTATCGGTGACGCGATCAATCAGCCCTTCTTCCTGGGCAGCCAGGCATTGATCGCATTCGTATTCATTTTCATCCAGAGCACGTGGCTTGCCGTACTGACGGTTGTGACCGTTGCCTTACAGGTGGGGATCATCCCTGTCCTGCGCAGACGCGTATTGGTGCTGGGGCGCCAGCGGCAGGTTACGGCCCGTCAGCTTTCCGGCCGGATCGGCGAAGATGTGGAAGCGATCGCGGCCATACATGTAAATGACACGTCAAACTATGAGAGAGCCGAAGTAACGGAAAGGCTAGGTCGGATTTTCAACATACGCTTTGAACTCTACCAGCGGAAGTTTTTTGCCAAGTTCGTCGCCAATTTCCTCGGTCAGTTCACGCCTTTTCTTTTCTATCTGGTCGGCGGCTATTTTGCCATCAAGGGGTCGCTCGACATCGGTCAACTGGTGGCGGCTATCGGCGCCTACAAGGAATTGCCGTCGCCGATCAACGGCCTGATCATGTGGGATCAGAAACGCGTCGACATCAACATCAAGTACGCGCAGATCATCGAAAACTTCAACGTCGACGGCATGGTAACCGCGGAAGCTCAGGCGCCGACCAGGGAAGTCGCGCCGTTGTTGAATGGCGCGGTCGAGATTTCAAATCTGGGCGTTGTAGACGAGACGGGCGCGACAGTCCTGGATAACGTAAACCTGAATTTCCGGATCAGGGAAGTCGTAGCCGCTGTTGGGGCGCCCGGATCCGGTTTCGAAACCCTTCCGGCCGTGCTTGCGCGACTGCGGGAACCGACGTCAGGACGGGTGCTCGTGGAGGGCAAGTCACTATACGACTTCCCCGAATCGATCGTGGGAAGGCGCTTTGGCTATGTCGACTCAAGCTCCTACCTTCCTGAAGACCTGCTGGGAAACACGCTGGTTTACCCGCTGAAGAGGATTCCTGTTCTTGAACCGGAACTGGACGAGGAGACGGCTGCACAGCGCGAACGCAATCTCCGCGAAGCGATCATGGCAGGCAATATCGATCTGGATTTGCGAAGCGACTGGGTGGACTATCAGGCTGCAGGCGCGAACGGGCCCGGTGAAATGGAGCGGAAACTATCGGAAGTACTGCGTATTGTTGAACTCGATGAACTGGTTTACGAACTTGCCTTGCGGCAGACGCTTGATCCGTCGGACCACAGCGAACTTTGCGCGAAAATCGTGTCCGCGCGCGGCATGTTCCATGACCGGCTAAAGAAGATCGAACTGGCTGAATTCGTCGATCTCTTCGACAATGAAAGGTATGCCAGGCACGCAACTGTGGCGGAGAATATCCTTTTCGGCACGGCCTCGGGTGATTCACAGGGTGCGGAGAACCTGGTCAAGGACGCATATATGCGCCGGGTTCTTGCCGAAACCGGATTGGACGAGTTCCTTTTTGACATGGGGATCGAACTAGCGCGGACGGCGATCGAACTCTTTGCGGACTTGTCGCCGGATAATCCATTCTTCGAGCAATTGAACTTTCTGTCTGCATACGAGATCGAGGAATATCCCCCGATTTTGAGCAGAGTAGCTCCGGGCGGCTTCGGCAGCGCCAACGAACTGGCGCGCCAGAAAATGCTGATCCTTTCGTTCCGCTATTCCGAACCGCGAAATCGCCTTGGACTACTCAATGAGGAGAAGGAGGCACTCATCCTAAAGGCGCGCCGGTACTTCCAGTCCGAACTGCCGGAAAAACTGCGCGGCAGAATCAATTTCTACGACAGGGACAGTTACAACACGGCCGCATCGATACAGGACAACATCCTGTTCGGCCGCATCGTCTACGGGTATTCGGAGGTCACCGAGCGGGTGCACAAGGAAATCCAGGCGATGCTCGAAGAACTGGGCATGAAGGAGGAGATCTGGCGTACGGGTCTTCTCTTCAACATCGGGAGCGGTGGAAAGCGGCTAACCGAGGCGCAACGCCAGAAAGTGATCCTTGGCAGGACGCTACTCAAGCGGCCGGACCTTCTGATCGTCAACCAGGGCCTGAATACACTCGACCTTGCAACCCAGCAACGGATTGTTGAAAAGATCATCAATCTAGCCCGATCTGCTGATGGATGGCCGCCATTCGGGATACTCTGGGCTTTGACAACTCCGGCAATGGCGGATCAATTCGATCGGGTCCTTGTCTTTGAGGACGGCAGTTTGGTTGAAGACGGAAATTACGCGGAACTGGTAAATGCCAAGGGTGCGTTTTCCGCTCTTGTAACCTGACGGGAAATACGTTCGTAAAATAATGGCCGACCAGGGAGATTGATATGAACAAACTGATGGATGAAGTCGGCCTTCTCCGAAGTATCCCGATGTTTGCAAATGTACCCCCGACAAAACTCAAGCTGCTGGCTTTCGCATCGGAACGAATGATGTTTCGGGACGGGCAGGAAATCATGCGGCAAGGTGAACTGTCCGACGCCGCCTATATCGTCATCGAAGGTGCGGTCGATGTTGTGGTGTCGACCCGGGAAGGGGAAAGCAGCGTGGTCGGCACGTTTGGCCGAAACGCCATGCTTGGCGATATGGGCGTCCTTGCGGGAATTGAGCGAACCGCGACGGTACGGGCAAAAGGAAATGTGGAAGCGCTTCGTATTCGAAAGGAATATCTGATAGAACTCGTCCGCGAATCCTCCGATCTGGCTTTGGATATTATCAAAATGCTAATTGAACGTCTGACAAAGACGACCAAAGATCTTGCCAACGCCAACGAACAATTGAAAAAGATTGGAGAATGAACAAGTCGAACCCATTGCTTATTCGCGCCTGGGGTGTGCGCGGCGAAGGATACTCATCTTCGCCCGGTGTCAGCCGTTATGGCGGCAACACCAGTTGCGTCGAAATTCAATGTGGCGAAAACGTCATGATATTCGATGGAGGTTCGGGTCTGAAACTGCTTGGTGAAGAGCTGTGCAGGCGCGGGCAGAAGAAGGCGCATCTGTTTCTTTCACATTTTCACTATGATCATGTTTCCGGCATTCCTTTCTTTGCGCCATTCTATAGGAGCGATTGCCGCGTCGACATCTGGTCGGGAAATTTGCCGGGCAGGAATGCGACTCGCGATGCCATCCACGATTACATGCGCGCGCCTTTTTTCCCCGTAGGCCCTGAAGTTTTCAAAGCCGACATCAGGTATCATGATTTCCGGCCTGGCGACACTATCAGGCCGGCCGAATCAATAAGCATGCGGACCTGCGCGCTCAGTCACCCCGGCGGCGGATGCGGCTATCGTGTCGATTATGAAGGAAAGTCAATCTGCTATGTAACCGATACGGGACACGTACCCGAAAAACCGGACGATACAATCCTTGGATTGATAGATGGCGCGGACTTCGTCATCTACGATGCCGCTTATACAGATCTTGAATTTCCGGAGTTTGCTCATTTCGGCCATTCGACCTGGGAGGAAGGTGTGCGATTATGCAAGATCGCGGGTGCGCGACGCCTGGCTGTGTTTCACCACAGGCAAAGCCGCACCGATGATGAGCTTGATCAGATCGGAAAAAAAGTCGAAGCGCTTTTACCCGGCAGTTTTGTCATGCGCGAAGGCGAAACAGTCGAGCTTTGATGTAAAAATTCCACAACTAACACTGCACACACAGTTGTTGCGCCCTCCGGCCCGTCCGGTGCGTTTCCATTTCGATTGCTTTTCCGCGAACCATAAAAAATAATGAATATATGAAGCGCGTATTGAGCCGCAAAGCCTTTCAGGTGATGCTCATTGCGGCAAATGTTCTCCTGGCGGCCTGGATCGCCAGAAGCTATGATTTTGCTTTCATGGAAGCGGCGCGCAATGTGGTATTCGACCAGTTTCAGCGCCTGAAACCACGTGTTTCCCAAACCCTGCCGGTACGGATTGTAGATATTGACGAGAATTCGATCCGGACGGTCGGTCAATGGCCGTGGCCTCGCAGCAGAATTGCTCTTCTGGTGGACCGTCTCGCTGAACTTGGCGCCGCGACAATCGCTTTCGATATGGTTTTCTCCGAGCCTGACCGGACCAGTCCTGCGCAATTGATCGAGGAGCTGCTGGCCGGGGGCGGCGAGATCGACGGCGAGTTGGCGGCCAAGCTCAACGGATTAGCCGACAATGACGAGATATTTGCCCACAGTTTAGAGAGTTCTCCGACCGTTATCGGTTTCTTTGGTACCGCGACGCCCAATACCGCACGGCCCCGCAATAGTGCGGCGTTCGTTTTGGCCGGTGACGATCCGAAGAACTCAATGGTGCAGATGAGAGGCTCGATAGTCAGTCTTCCATTGCTGCAGGAGGCGGCGGCAGGGGTGGCCACCATCAGTCTCACGGGCAACCGGACAAGCGATGCAATCCGAAGGGTGCCGTTGTTCCTCACCGATGGCACCGCGATATTTCCGACGCTCGCAATGGAAGCCTTGCGTGTCGCGACCGGCGGTTCGACATACGTTTTGAAAACCACAAGCGCCAGCGGAGAAACTAGTGGCGGTGCCACCGGAATCGTTGCCGCCAAAGTGGGCGACTTTGTTGTACCGACCTCGGCGTCCGGGGAGATTTACCTCTACTACGGATACAACGAAGCAGCCGACTACATCTCCGCCGAACTGCTGCTAGGTCCAAACTATAGAGACCTGGCGCCGTTGATCGAAGGCCATATCGTATTTGTCGGCACATCCGCCGTCGGCCTATCAGACCTTCGAATAACCACGCTAGGCGAGACGGTTCCCGGTGTTTCGCTCCATTCGCAGTTAGCAAAACAGATACTCACCGGCAGTTTCCTGCAGCGGCCGGATTGGGCCGATGGGGCCGAAATGGCGATGGCCGTTGCAATCACGCTGCTGATGATGGCCGTGCTTCCATATACCGGAGCGTTCGTGTCCGCCTTGTTCGGAGCTCTGTGTTCCGCTTGCGTACTTGCCTTAAGCTGGATCGCGTTTGATTGGCACGGCATACTGATCGAGCCGTTGTTCGCAATGCTGACCGGTGGCGCCGTCTATGTGGTGTCGATCACATTGACATTTGCTGCAACTGAACGGGAGAGGCGCTTTGTCAGGTCGGCGTTTCAACGCTATCTGGCGCCGACACTGCTGAAGAAGCTTGAGGCTGCTCCAGAGCAATTGGTACTTGGCGGAGAACTTCGGGACGTATCAATGATGTTCCTGGATATCCGTAACTTTACCGGGATATCTGAAAAACTGGGCCCGACAGAACTCGTGGCGTTCATCAACCAGTTATTCTCTCCGCTGTCTGACATCATCCAGGAACACGAAGGCGCTATCGACAAGTATATCGGCGATTCAATCATGGCATTCTGGAATGCGCCAATGGATGTGAAGGATCATCAGCGCAAAGCCTGCATTTCAGCGCTTGAAATTCTCGATGCGGTAGAAAAGTTGAACCGTGACGATGCGTTCGGATTCAATCGGAATTCGATCGACATTCCGGAGATCAGGATCGGCGTCGGTATAAACAGCGGGGTGTCGTGTGTTGGCAATATGGGATCCAGCAACCGCTTCAACTATTCGGTTGTCGGCGACACGGTAAATATCGCTTCGCGGATTGAATCCGAGACCAAGAATCTCGGCTGGCCGATACTGGTTTCGGCGGCAACTGCCAGTGAGGTTGGTGACATGGCGTTCTTGTACGTCGGAAGCATATTCCTGAAGGGAAAAAGCCATGATGTCGATTTGTATGCGCTGGTGGGCAATGAAGGCTACGCTGCATCACCTGAGTTCGAACGGCTGAAAAAACAGCATGATCTGATGATCAAAGTGCGGGGCAGCGGCAACAGTGCGGATTTGGCGCGGGCTATCCGCCAATGCACGGCATTGGCGCCCGAGAGACTGAAATCGCTGTACGGACCGCTGGCGCAAAGGAACATCGGCGGAAGCGAGGCGCCGGAACTCTCAATTTAGCAAATAACGGCAATTGCTTTTTCGATTCGACAATCGCAAAAAACATAGTTAAGATATTGCTAATGTATCATTAATTGTAAGTTTGTGACATGGGCGGCGGACGGGAGTTTAGCTTTTGGTCCCTGCCAGCAATTGCTTTGCTGGCAATTCTTTTTGCCGGGATCCAGACAGGTAGTGCAAAAGCCCAATCCCGGATCGGAATTGCGGTTGACGCCGAGACAAAAGTCGTAAGGACCGGCGTCGGAGGAACGCAGGTCGTCGCCAAACTCACGCCGGTATTCGCGAACGATCGCCTGCAGGCGAACTCGAATGGGTTGGCGCAGATAAAATTCATAGACGACACGAAGATCGTGGTCGGACCGAATTCGGCCGTAACGCTCGACGATTTCATTTTCTCTACTTCGCGTACGACCACTGAAGTATCGGTATCGGTTACAAAAGGGGCCTTTCGCTGGATCAGCGGCAACAGCGGATCAAGGGCATACTCCATCAAGACACCGGCGGGGAGCATTGGCGTACGCGGAACTGCGTTTGATGTGACCATACTAGGCGGCACGACCAACGTGTTGCTGCTGCAGGGCCAGGTCACGGTTTGCCCTCGTAGTGGCGGCTGCATGAGTGTGAAGAACCGCTGTGATTTCGTGGCATTCAACCGGGGTGGTGTCATCGAGAGAACCAACCTGCTGAAGAAGGCGAACATTCGCCGTTACCAGCGGACGTTCCCGATACTTGTCGGACAGCAGCAACTGAACCGGCAATTTCGTCGTGAAGTTGCCGGATGCAAGGGCGCGGACACCCAGAGCGACGCACAACCGATCAGTTTTACTCCTGCCGAAAATCCACAACCGCCCGATGATCCGGAACCTCCTGACGATCCCGAACCGCCGGAAGGCCGCCAGCGCGGCAATCCTGGAAACGAGAAGGACAGGGGTTGGGCAGGACCCAATCCGAACGGGAAGGATTTTGGCGCGCCCGGGCGAGGGCGCAGCAATCGCGATGAGGCTCGCACGGGACCCGACCGGGGTCGTTTCAAAACCGCTTCCGTCGATATCGGAGTCGGTAAGTCAACTTCAGCCAGTTCCGGTAGTAGCGGCAATGGCAGTGGCGGTAAAGGCGATGGTGGCAAAGGCGGCGATGGCAAAGGTGATGGCGGTAAGGGTGGCGGTGGCAAAGGTGATGGCGGTAAGGGCGGCGGCAAAGGGCATCGTTAGGCACTTCCCTGAACCGGGAGTTCCCTGCTTCGCGATCGTCAATTCACAGTCAAACCGTTCTGTTTCGACAGAATATGTCCGACCAAAGCACAATACGAAGGTAATAGAATCTCGCTCTCCGATTGCTCCGCGCTACTACGTTACCGTGCGTGTCATCCGGTTCGCATCTGTCGGTTTTTTTGGAATTGGCAGTGACCGCAAGCCGGTCTTCGAGTATGATTTGGCTTAAAGACAACGGTCCGGAAAGCGACCCAGGCAGTCCGGAGGTTTGGCGCGCTCAGCAATCGTCGCGGCTGGAAATCGCTATATATCCTCGCGATCAAGATACCTGGGTGTGATCCAGAGAGATCGGATACCTGTCGCAAACGCCTAAGCGACCAACATGGGCCCAGCAGCGCAAACTCCCTTGAAGCTGCATACGGACTTTCAGTTCAGGCAGGCGAAACAGATGGAACATAAGCTTGCAGCAATCCTTGCGGCGGACATGGTCGGTTATAGCCGCCTTATGGAAGCAAACGAGAAGGGGACGCTCGCCCGGTTGCAAACCCATCGCATTGAACTGATCGATCCTGCGATCGCGAAAAACCAGGGAAACATCATCAAAACAACCGGCGACGGAATGCTGGTCGAGTTTCATAGCGTCACCGACGCGGTTCGCTGTGCCCTTGAAGTTCAAGAACGGATGCGCCGACGCAATTCCGATGTTCCGGAAGACGCACGAATTCAGTTCCGCGTCGGTATCAATCTCGGGGATGTCATATTTGACGATGGCGACATCTATGGTGATGGCGTCAATATCGCCGCCAGGCTGGAGCAGCTTGCCGATGTTGGCGGCGTATGCGTCTCGGCCGCAGTTTACAACCAGGTCGAAGGCCGGTTCGACGTCGAGTTCGAGGATCTTGGCGAGAAAACGCTGAAAAACATGAGCCGTCCGGTCCGTGTATACCGCCTAGTCCCTGCTACCCGGGAACAAACTCCGACCCGGTCCGATGGCAAGGATGCACGCAAGGAAGCGATGGCGAAACCGACCGTTGCAGTGCTGCCGTTCGACAACATGAGCGGCGATCCGGACCAGGAGTTTTTTGTGGACGGGTTGACGGAAGACATTCTGACCGAGTTGAGCCGCCGGCGCGAACTGTTCGTGATTTCACGCAATTCGACCTTCGTTTTCAAGGGCAAGTCGGTCAATCTTCGCGAGGCGGCGCGAAGCCTCGGAGCGCAGTATGTCGTGGAAGGCAGTGTGCGAAAGGCTGGAGATCGATTGCGTGTGACGGTGCAGCTGATCGACACGGAAAGCGACACTCATATCTGGGCCGAACGCTACGATCGCAATCTCGATGACATATTCGCCATACAGGACGAGGTGACTTCGGCAATTGTCGCGACACTACCGGGTCGTGTGGAAGCAGCGAAGCACGATCAGATCGCTCGCAAGAAACCATCAAGTATGGCTGCATATGAATGTGTTCTGGCCGCAAAAGTGTTGCATCACCGAAGCAACTTTGCGGACAATGTGGAAGCGTTGGCGTTTATCGAACGAGCCCTCGAACTGGATCCGGAATACGCGCACGCCCATGCCTGGAAGGCATGTATCCTTGGCCAAGCCTGGGGCTACAACTGGTGCGACGACAAGGACGCCACATTTGCGATGGTTGAAAGTTCGCTGGAAAGGGCGATTTCACTCGATGACAATGACGCGGATGTGCACCGAATCCTTGCCGCGGTTCATATCGCCAACAACGACCTTGACCGTTCGATGTATCACCAGGAACGAGCGCTGGCATTGAATCCAAACTACGATCTCGTGGTCGTGCAAATGGGCGAGTTGTACACCTGGCTCGGGCGCCCGGAAGAGGGCATCGAATGGATACTCAGGGCGATGCGACTCAATCCCTATCATCCAGAGCGATTCTGGAGCCATCTCGGCAAGGCGCGTTTTGCTGCGCGGCAGTACAAGGAAGCAGTTGAAGCCTTTCTGCACTTGTCCACCATGGACAGCATGCAGCACGCCTTTGTTGCTGCGTGTTACGCCCATCTGGGTGACCGCACCGCGGCGGCGGCCCATATCGAGAATATCAGACGGATCGATCCCATGTTCGCCGTGGACGAATTCCTGGCAAGTATGCACTACCGCAAGGGCACCGATCTCGATCTTCTGCGCCAGGGTCTGGCGATTGCCGGCATCGGTGGGCAGCCGGAGAAATAATGCGCTGGTATGCGCGATGCGAGCGCGAGGGTGGCTACGGCAGCCACATGCCGATTCCACCGCTCCGGCCTGGCCGGAACAGCTGACGGCACAATCAAATCTGACAGTGGGGTCAGGCAGGACTGGCGATAGACTATCGTGTTGCCGGATACCTTTCAGGTTCCAGCGACTGCCGGTACAATCGATATTGCTATGTTCCCTGCCTTGAGGCGCACGATCTCCCGGTCTGCATTACGTGACGCCTTCGGATCGCCGGCAATGAGCCGGACGATGTTTTTTCCGCTTTGCGCAAGCGGCGACATCATGGCGACAATGTCTTCGCAATGACGAATTTGCGACCCGGCCAGTGAATTGACCGCTATGCGCCTGGCTTCGCGCCGGGCGAGTTCGAGCACGTCTGCCGAGACGATGTCGTCGAACAGGATCACATCAGCCGACTGCAAGCAGCGCACCGCTTTAAGCGTCAGCAGTTCCGGGTCGCCGGGTCCGGCGCCGATAAATGTCACCCGGCCGGCAGGAAGAGAGCTGGAACGGGCAATTGCCGAACTAACGCCAATAAGTTCCGCAAATGCATCGCAAGAAGGTTCGCCAGAAAACGCGCGGTCGGCGAAATGCTCCCAGAACTTCCGCCGCTGTGGACCGGGTTGCAGGCTGCGGGCAACAGTGGCGCGGAGCTGTTTTGCCAGATCCGCCCATCGCGCCAGCGAATTGGGCAGCACGGCCTCGATACGGCGGCGTATCGACTGACCAAGCACGGGTGCTGCGCCATCGGTCGAAATGCCGATGACGGCTGGCGAGCGGTTGACGATCGAACCGAACTGGAAATCGCAGTGATCGGGTTTGTCTATAACATTGACCGGTGTGCCCGCAGCCCGGCCCGCAGAGTGGAAACTTTGCGCTTCAGCCTCGCTTCCGGCATCGCAAATCGCAATGCTTTTTCCAGAGAAACTGTCCGGCGCCCATGGCCTTGCATGGTGGACATACGATCCGGAATCGCCGGCGGCGGCGAGCAATTCGCCCAGCACCTCGCCGGGCGCGGCGGCGTAAACATGCACTGTTGCGCCGGCGGCTGCCAACAGTTCCGCCTTCCATGCGGCCGCGTCGGACCCGCCGGCAACAAGCACGCTCTCGCCGTGCAGCCGGTAGAATACCGGCAGGACCGCCAGCGGCTCGATGGATGCATTCCGCACGATGCGGCGTGGCGATGTTTTATTCGGCGGCAACAAGTCGATTTGCATGGATGATCTCCGCGATTTCTGCCGTGCACGAACCACAGTTCGTGCCTGCGCGGGTGGCGCCTCCGATTGCGGCAACCGTGGCGCAGCCGCTACGCGCGGCCGTGGCGATTTCATTGGCGCCGACATTCATGCAAGCGCAGACAATGGCGCCCTTGTCGGGCATATCTGACGCTGGCTGGCCGGCTAAAATCCTCCAGCGAGGTCTGGAATCAGCGAAGTTTTCCGCAAGTTGCGCGACCGCCCAAGAGCGCGAAACCGTTACCAAGCTTCGCGCCAGATAGCCCACGCCCAGCAGGCGATTCGCGCCAAATCGGGCCGTGCGCCAGAATCCGCGATGGCGGTCCTCGCTGGTCAGCGGCTCAGACCCGCCACCATGTGCCGATCCCAGCAGCCGATTGATAAAGTCCGTCTTGGCGGCCGGTTCGACACGAAGTGCGAATTCCAGCCGCCAACCGCCCTCGCAGCGCGCCAGCGCCCAATAGTCGAGACCCGATGTCGCCGGGCGTTCTCGGGTCACCGCAAATCCGTGGCAGGCAAAATTTGCGCGTTCCACGCTGACCATGGAGCCTTTCAATGCCGGCTGCCCGGAAACCGGATCGGTGACCGCGGCGACGAGCGCATTGATGCGGGCCGATGATGCCGTCTCGCCGTTCCAGTGCATCGGCGCGAACACGTTGCCGGGTTTCTGGCTTGCAGTCAGCAGCGCGCGCACCATGGCTTCGGAGCCAAAGCCGCTGAGGCGGACAAGATCGGCGTCGGCTATTGCCAGGTGGGCAGCGTCCTCCGGATGGATTTCGCAATAGGGTTCGGCGTAATGCGCGTTCAGGCGCGGCGCCTTGGCGGTCCGTGTCATCGTGTGCCACTGGTCGCGCACACGGCCGGTGTTGAGGCGAAAGATCCCGATGGTCTGGGTGAAAGATTCGGGCGCGGAAACCGCCACGAACCGGGCCTTGCCATCGAAAGTGAAGAATCCTCCGCCGGCGAAAAACCGCGCCCGGCGGGTAGGATCTAACTTGTGGGGCTGCGGCCACTGGAACGGCGGCATCGCGTCGTAGGCGGCGCGGTCGAGCTTCGCGCATGCGCCGATATCGAGATCCCGCCGTCCGCCGTTCTCGAAGGCGGTCAGTGCCGCGTACTCGCTGAACACGGCTGAAGCGCCGGCCCAGCTGAACGCATCGCGCCAGCCCATGCGCTTGCCAATCTCGGCCATCTGCCACCAATCGGCCTTCGCTTCACCCGGCGGCGGCAGGAATGGCCGCTGGCGCGAAATGCGCCGTTCGGAATTGGTGACCGTGCCGTCCTTTTCGCCCCAGGCAAGCGACGGAAGCAGCACAATGGCGTGGCGGGCCGTGTCGGTCGACCCGACGACGTCGGAAACAACGACGAAGGGACAATTGGCGATCGCCTCGGCAACCATGTCAGCCTCCGGCATGGAAACCACGGGATTGGTCGCCATGATCCACAGCGCCTTGATCTGCCCTTCGGCAACTGCGCGAAACATGTCGACGGCTTTCGGGCCGGGGCTGGAAGCGATTGTCGGCGAACCCCAGAAGCGTTGCACCCGATCGCGGTCTTCGGCGTTTTCGATTTCCATATGGGCGGCGAGCATGTTGGCAAGGCCGCCGACTTCCCGTCCTCCCATGGCATTGGGTTGGCCAGTTAAAGAAAACGGACCCATGCCCGGCCGGCCAATGCGCGCCGTAGCGAGATGACAATTGATGATGGCGCTGACCTTGTCGGTGCCGACGCCTGACTTGTTGACGCCCTGGCTGTAGGCTGTCACGACCCGCTCACGCCCGGTCCAAAGCCGGTAAAATTCCTCTATTTCATTCCTGGCAAGCCCGGTCGCGCGCATCACGCGGTCGACCGTCCATTTCGCGGCTTCGTCCATTGCGGCGCCAAAATCCACCGTATTGGCGTCGATCCAGCCAGGTTCTGATAAGCCGCGTTCACCGATCCAGCGCAACAGACCGTTGAACAGCGCCACGTCGCCGTCGGGTTCGACCGCCAGGTGCAGGTCAGCGAGGTCTGCCGTCCGGGTGCGCCGTGGATCTATCAGGACGACGCGCAAGTCGGGCCGTTTCGCCTTGGCTGCGGCGACGCGCTGGTACAGAACAGGATGACACCAGATCAGGTTCGAGCCGACAAGAACGACCGTGTCGGCCAACTCGAGATCCTCGTAGCAGCCGGGCACGATATCGGCGCCGAATGCGCGCCGGTGGCCTGCAACCGACGAAGCCATGCAAAGCCGCGAATTGGTGTCGATGTTTGCCGCGCCAATGTAACCTTTCATCAGCTTGTTTGCGGCGTAGTAATCCTCGGTCAGCATCTGTCCGGAGACATAGAAGGCGACGCTGCCGGGTCCGTGTTCGGCGATCGTTTTGCCAAATGTCGACGCAATCAGATCGAGCGCCTCGTTCCAGTCCGCCCGATTTCCATCGATCTGGGGATAAAGCAGCCTTCCGTCGAGGCCGGTCGTTTCGCCGAGGGCTGAACCCTTGGAGCAGAGCCTGCCGAAATTGGCCGGGTGGTCCGGATCGCCCTCGATTGCAACCGACCCGTCCGGATTGCGTGTGGCGAGCACGCCGCAGCCGACACCGCAATAGGGACAGGTCGTCCGAACCGTCCGCGCGGACATGCTACCCGATCCCGATGACAATGTGCTCACCTTCGAGCCGAACCGGGAATGTCGCAACGCTCCCTTCGTCTGCACCTTGCGCCAGACCGGTCTCCAGCGAGATGACCCAATTGTGCAATGGGCAGGTCACGCAGCCGTCATGCACGATCCCCTGGCTCAGCGGCCCGGCGCGATGCGGGCACTTGTCCTCGATCGCGTAAATGCGGTCCTCGGCGGTTCGGAATACAGCGATGGTCGCCTGGCCGAATCTGACGCAGCGGGCGCCGCGCCGCGGTATGTCGTTGACAGTGCCGACCCTGATCCAGTTGATCCCGGGTTTGACTGCAGCATGCGCGTTCATTCCGCGGCCTCCAGATCCAGCGTGGCCAAGGGGGTGAATTCATGCTTGTCCTTGCCGGAGGCACGCTCGCTCCAGGGATCGACCTGGGCGAACTTTTGGCTGAAGACGAAGCGATCGAAGTATTCCTTGCGCCTGCCGGTGTCTTCCAGGATCTGGCGGCGGACTTCGTCGTAACCGACGCGTTTTGCCCATTTGTAGATGCGTTCGAGGTAACGGCCTTGTTCGCGGTACATTTGGACGAGCGCAACGATCACCTCCAGCGCCTCGTCGGCGGTCGTTACGAGGCCGAGCTTTTCTGTGCCCTTGATGTCGAGACCGGCGGCCCCGGCGAAGTGGATTTCGAAACCTGAATCCACGCAGACGACTCCGACGTCCTTGCAGGTCGCCTCCGCGCAATTGCGGGGACAGCCCGACACCGCCATTTTCACCTTGGCCGGCGTCCACGAACCCCACATGAACTTCTCGATGCGGATGCCGAGGCCGGTCGAATCTTGCGTGCCGAAACGGCACCATTCCGACCCGACGCAGGTTTTCACCGTTCGCAATCCCTTGGCGTAGGCGTGCCCCGAAACGAAGCCGGCCTTGCCAAGATCGGCCCAAACCGCCGGCAAGTCCTCTTTCCTGATACCGAGCATGTCGATGCGCTGGCCGCCGGTAACCTTGACGGTCGGAATGCCGAACTTGTCGACAACATCGGCGATGGCGCGCAACTCGCTGGCGGAAGTCACGCCGCCCCACATGCGCGGAACCACCGAATACGTTCCGTCCTTCTGGATGTTGGCGTGAACGCGTTCGTTGATGAACCGCGACTGGTAGTCATCCGCGTATTCGTCGGGCCAGTCACAAACAAGATAGTAGTTGAGCGCCGGCCGGCATTTAGCGCAGCCGCAGGAGGTCTTCCACTGCAACTCCTGCATGACTGCCGGAATGGTCTTCAGCTTCTTGGCCTTGATCAGCCGGCGGACATCATCATGACCAAGATCGGTACAGCCGCAGACCGGGGTGACGGCGGATGGATTGTAAGCATCGCCCAGCGTCAGCATCATGAGTTGTTCGACAAGGCCGGTACACGTGCCGCAGGATGACGAGGCCTTGGTGTGGGCGCGCACATCGTCGAGCGTCGTCAGGCCTTTCGCGGTGATCGTCTCGGTGATCTTTCCCTTGCATACGCCGTTGCAGCCGCAGATCTCCGCCTCAAGCGGCAAGGCTGCAACGGCCGCCATAGGGTCCAGTTGGGCACCTCCCTGATATGCCTGGCCGAACACAAGCGTGTCGCGCATCTCCGAGATGTCGGCTCCCTGCTTGATCAGGTCGAAGAACCACGGACCGTCGGCGGTGTCGCCATACATGACCGCACCGATGAGACGGTTATCCTTGAGCACGAGGCGCTTGTAGATGCCGGCAGTGGCGTCGCGAAGCACGATCTCCTCGCGGCCTTCGCCGTCGGCGAAATCGCCTGCCGAATAGAGATCGATCCCCGTTACCTTGAGCTTGGTTGCGAGGTCCTTTGCAACGAATGCGGTATTTCCACCGAGAAGATTGTCGGCCAGCACCGCCGCCTGCTCATATAGCGGAGCGACAAGGCCGAACAGCAGCCCGTCCAGATCGATGCATTCGCCGACCGCATGGATGTCCGGATCGTTCAGCGTGCGCATCTGCGGCGTTACTGATATGCCGCGCGCCACTTCGAGACCGGCATCGACGGCGAGCCGCGTCTCCGGACGAATGCCGACCGCCATGACAACCAGATCGGCCTCGAATGCCGAATTGTCCTCCAGCAGCACTCCCTCGACGCGTTCGTTGCCTAGAATGGCGGCAGTGGAAGCTTTGCAGTGTATCTTGATGCCGCGTTTTTCCAGATCACGCTTGAGGAGATAGCCCGCAGCCTCATCGAGCTGGCGTTCCATCAGGTGGCCGGCGAGGTGGATGACGGTCACGTCCATGCCGCGCCCGG
Organism: Rhizobiaceae bacterium; assembly: GCA_041582695.1. Lineage (GTDB taxonomy): Bacteria > Pseudomonadota > Alphaproteobacteria > Rhizobiales > Rhizobiaceae > JAWKWH01. The sequence continues at coordinate 20,256 of JBFIBB010000004.1, forward strand.
CGAGCCCTGCCGCGGCTTCAAGGCCGAGCAGGCCGCCGCCGATGACCACGGCCTTGCCACCTTTTCCCGCCGCGGCGATCATTGTCTCGGTGTCGTCGAGGTCGCGATAGGAGACGACGCCCGGCAGGTCGCGGCCCTCCACCGGAATGACAAAGGGAGCCGATCCGGTGGCGATCACGAGTTTGTCGTAGTCGACCTCGCCGTTCTGGCCGACGACCTTCTTGTTTTCGCGGTCGATGCGCAGGACATGTTCACCGAAGCGGGTGATGATACCGTTGCCGGCATAGAAGGCGTCGTCATGGGTGACGATGTCCTCGTATGTCTTCTCGCCGGAGAGCACCGGCGACAACATGATACGATTGTAGTTGCCCCGCGGTTCGGCGTTGAATAGCGTAATCGCGAACGCTTCCGGCGCCTTTTCCAGGAGATGCTCAATCACCCGGCCCGACGCCATCCCGGCGCCGATGATCACGAGTTTTTGCCTTTCGCTCATGGTCTCACTCCGCCGCGTCCAGGGAAGCGGATTTCTGGCGCGCAATCCGTTCCGCGCGTTTTCTTGAAATCGTTTCGAGTTGCTCTTTGGAGGGGTTCGCGCCGCCCTCGTAGGCATGCAGGAACTCCAGAAGCTCTTCGCGATAGGCGTAGTAGTCAGGATGATCGAGCAGCGCTTTGCGTGAACGCGGGCGCGGCAGGTCAACCTCCATTACATTGCCGATTCGCGCATTGGGTCCGTTGGACATCATGATCACGCGGTCGGCGAGCAGGATCGCCTCGTCGACATCGTGAGTGACACAGAGCGTGGTAACCTGAGTGCGCTTCCACACGTCCATGAGCACATCCTGCAACTCCCAGCGAGTTAGCGAATCGAGCATGCCGAATGGCTCGTCGAGCAACAGCAGCTTTGGCGATAGCGCAAAGGCGCGCGAGATGCCGACCCTCTGTTTCATGCCATTGGAAAGCTCGCTGGCGGGTTTGTGCATGGCGTCGGCAAGACCGACCCGCTGCAGGTAGTACTCGACCACGTCGCGCCGTTCGGCGGCGGTTGCGCGCGGATAGACGCGGTCGACGCCAAGCGCCACATTGTCGTAAGCGGTCAGCCAGGGCATCAGCGACGGCGCCTGAAACACCACGGCGCGGTCTGGTCCTGCTTCGGAGACGTGCTTGCCATCGAGGACGATCGCTCCTTCGGTGATGCTGTTGAGGCCCGCGGCCATTGACAGAACAGTCGACTTTCCACAGCCGGAATGGCCGATCACCGTCACGAATTCGCCCTTGTTGATCTTGATGTCGAAGCCGTCCACGACGGTCAGCGGTCCCTTCGGTGTCGGATACACCTTCTTCAGTTGCGAAAATTCGAGGAAACGGTCCTCGCGCGGCGATGCGGCGGCTTCCGCGTAGGCAACCGGCAACCGGTCCTTGCGGCCGAGATCGATCGGCGTGATGTTCGGCAGCATGATTTCGCGGCCGAATTCGACACCGCGTTCCGCTCCGATTTCGATCAGGTATTCGGTGATCGCCGAACGCAGGCGGATAAAGGCCTCGTCCGAGTTCATCGCACTGCGGTCGCGCGGCCTCGGCAGATCGACCTTGAATTCCGGTCCAAGCGTCGCGCCGGGTCCCGGCGTCAGCGGAATGACGCGGTCGGCCAACAGGATTGCCTCGTCCACGTCATTGGTAATCAGGACAATAGTCTTCTTTTCCTCCTGGCAGATTGCCGCGAGTTCGTCCTGAAGCTTGGCCCGCGTGAGCGCATCAAGTGCCGACAGTGGTTCGTCAAGCAGCAGCACCTCGGGCTGCATGGCGAGCGCCCGCGCCACGGCGACGCGCTGGCGCATACCGCCTGAAAGCTCCATCGGTTTGCGGTCGCGCGCCGGCGCAAGCCCGACCATCGAGACGTACTTGTCAACGATCGCGGCACGATCGGCCCTCGATTTGGCTCCATGGACGCTGTCGACCGCTAGCGCGACATTGCCGGTGACGGACAGCCAGGGCATAAGCGAATATGACTGGAAGACCACACCGCGTTCGGGACCGGGTGAGTCTATTTCCTGTCCCTTGAATATGACTCCGCCAAGATCGGATTTCTGCAAACCTGCCAGCGCCGAAATGAGCGTTGTCTTGCCCGAACCGGAGAAGCCGACGATGGCGATGAACTCTCCTTCCTCGACCTTCAGGTTGACGTTTTGAAGCACTTCCGTGCGCGAAGACCCCTCGCCAAAGGATTTGGACAGACCCGATATCTCGAGAAAACTCATCAGGTGCCTCCTCAACGGCTGGCCGAGAAGGTGAAGGCGCGCTGCAGCGCATACATCATGCGATCAAGCAGGAAGCCGATGATGCCGATGGTAAGCACCGCAACCATGATGCGCGCGAGCGACTGCGAAGACCCGTTCTGGAACTCGTCCCAGACGAATTTGCCGAGACCGGGGTTCTGCGCCAGCATTTCGGCAGCGATCAGAACCATCCAGCCGACGCCGAGCGACAGGCGCAGGCCTGTAAAGATCAATGGCAGCGACGACGGCAGCACGATCTTTGCGACGGTTCTTCGGGTCGGCAGTTGCAGCACGCGGCCGACATTCATCAGGTCCTTGTCGACCGATGCGACGCCGAGCGCAGTATTGATAAGCGTCGGCCACATCGAGCACAACGTAACGGTAACCGCCGAGATCAGCAGGGATTTTGGCAACCATTCGGCCGGGTCCGTATAGGCGGCCGAGACGATCATGGTCACGATCGGCAGCCAGGCGAGCGGCGAAACCGGCTTGAAGATCTGGATCAGCGGGTTGATGGCGCCGTTGAAGTTGCGCCAAAGGCCCGATGCGATACCGAGAGGCACGGCAACCGCCGTGGCGATCAGGAATCCGAGGCCTACGGTTAGCAGCGACGTGCCGATCTGGTCGATATAGGTGGGCTTGCCGGTATAGGTGCGCCACTTGATGCGGTCCTCTTTGCCTTGTTGGGCAAACTTGGCGTTGCGTTCGTCCTGACGGGCATAGAATTCCGCTGCCTTTTGCCTTTCCTGCACATGGTCTTGCCACAGGTTGACCGCCTGTTCAGCGACCTCGATCGGACCCGGAACCGCGCCAAGCGAAGTTTGCACGCGCGGCGCCAGAGCTGCCCACGCAACAAGGAAAACGGCTAAGCCGATGAGCGGGATGACGAGGACCCGCTTGAGTTCGCCAAACTGCTCTTTGGGATTGTCGCCGGCCACTATCCGGGCGATCGGCACAAGCCAGGTGAAGCCGAGCGCGTCCATCCATCCGCTTGCACGGTCGATGAAATGGAATATCCGTTCCCGGCCGTTCGTCCGCGGGTTCTCAGTGTTCGCTGTATCGGTCATGTCGTGCCTTCCAGATTTACAGTTTGGCTGCCGGGTCGGATCGCCGATCCGCCCCGGCATTTGTGCGGCGTCAGCCGCCAACCGTCGCGTCGCCCTTCAGGCCGATCGACAGTGAGTTCAGGTATTCGTTGGGTTTGCGCCCGTCATAGGCGATGCCGTCGATGATATCGGCGGCCGGGGTCGGCTCGCGATACCCGTCCGAATCCCACGGGAAGTCCGCTTCGTCGACCAGACCCTCCTCGACCAGCATGCGCGCGGCCTTGAGATAGATGTCAGGACGGTAGACGGATTTCGCCACCTCGTCGTACCAGCTATCGGGCTTGGCTTCGCCGATCTGGCCCCAGCGGCGCATCTGCGTCAGGTACCAGATCGCATCGGAATAATAGGGATAGGTCGCGAAATACCGATAGAATACGTTGAAGTCGGGGATGTCGCGCTTGTCGCCCTTCTCGTATTCGAAGGTGCCGGTCATGGAATTGGCGATGACTTCAGCGTCGGCGCCGACATACTCCGACCGGGCGAGGATTTCGACCGCTTCCTTGCGGTTGGCGTTGTCGTTTTCGTCAAGCCATTTGGCAGCGCGAATCAACGCCTTGGTGATGGCAAGCGTGGTGTTCGGATTCTGGTCGGTAAATTCCTTGGTCAGACCGAATACCTTCTCGGGATTGTTCTTCCATATCTCGTAATCGGTGATGACCGGCACGCCTATTCCCTTGAAGACTGCCGCCTGGTTCCAGGGTTCGCCGACGCAGTAGCCGCTGATGGTTCCTGCCTCGAGGGTTGCGGGCATCTGCGGCGGCGGAGTGACCGACAGCAATGCATCGGCCTGGATCTGGCCCGACACATCTGAATCCGAATAGTAGCCCGGATGTATGCCGCCAGCGGCAAGCCAATAACGCAGTTCGTAATTGTGCGTGGACACGGGAAACACCATTCCCATGTTGAAGGGCTTGCCCTCGGCCTTGAATTTGTCGATCACCGGTTTCAAGGCGGCAGCCGAGATCGGATGTTGCGGCTTGCCGTCGGAGCCGAGCGGGATGTTCTTTTTCATCAGTTCCCAAACTTCGTTGGAAACAGTGATTCCGTTACCGTTCAGGTCCATGGAGAAAGGCGTGACGATATGCGCTTCGGTTCCGAAGCCGATGGTTGCGGCAATCGGCTGGCCAGCCAGCATGTGGGCGCCATCGAGCTCGCCGGTGATCACGCGGTCGAGCAAGACCTTCCAGTTGGCTTGGGGTTCGAGCGTGACGAAAAGCCCCTCATCCTCGAAATAGCCCTTCTCGTAGGCAACCGCGAGCGGCGCCATGTCTGTCAGTTTGATGAAGCCGAACTTCAGTTCGTCCTTTTCAACATCGAGCATCTCGGCCGATGCCGGCGCCGCGCTTGCGGCGAATATCGAAAACGCTGCTGTGTAAATTAGACTACGGCGGTTGATCATGGCGGTTTGTGTTCCTTTGTCACAGTTGGGGCCGTGCCTTGTTTCGGAGCGCCGGTCCCGTTCGAAAAAAAAGGCTGCCGTCCAGGTGACCGCTCCCGTCTTTCCGAGAGTTCGGTTTGCCCGTGCGGCAGCCTTGCCAAGAATTTGCACCCACCATTAGGCGCGGTTAATCCGGGAGGATCAGTTCAAGTCATGCAAGCGGTGTGCCAGAATCCATAAATTCATATAAATCATTGAAATAGTTATATTTTTATCTGAAGTACATAAAAGCCGGCTTGTCGAGTTCCGCTGCCGTCAGCAAAATATTAATGCAAGCACTGCTCGTTTTTTGTGCAGTGCACAAATCTGCTTAAATTTTAAGCTGGTGTGAGATGTAATCGTCGATCCGGTCGGGATCGAATATCTGACCATCAAAAAATCCATCGGGTCCGAGCATCAGCGAACCGCCTGATGCACCCGCCGCAAGCGGCCGGTTCAGGGCGCCTTCCACCTTGGCATTGGCGCTCGGCACAATGCCGCCTGCCGTGCTGATCGCTTTGCGATAGATGTCAGGCCGGTAGGTTTTTCTGGCGGTCTCGGTGTTGCCAGGCTCATGGGCTGTCTGGCTCCAGCGGACCATTTGCGAATAGAACCACAGCGCATGGCTTTGCCAGGGAAATGTCGCAGCACTGGCGAACGGTTCGAAACGCGCCGCGCCTTCAAGCGCAAGGGATGCAAGTTCTGGTTCGCAGTCCAGATAGGCGGGTTTGGCCAGCATCGCGGCCAGCGCCTCGCGGTTCTCGGCTTTGCCGCTCCATTTGGCGGCGTTGTAGAGCGCACGTAGCAATGCGGACAGTTCGGCTTCATGGTTTCCGGCCCATTTTACCGATACGCCGAGCACCTTTTCGGGGCTCGAGGCCCAGATTGCCTGCTTGGTCGTCAGCATCGAGCCGCTTTTGCGTACGACCGCCAACGTATTCCACGGTTCGCCGACGCAATATCCGTCTATGCCGCCGCTGGAAAGCGCGTCCGCCATGTATGGCGGTGGCAGAATGACGATCTCCACGTCGCGGTCGGGCGAAATTCCACTCGCAGCGAGCCAGTATCGCAGTTCGAGATTGTGGGCCGAGTGGGGGTGTACGACGGCCAGTTTCAGTTTCGGCCTACCCGATTTGGCGCGTGCCGCGATTGCGGCCGCCACAAGCGCACCGGCGTTTGCCGCATCGGTTGTTTCGGCCGGCGCGCCGATCTCGTCATGCAGGGCGTTCGACACAGTAATCGCGTTGCCGCCAAGGCCAAGCGCCATTGGTACAAGCAGCGCGTTTGAAAACGGGGTCAGGCCAAGATTCGCCGCGATCGGCATCGGCGCAAGCATGTGCGCCACGTCAAAATGGCCGATCGCCATCCGATCCCGCACATTTGCCCATGAGGTTTCGCGCACCAGTTTCAGCCTGATGCCCTCGGCTTTCGCGAACCCGCCTTCCACCGCCGCGATCAGGATCGACGCGTCGAGTAGTGGCAGGAACGCCGCGGTGATCGTCCGGTTTTCCATCACCTGTCCCCCTTGCCGCTGCCCAGAAGGCTGGCGGAAAGGATCACGCTTTCGGCGACCTCCACCATCTTCCGGTTCTGGTTCATCGCCGTCTTCTGCAGGAGCGAGTGGGCCGCTTCCTCGTCAAGTCCGCGCGTCTTCATGATCAGGCGTTTGGCCCGGTCTATCACTTCGCGATTGGCAAGCGCGCTGCGCGCCGTCTCCAGTTCGCGCTCGAGACGTGAATAGGCGTTGAAGCGGCTGATCGCCATCTCCATGATCGAACGGACACGGTCCTGCCGGAATCCGTCGACCACATAGGCCGACACGCCGGCTTCAATTGCCGCTTCCATCGATCCGCGATCGGATTTGTCGACAAACATCGCAATCGGCTTCTTTACCGCGCGCGCCACCTGCAGCATCGCCTCCAGCATGTCGCGGTTGGGATTGCCGAGATCCATGATAATGACGTCCGGCTCGATCGCGACGATGCGGGCCGACAGCCGCTCCATGTCGACAATCACATGCACGGACTGGTATCCCTCGCGGCGCAGGCCATCCTCGATGATCGCCGCGCGCGCTGCATTGGTGTCGATGACAAGTACGGATGGCACAGCGTCGCTCATGCCTATATTTTGCGCATGCGAAAAAATTGTGCAATGCAAAAAGATGCTGACGCCGGATTGGCCGAACAGGCTGTAAATCGGTAGCCGGCCGCAGTGGTCTGAAAGGCGATTGATTTCGGCTGGCACATCGGAAATGCTCCATTTGGAGACCAAGCCGATGAGCCTTTATCAAAATTTGCAGCGGCGGGCGGAAGAACGCCGTCCCATCCGGGTCGGCCTGATCGGCGCGGGAAAGTTCGGGTCGATGTTCCTGTCGCAGGCGATCCGCATTCCGGGGATACACATTGCCGCCATTGCCGATCTGAGGCCTGAAAGCGCCAAGGCCAATCTCGAGCTTGTCGGCTGGGAGCGCGAACGTTTTGCCGCCGCCTCGATGGATGACGCGCTTGCCTCAGGCGGGACGGTCGTCTGCGAGGATGCCAGCCGTCTGTTTGATGCGAAAGCCATTGACGTTATCGTCGAATGCACCGGAAATCCGGTTGTCGCGGTCGATCACCTGCTGGCCGCGTTTGCGAGCGGAAAACATGTGGTCAGTGCAACTGTCGAGGCCGATGCTGTCTGCGGAGCGGCGCTCGCGGCCCGCGCCCGGCGGGCCGGCGTTGTTTACTCCATGGCCTATGGCGACCAGCCGGCGATGGTTTGCGATCTTGTGGACTGGGCCCGTACCTGCGGATTTTCGGTCGTTGCAGCCGGCCGGGGTCACAAATGGCGACCTGAATACCGGTTTTCCACACCGGAAACAGTCTGGGATCACTGGGGTCTGACCCGGCAGCAGGCCGAAAAGGGCAGGCTCAACCCGAAAATGTTCAACTCGTTTCTCGATGGCACCAAACCGGCCATCGAATCTGCGGCGATCGCCAATGCCTGTGGTCTTGACGTGCCAAGCGAAGGTCTGGCCTATCCCGCCGGCTCGATCGACGACATACCCTCACTGATGCGGCCGCGCGGCGATGGCGGCGTTCTGGAGAAAGCCGGTATTGTGGAGGTGATTTCGTCCACCGCAGCAGATGGCAGCGAGATCGATAACGATATCCGCATGGGGGTATGGGTCTGCATCGAAGCGGCCAACGACTACCAGCGCCGCTGTTTCGAGGAATACAAGGTCCACACCGACGATAGCGGCCGGTACGCCTGTCTCTACAAACGCTGGCACATGATCGGCCTCGAACTCGGCATGTCGGTTGCCAATGTGGCGATCCGTGGCGAATCCACCGGCACGGCCGATACGTTCAGCGCCGATGTCGTCGCTGTGGCCAAGCGCAATCTTGCGGTCGGCGAAATGCTCGACGGGGAGGGCGGCTACACCGTCGCCGGCCAGTTGCGACCGGTTTCAGTCTCGGTTCCGATGCGGGCCTTGCCTTTGGGATTGACGGGTGAAGTCCGTCTGAAGCGGAATGTCGCCGCAGATGCCATCCTCACCTATGAGGATGTGGAGTTGGACCACAACCTAAGCGCCGTGAAGCTGCGCAGTGAGCTGGAAGCAGAACTTGGCGCCCGTCAGGGATCGAAGCCCGGCCAGTGATGTTATCGGTCGAGGCCGCGCACCACGTCGAGAACGTCAGGTTCGGCGGGCTCGCCTTCAAACGCCTCGACAACGCCGAAAGCGCCGCCATATCCCCAGATCGACCATGAGAATCCGTGCGCTTCCGCGAGCCGGGTCATGTCGGCGACGTAGGCGGCGCGCCACTTGGGGTTCATGACATCGGTGGTTTCATACTCCTGCCGGATCATGCCGAACTCGCCGAGCAAAATATCGCCATGATCAACACCGTGCCTGGCGGCCCATTCTGCGGCGATGTCGAAAGCCTCTCCCATCGCTGCCTCAAGTTTATCCGGGGTATCGACTTCTCCCAATAGCTCGTCCAGATATGAGAGCATGCCGGCTCGCCGCATGATCGGCGCCTCGTTTCGAATACGGGTGCGAATCCGTTCGAGCGCCATATCGCGTGCTAACGCATTCGTCCCATAGGGGGGATAGGGCAATCCGGTTACATACTGGATGAAGTCTCCGGCCCAGCCCGCACCCTGATGGGTCAGCAAAAACGGCGCATAGGAGTGGAACGTCCATATCAGATTGTCGTCGGCGAAATCCGCTGGATCGATCTTCGCCAGACTCTCCGCACCAGCCCAGCAACCGCCCGAAAGGATCAGCGTTGTCTCCGGCGCAGCAGCACGCGCCGTCTCATGGAGCCGGCTCTGCAGCCTATTCCATTTCTCCGCGCCGCCATCGCAGCCGGCCAGCGGCTCGTTCATGAGCTCAAGCGCGACGCGGCTTGCATCCTCGCCGGAAAGGGACTGTGCGACCTGGTGCACGACATCGAGATAGCGCTCGAACAGCGCATCATCCTCGCCGATGATGTCGGAGCCGGACGAGCGGTTGCCCGCCGGAATCGTATGCAGATCAACCACGACGTTCAGACCTGCGGCCTGGGCGGTATCGACCGCTTCGAGGACGGAGGCGTAGAGCGCTTTTCGAAAGGCCTCGGTGCGCGATGAAAGAAACGGCGCCGGATCGATGGGGATGCGGATGAAATCGAAGCCTGTTTTCTTGAGCTTAATCAGATCGCTGCGATCGAGTTTGCGCTGCCACTCGGGATAGGGCAGCAAAACGGCGCGTTCGCCCCAGCGGTCCTCACTGGGCCAGGTATCCCAGATATCCATGTTGAGGCCGCGCTTGAGCGTGACCGCCGCGCTGTGAGCGGGCTGCAGCGCCATCGTCGCGGCGAGAAGCGCGCCAACGCAAATCTTGATCAATCCGCCCATATCTGCCACTGCCTCGTTGCCGGCCATAAGATGGGCCGGCGGTCAGGCGAAAGAAAGCGCGATGCACAATGATGGTAAACCGCCGGATTTTGAAGCGGCCCTTTCAGGCGAGTTGACTGGTTTTGGCCACCGGCTACATGCGCGAGTTTATTTTGCCGACACTGACTTTTCCGGCGTCGTATACCATGCGCGCTATCTGGAATTCTTCGAGCGCGGACGCTCCGACTACCTGCGGCTTGCCGGCGTACACCACAACGAGTTGATGGACGGCAGGCACGGTGAAAAACTGGTCTGGGTGGTCAAGCGGATGGAAATCGACTTCCGCGCAGCGGCAAGGATCGATGATGTACTGGTCATAGACACGCGTACGGAAAACATATCCGGCGCCCGCATAACCATGGCCCAGCAGATCAGGCGGGGAGAGACCGTACTGGTGGACGCAAGGGTCGAGGCGGCTATAATCGGCGAGAATGGCAGGCCGAGGCGGTTTCCGAAAGAGTGGATCGACGTGTTCATGCCGTCCCGATAGGTGGATTCCAGTTAAATCCTAACTGTCCGTTAACCATAAAAGTCCATGAAATCAGGGTGGAATGCGCGCGGTGCGTGGCGCGCCTTCCTTTGACCAAAATTTATCCGGAAAAGCCTGCCACCGGGTGACGAGGGACAAAATGGCCAAGGGGCCATGTCGGCATTCGGGCGACGATTCCGGAGGAAACTGCGAGACGGCCCTGAAGCACGGCGGCAAATGCCCCGGCGGGTTGAACCGGACTCCGAGGGACAGGAACGAAAACAATGGAAATCAGTGCACTTGGAAGCCCCGGCGAACTGTCGATCTGGGCCCTGTTTTGGCAGGCGGGATGGGTAGTCAAGCTGGTGATGATCGGGCTGCTTGGCGCGTCGGTATGGAGCTGGGCGATCATCATAGACAAGTCGATGGGCTACGGGCGCGTTCGCCGCGCGCTCAACCGCTTCGAAAAAATCTTCTGGTCGGGTCAATCACTGGAAGAACTTTACCGCAACCTCGCCGACAAGAAGACGACCGGTATGGGATCGATCTTCGTCGCCGCCATGCGCGAATGGAAGAAATCCTTCGAAAGAGGCGTCAACTCACCGATCGGCCTGCAAGCGCGCATAGACAAGGCGATGGACCTTGCGTTGACCCGTGAGGTCGAACGGCTGGAGGGCCGGCTCGGCTTCCTGGCGACTATCGGTTCGTCCGCGCCGTTTATCGGCCTGTTTGGAACGGTGGTCGGCATCATGACGTCGTTTCAGGCGATCGCCGGTTCGAAATCAACCAATCTTGCGGTTGTCGCGCCGGGTATCGCAGAAGCACTGCTGGCCACTGCCATGGGCTTGCTCGCCGCCATACCCGCGGTGATCGCCTACAACAAGCTTACCTCGGACGCTGGCAAGATCGCGAGCCGGCTTGAAGGATTTGCCGATGAATTCTCGGCCATCCTGTCGCGCCAGATCGACGAGAAAGTCGTTGCACGGCGGGAGGCAGCTTGATGGCCATGTCCATTCCGGGGGGCGGGCATTATTCCCGCTCCGAACGCAGGCGCGGCCGCCGGCAGCATCTGATGTCCGAAATCAACGTCACGCCGTTCGTTGACGTGATGCTGGTCCTGCTCATTATCTTCATGGTTGCGGCGCCGCTGCTGACCGTCGGTGTGCCCATTGACCTGCCGGAGACGGAGGCAAAGGCGCTCAATTCGGAGACGCAGCCGATCACGATTTCGGTCAACGAAGAGGGGCAAATATACCTTCAGGAAACCGAGATCGAACTCGGTGAGATTGTGCCCAAGCTGCAGCAGATCGCCAAGACCGGATATGAGGAGCGCATCTATGTGCGCGGCGATCGTACTGCCGACTACGGTACTGTGATGAAGGTCATGGCTCGCATTTCATCTGCCGGCTACGGAAATCTTGGCCTGGTCACATTGCAGGAGCAGGATGACCGGTAGGCAATGAAAACGGGTCTGTCGACATCGCTGATACTACACGGCGCGCTGATTGCTTTCGGCGTGTTTTCGCTGTCCGCGCCGCCCGCCTTCGAGGTGGCAGACGTCGAATCGTTGCCGGTCGACATCGTTTCGGTGTCTGAATTCGCCGAAATCATGCGCGGCGACAAGAAGGCGAAGGTTGCGGAAAAACCCGCGCCGACGCCTACAAAGCGCGCAGATCCGGTCGAAGACGCCCGAAACATAGGCGATAACAAGATCGATCTTGAAACCGCGCCGACGCCCGAACCGAGGCCCAGACCGGTTGAAACCACCGCTGCGCCCGAACCCGCGCCGTCGCCCGAACCCAAGCCCGAGATCGACACGATCAAAACCGCGAAGGCCGAGCCAGCTCCGGTTCCGGCAACCGAAGTCAATCCGGAACCAACTCCGAAAGCGGAAGTGAAGCCTGAACCGGCCGAACAGACGGCGGTCGCAAAAAATCCCGAAGCCGAGACCGTAAAGCTGCCTGATACCGCGCCCGTGCCCGAGGCCAGACCCGAACCGCCGAAGGCCGCCACCGCCAAAGCGCCCGATCGCAAGGACGCCAACGAACCGGCCATCAAGGTCAAGGCGACGCGCAATACGGAAGAAACCGAATTCAATGCGGATCAGATTGCGGCGCTTTTGAACAAGGAAAAGGCGTCGGGCGGGGGCGCGAAGCGCTCGACCGACGAAGCCGCGCTTGGAGGCAAGAAGGATACGGAAGCTAAGAAGTTGTCGCAGGGAGAGATGGATGCGCTGCGCAGCCAGCTTGAAAGCTGCTGGAGCCTTCCGGTCGGCATGGAAGGTTCGAGCGAATTCCGCGCCTCGGTGCAGTTCAAAGTGGACAGTTCCGGCAAACTGGAAGGCAGGCCGATCGTTTCGCAATCCAGCGGCAACCGCCAGTTCGACGAGAGCGCCGTGCGGGCCGTGCAGAAATGCGACCGTGCCGGGCTGGCGCTGCCGCAAGGAAAGCAGGCCGTATGGGCCGACATCATCGTGAATTTCGATCCAAGTGAAATGTTCTGATAAGCGAGGCTGAACCGGGGATTATGACGAAGCCGTTGAAGACGCTGCTTGCCACACTGTCCATCGCCCTTGCGCTGGCCGTTGCCGCCGTCGCGCCGGCGCGGGCGCTGGTGGAAATCGATGTAAACAAGGGAACCATCGAACCCTTGCCGATTGCCGTTACCGATTTCCTCGCTGGCGATGCTCTTGGCGCCGACATCACGTCGGTCATTACCAGCGACCTGAAGCGGTCGGGACTGTTTGCTCCGATCAGCCGCGAAGCGTTCATCGAAAAAATTTCCAATCCGGATGTCGCGCCGCGTTTCGAAGACTGGAAGATCATCAACGCCCAAGCGCTCGTGACAGGGCGCGTAACCCAGCAATCCGACGGCCGCCTGAGAGCCGAGTTCCGGCTCTGGGACACTTTTGCCGGCCAACAACTCATCGGCCAGCAATTTTTCGCCGACAAGGAAAACTGGCGGCGCGTTGCCCATATTATCGCCGATGCGATCTACGAGCGCCTGACCGGTGAAAAAGGCTATTTCGACACGCGCGTCGTCTATATCGACGAGTCAGGCAGCCGCACCGAACGCAAGAAAAGGTTGGCGATCATGGATCAGGACGGCGCCAACGTGCGATATCTTTCGAACGGAAACGATCTTGTTCTGACCCCCCGATTTTCCCCGAACCGGCAGGAAATCACCTACATGTCCTTTGCCGGGGGTCAGCCGCGGGTCTATCTGCTGCAACTGGAGACCGGGCAGCGCGAGATAGTCGGCAATTTCCCCGGCATGACCTTCGCGCCGCGGTTTTCGCCCGACGGCCAGAAAGTGATCATGAGCCTGGGACGCGAAGACGGCAATTCCAACATCTACACGCTCGATCTTCGAAGCCGCACAACGACCAGGCTGACGGATTCCAATGCAATCGATACGTCGCCTTCCTACTCGCCCGA
>JBFIBB010000005.1:0-33536 GCA_041582695.1 Rhizobiaceae bacterium
AGTACCATATGAGCCGGACAATGCGGCGGACAAACTTCATTTATAGGATGCGCATCCCGTGACAACACCCGTCATCGAACTGGCCGACGTTTCCCTGACGCTTGGCGAGGGCGCTTCCTGCGTCCATGTGCTCAAGGGCATCTCGCTTGAACTCATGCGCGGCGAAAGCGCGGGAATAGTCGGACCTTCGGGATCGGGCAAGTCGACCCTGTTGATGGTGATCGCCGGACTGGAGACAGTCGATGCGGGAACCGTCACCGTCGATGGGCAAATGCTGACGGGCAGGAGCGAGGACGAGGTGGCGGCATTTCGCGGCCGCACCATCGGCATCGTGTTCCAGTCGTTTCACCTGATTCCCAACATGACCGCGCTGGAAAATGTCGCCGTGCCGCTCGAACTTGCTGGCCATGACGATCCGTTCGCCACCGCCGAAGCGGAGCTCGCGGCGGTGGGTCTCGCCGATCGTATCACCCACTATCCGGGCGAGTTGTCCGGTGGCGAGCAACAGCGTGTCGCCATTGCGCGCGCGTTGGCGCCGCAGCCGGCGATCCTGATCGCCGACGAACCGACGGGCAATCTCGACCAGACCACGGGCCGGCAAATAGCCGACCTGCTGTTCGCCAAGGCAAAGGAAAGGGCGACGACCCTGGTGCTCGTAACCCACGACACCGCGCTTGCCGGACGCTGCGACCGTCACATCGCCATGCGGTCGGGCCGGATTGAAACCGGATCAGCGGCGGTACCAGCGTGAAGACGCCGTCGCGCCTGCAGCTTGCGCTGCGGTTTTCGCTGCGTGAGATGCGCGGGGGACTGTCAGGCTTCTTCGTTTTCCTGGCTTGCATTGCGCTCGGTGTCGGCGCGATCGGCGGCGTCAATTCAGTCGCCCGCGCAATAACCACCGGGGTCGCGAGCGAGGGCCAGGCGCTGCTTGGCGGCGACATGCGCTTCGAACTGGTGCAGCGCGAGGCAAGCAGCGAGGAACTCGGCTTCCTGCGCGGCAAGGGCGAGGTTGCCGTGAATGCGGGAATGCGTTCGATGGCCAGGCTCGATGACGGGTCGGACCAGTCCCTTGTCGAGGTCAAGGCGGTGGACGACTCATACCCGCTTTACGGCGAGTTCGTTTCCGATCCGCCGCTCGATCTGCAGATGCTCTTCGGCGAGGCGGACGGAATGTTCGGCGCCGCCGCCTCGCCCATCCTGTTCGAACGGCTGAAAGTCGATGTCGGCGACGTGATCCGGCTTGGAAAAATCCGCCTCGTCCTGAGAGCCAGGATCCTGGTCGAACCCGACCTGGTCTCAGATGGTTTCGGATTCGCGCCTCGGCTGATGGTGTCGCTCGAAGGCCTGCGCGCTTCCGGCCTGGTTCAGCCGGGCAGCCTTGTCGAACACCGCTACCGGCTGAAGCTCGCCGGATCGGCAGGAGACGCCAGAATCGAGGCGGTGAGGGCGGAAGCGAACGAGCGCTTTCCGCAGGCAGGCTGGAGCATCCGGACGCGCTCGACCGCCGCTCCGGCGCTCGCGGCTAATATCGAACGCTTCTCCCAATTCCTGACACTTGTCGGCCTTACAGCGCTGGTGGTCGGCGGGGTCGGGGTTGCCAATGCCGTGCGAGCCTATCTGGACGCAAAGCGCGGCGTGATCGCGACGTTCAAATGCCTCGGCGCTTCGGGCAATCTGGTGTTCACGATCTATCTGGTTCAGATCATGATCATTGCCGGACTCGGCATCCTCGCAGGGCTGCTGATCGCGGCGGCGATGCCCTTGCTTGCCAACGTGCTCTTGTCCTCCGTCCTGCCGCTGCCGACATCGGCGGGCGTCTATCCGGATGCGCTGGCGCTGGGCGCGGTTTTCGGGGTGCTGGTGACGCTGGCCTTCGCCTTGCTGCCGCTTGGGCGGGCCCGAGACGTTCCCGCGACGGCGCTTTTCCGGGAAATGGGTTTCGAGGGCCGTGGCCTGCCGCACGCGCCTTATGTCGCGGCCGCGTTGCTCATTGCATTGGCGCTGGCCGGGCTTGCGGTTGCAGTATCCTACCAGAAAACAATCGCACTGATTTTCATCGGTGCCGTTGCATTTTCGTTTCTAGTGCTGCGTCTGGTCTCGCAAGTGGTGCAGCATGTCGCGCGCAGGGCGCCGCGCGTGCGTTCGACCGCGCTGCGGCTCGCCATCGGCAACATCCACCGCTCGGGCGCGCTGACACCTTCCGTTGTGCTGTCGCTCGGATTGGGACTGACCCTGCTGGTGACGCTGGCGCTGATCGACGGCAATCTGCGCCGGCAGATTTCCGGCAACATTCCGGAGATCGCGCCGAACTTCTTCTTCGTCGATATCCAGAACACCGAGGTGGACGCCTTCTCCGCACTGCTCGAGCGCGAAGCGCCCGGGGGCAAGATCGTGCGGGTACCGATGTTGCGCGGCCGTGTCGTCGCGCTCAACGGCACCGATGTCGACAAGATGGAAATACCGGCCGAAGGCGGATGGGTTCTGCGCGGCGATCGCGGTATAACCTATGCGAAGAACGTCCCGGAAAATTCCACGCTTGCAGCCGGCGATTGGTGGCCGGCGGATTATGACGGCAAACCGCTTGTCAGCTTCTCGGCCGAGGAAGCAGGCGAACTCGGACTGACAATCGGTGACACGGTCACCGTAAACGTGCTCGGCCGCAACATAACCGCCGAGATCGCCAATCTGCGCGCGGTACAGTGGGAAACGCTCGGCATCAACTTCGTGATGGTGTTTTCGCCGAACACGCTTGCAGGCGCGCCGCATTCATGGCTGGCAACGCTGAGCGATCCGGAGGCCTCGCCGGAACAGGAGGCAAGGGTGCTGAACGCGGTGACGCGCGCCTTTCCGGCCGTGACCTCGGTACGGGTCAAGGATGCGCTCGACGTCGTCAACCGGGTGGTTGGCCAGTTAGCAACCGCGATCCGCGCCGCCGCGGCCGTGGCGCTGATTGCGTCCGTGCTGGTGCTGTCGGGAGCGCTGGCGGTCGGCAACCGGGCGCGTGTGCATGACGCCGTCGTGCTGAAGACGCTCGGGGCTACGCGAAAGACGCTGATATCGGCCTTTTCGCTGGAGTATCTTCTGATCGGGCTTGCCACCGCGATTTTCGCGCTTGCCGCAGGGGGCATCGCCGCTTGGTTTGTGATTGCGCGCGTCATGACGCTGCCATCGGCATTCTTGCCGGAGGTCGCCGCCGTCACCATTGCGATCGCACTCGTGCTGACGGTCGGTTTCGGTCTGCTCGGCACCTGGCGAGTGCTTGGGCACAAGGCGGCGCCGGTGCTCAGAAACCTGTAGCCGCGCTGATCCGGTATTGGCCACAATTCGTTAACCATACCGCGGCCGGACGCCGTTTGCGGGTTTCAAACGCCAATATTCCAGCGATTTGGCCCGCCGGAGGTCTTGTCCTTGACGCCAAGAACGCACATATTCGCGTCGAGGCATGCTGGAGTCCCGCCAGCGGCGCCTGAAGCCGTATGGAATACGGTTCGACACCCGACGGGACAGAAGCAACAAGAGGATAAACATGGCTGAACTTCGAAACTACCAGGCCCGCGCCGCCACAGCCGCGCGCGGCGATGCGGCCATCGATGAAGGCCTTCGCGCCTACATGATCAGGGTCTACAACCTGATGGCGCTTGGCTTGGCGATTACCGGTGTCGCGGCAATTGGAACATTCAGTCTCGCCGTCGACGGCAGCGGGCAGCTGACCGCCTTCGGCTCGCTCATCTGGGCAAGCGCTTTCCGCTGGGTCGTGATCCTGGCGCCGCTTGCGATGGTGTTCTTCCTGAGTTTCCGCATCCACACCATGAGCGTGGCGGCGGCGCAAACGACATTCTGGGTCTACGCCGGTCTAGTCGGCATGTCGCTGTCGACAATTTTCATCATCTACACCGGCGAAAGCATCGTCAGAACTTTCTTCATCGCGGCGGCCTCGTTCGGCGCCCTGTCGCTTTGGGGCTACACGACGAAGCGCGACCTGTCCGGAATGGGATCGTTCATGATCATGGGCCTGTTTGGCCTGATCATCGCGATGCTGGTCAACCTCTTCCTGCAGTCCTCGGCGCTGCAATTCGCCATCTCGGCGATCGGTGTGCTCGTGTTTGCCGGCCTCACCGCCTACGACACGCAGAACATCAAGGAAATGTACTACGAGGGCGACGGCGCGCTGGTTGCCGGCCGCAAGGCGATCATGGGCGCGTTGCGCCTGTATCTCGACTTCCTGAACCTGTTCCTGTTCCTGCTGCAGTTCCTTGGCAATCGCGAATAGGACGCGGGCGGAAACAAGCGAGAAAGGGGGCGGCTTTCCCAGGCCGCCCTTTTCTTTTGCCTTTCCGCCGGTCAAATAGGCGCCAGCCAACAGAGCATGAATGTGCAAATGGCCGACATCACGCTGCGTCCTGCCGCTCCGGCTGACATTCCCGCGATCACTGCGATCTATTCCGACGCCGTGCTGATCGGCACTGCGAGCTATGAGCTCGTGCCGCCCGGCGAAGAAGAAATGATGTGGCGGTGGAAAAACCTCACCGCGCGGAACTTTCCCTTTCTGGTCGCCGAACTGGACGGAAAAATTGCCGGCTACGCCTATGCCGGCCCGTTTCGCGAACGTCCGGCATACCGTTACACGCTCGAGGATTCGGTCTATGTTGATCCGGCGGCAAAAGGCAGAGGAATTGGGCGTCTGCTGCTCAACCGGCTGATCGTGGAAGCCGAGGCGCTCGGTTTCCGACAGATGATCGCGATCATCGGCGACGGCGGCAATCACAGCGCCTCCGTGAGGCTGCACGAAGCGGCGGGATTCATGCATTCCGGCACGATTGCCGGCTCGGGCTTCAAGCACGGCAGGTGGCTCGATACGGCGATCATGCAGAAGGCGCTGAACGGCGGCACGGAGACGTTGCCCGAGTAGAATTTCCGGGAAATTTGCCGACTGGCGTCCGACAAATGCCGAAAACCGCCGATTCGGCGTCTCGAATCAGGAATTTTGCCTGTTTGCGCCTACGCAGCGGCGCCAATGCTGCACCTGCGAGAGACATTTTATTCATTTTTTGGGCGCAGGCTGCGCAATGTCCAGTCTGCCGGACGGCGAAGTTCGACAGCAAAAATCCGGGCCGAAGCCCTATTTACGGGGGAGGAAGGAACTCGGAGGAAGTTCATGTCTGCAAGCAGCGCAAAGGCAAGAAAGCCGGTTGCCCGCACCGGTTCGAGCCCGATTGTCAAGGACATCACGGATGTCGCATCGCAGTATTCCGGATTCGACAATCACGAAAAGGTTCTTCTGGGTCGCGACGACGATCGCGGCCTGACCGCAATCATCGCCATTCACGACACCACGCTCGGGCGCGCGCTCGGCGGAACGCGAATCTGGATGCATGACAATTTCGATGCGGCGCTCACGGATGCTCTTCGCCTTTCACGGGGCATGACCTTGAAGGCGGCGATTGCGGGCCTGGCGCTGGGTGGCGGCAAAGCGGTTATCAGGGCCGATGCGAAGCGCGACAAGACACCGGCGCTTCTCGACGCCTATGCCGAAATGCTGTCGATGGTGACCGACAGCTACGTCACGGCGGAAGATGTCGGCATGACGCTCGACGACGCCGATTATCTGAGGGCGCGTACGCCGAACGTCGCCGGAACCCGTATCGGCGGCAGCGGCAATCCGTCCGCTTTCACCGCCGAGGGCGTTTTTCTCGGCATCAGGGCGGCGCTGAACCACAAGCACGGATCGGATTCGCTCAAGGACCGCAGGATCGCCATCCAGGGGCTCGGTTCGGTCGGGCGCGCGCTCGCGGACCGTCTGGCCGGCGAAGGCGCGAAACTCACTGTTGCCGATATCGACCGGCAGCGCTGTGCGGACGCGGCGACGGGTCTTGGCGCGGAAGTGGTGAGCGCGAACCGGATCCTGACGGCCGAGGCCGATGTCCTGGCGCCGTGCGCGCTCGGCGGGGTCATAAACGAAGCCAATATCGCCGGACTGCACGCCGGCATCGTCGCCGGTTCGGCCAACAACCAGTTGCTCCGGCACGAGGACGCGGCGGCGCTGAAGGCGCGCGGCATTCTTTATGCGCCCGATTACGTGATCAACGCCGGCGGTCTGATCAACGTTGCCGCCGAAATCGAGCCGGGCGGTTACGATCGCGCCCGCGTGCTGGCGAAGATCGGTAAAATTCCGGCGACGCTGGAGAAAATCTTCGCGGAAGCCGACCGGACAGGCAGAGCGACGAACGATATCGCGCTAGCCATGGCGAAGGCGAAGATCAGCGCCGGGCGCTGACGCGCGTCAGGACCCAAGGCCTCGCCGCGCGGCATCGCCCCATAGCGCCTTGACCGCGCGGTCGCGCCCGCAACTGAGCCGGTAGAACCGGTAGCGCAAGGGGTTTTTCCGATAGTAATCCTGGTGATAGGTCTCGGCGTCGTAGAACGGCCCTGCGGTTTCGACCGGCGTGACCACCTTTCTTTCGAGTTCCGCTCCGGCGGTGGTCTTGGCTAGTTCAGCCGCCTTTGCCTGTGCTTCGCTGGTGGCGTACACGGCGGTGGTGTAGGAGTGGCCGCGGTCGCAGAACTGGCCGCCGGCATCGGTCGGATCGACAGAATGGAAGAACGCGTCAAGCAGTTTCTCGTAGCTGACCCTTGACGGGTCGAACTCGATTTTCACCGCCTCGCGCCAGCCTCGGTCGGCGTGATTGTGATAAGTGGGATCCTCGCCGGTGCCGCCGATATAGCCGGATGTCGTGGAAATGACGCCGTCGACATGGTCGAAATCGGATTCAACGCACCAGAAACATCCGCCGGCGAATATGGCGGTTTCGGTGCTCGCGGAATAGGCGGGCGCAGCTAGTGACGCCAAGGCGAAAACGGTCAGGGCCGCGAGTGGCGAGCGGATCATGTTTCAAGGCCTCCAAACAGGTGGCAGGAGACCTAGCGCCGCTTGTTGGTTTAGTGAAATCAATCCGCCACACGAGATCGTGAGGTGCGTTTCACGGCCTTATGGAATGAGGAATTGCAGCCTGGCGTCGGCATGCCCGGGGGTGACCTCGATGATCTCCGCCGTTACGATGCCTTCTGCGACGAAGGGGTCGTCTGCGACCCGCTTTTCGATCTCACCGCGGTCCGGACCGTTGGCGAAAATCGCACCTCCCCGTTTTGGTTGCAGTGTGCCGCTGAGGAGAAAAACTCCGTCATCGAATCCCTTGCGGAGCCATTGATTGTGCGCGGCCATGAATTGCGGTGCCAAGGCGCGGTTTTCCGCGAATTTCAGTTGAACGATGTACATCTACAGGTTTCCCGGTTGATTATCTGCGGATCGGTAAGCGTAGCTAGACAGTGGTGGAGGTCGCGAGTTCCGACCGCAACCATGCTTCGGCAAGTTCGACCTCTCGCCGTACGAACGTGTCGTCGCGGTAGGTGTTAGCCAGAACGGCGATGCCCTGGCTGCGCATGAGCACATGCATGGCGAGATCGTCGGCATCGCGTTCACGCCCCATATTCCGAAACTGGCGCGTCAGCCATTGCCGGAACAAGTCCATGATGCCGTTTGCACCATCCTGCTGGGCGTGGTCGAGCTTGGAGAGTTCCGTGCACAGCGTGCCTACGGGGCAACCGTGCTGCTTGATCTTCGACTGGTTGACGATCAGGATCTTCACAAAGCGCATCACCCTCTCCAGCGGCGAAGCCACCTCGGCCTCCCAGCGCCCGAGCATGATAGCCCGGTCTGTGAGGCGAACGGCAATCACGGCCTCGAGGATTTCGTCCTTTGTCTTGAAATGGTGATAGAAATTGCCGCGCGAGATCGCGACTTCGGCCGCAATGTCGGCGAAACTAGTATGCTCGTAGCCGCGCTCGTAGAACAGTCGATCCGCTGCCATGACAATATGGTCGCGCGTTTTCTTTCGCACTGGTTCTCGCCTTTTTTGGGACACTTGTCCTAATGTAATGCTTAGGACAAGCGTCCCAATATGTCAACGATGTCGCCCGGATTGGGCCGAAAGGGATGAAGAACGCTGAAACGGCTACTGTTGCCGACAAGATTTGGTCCGCCCGCGCCGAAGCGAGCAGGGTCGGCGATCAGGCCCTGGCAATGAACGGGTGGTGCTATACCTTCCGTTCGACCAGCATTTTCTTGGTCGCGGCGATTGCCTTGGCCGGGTTGAGGCCCTTTGGACAGGCCTGCGTGCAGTTCATGATCGTGTGGCAGCGGTATAGCCGGAACGGGTCTTCGAGATCGTCGAGCCTTTCGCCGGTGGCCTCGTCGCGCGAATCGGCAAGCCAGCGATATGCCTGCAGCAGGGTCGCCGGGCCAAGATAGCGGTCGGAATTCCACCAGTAGGACGGACAAGAGGTCGAGCAGCAGGCGCAGAGGATGCATTCGTAGAGTCCGTCGAGCTTCTGGCGGTCCTCGTGGCTCTGCAGCCATTCGGTCGCCGGTTCGGGCGACACGGTCTTGAGCCATGGCTCGATCGAGCGATGCTGGGCGTAGAAATTGGTCAGGTCCGGAACCAGGTCCTTGACCACCGACATGTGTGGCAGCGGATAGACTTTCACCACGCCCACCACCTCGTCATGACCCTTTGTGCAGGCAAGCGTGTTGGTGCCGTCGATGTTCATCGAGCACGAGCCGCATATGCCCTCGCGGCAGGAGCGGCGCAGCGTCAGCGTCGGATCGACCTTGTTCTTGATCCACAAAAGCGCGTCGAGGATCATCGGACCGCAATCGTCCTGATCGACATAATAGGTGTCGATGCGCGGATTTTCATCGTCATCCGGCGACCAGCGATAGATTTTGTACTCGCGGATATTCGTCGCGCCCTCGGGCCTGGGCCAGGTCTTGCCCTCAACGATACGGGAATTTTTGGGGAGGGTGAGTTCAACCATATGTGTTGTCGCTTTCCCTTAATAAACCCTCGCCTTCGGCGCGATCTTCTTCAGATCGATGCCTTCGGCGATCAGATCGGTGTGAACCGGCCGGTAGTCGAGCCTGACCTTGCCTTTGGCGTCCACCGTCGCCAGCGTGTGCTTGCGCCAGGTCTTGTCGTTGCGGTCGGGGAAATCCTCGCGCGCGTGCGCTCCGCGGCTTTCCTTGCGGGCCTCGGCCGAATGGACGGTAGTGATGGCATTGGCCATCAGGTTGTCCAGTTCCAGCGTCTCCGCAAGATCCGAATTCCAGATCATCGAGCGGTCGGTGACCCTGATATCGGCAAGCTCGCCCCAGATCTCCGTAATGCGCTTGCAGCCCTGCTTGAGCGTTTCGGCGGTGCGGAACACTGCGGCATCCTCCTGCATGGCGCGCTGCATCTTTTCGCGCAGAGCAGCTGTCGGGGTGCCGCCATTGGCGTGGCGCAGGCCGTCAAAGCGGTCCATGATCTTGTCGGCCGCCTTCTCATTGACCGCAGGCACCGCTTCGTTGCGGTCGACCACCTGGCCCGCGCGGATGGCGGCGGCGCGGCCGAAGACGACGAGATCGATCAACGAGTTCGAACCAAGCCGGTTGGCGCCATGCACGGAAGCGCAGCCGGCCTCGCCGACGGCCATCAGACCGGGCGCAACCGCGTCCGGATCGGATTTCGTTGGCTTTAACACTTCGCCCCAGAAATTGGTCGGGATACCGCCCATGTTGTAGTGCACGGTCGGCAGAACCGGAATCGGCTCCTTCGTCACGTCGACTCCCGCAAAGATTTTCGCGCTTTCGGAGATGCCCGGCAGACGTTCGGCCAGCACGGCGGGGTCGAGATGGTCGAGATGCAGGAAGATGTGGTCCTTGTTCCTGCCCACCCCGCGGCCTTCGCGGATTTCTATGGTCATGCAGCGCGAGACGACGTCGCGCGAGGCGAGATCCTTCGCCGAGGGCGCGTAGCGCTCCATGAAGCGTTCGCCTTCGGAGTTGACCAGGTAACCGCCTTCGCCGCGCGCGCCTTCGGTTATAAGGCAGCCGGCGCCGTAGATGCCCGTCGGGTGGAACTGCACGAACTCCATGTCCTGCAGCGGCAGGCCTGCGCGGGCGATCATGCCGTTGCCGTCGCCGGTACAGGTGTGCGCGGAAGTGCAGGAGAAATAGGTGCGGCCGTAGCCGCCGGTCGCCAGCACGACCATCTTGGCGGCGAAACGATGGATGGTGCCGTCGTCCAGATTCCAGGCGACAACGCCGGTACAGCGGCCGTCCTCCTCCATGATCAGGTCGATGGCGAAGTATTCGATGAAGAACTGCGCGTCGTTCTTGAGCGACTGGCCATAAAGCGTGTGCAGGATGGCGTGTCCGGTACGGTCGGCAGCCGCGCAGGTGCGCTGAACCGGCGGGCCATCGCCGTAATTCTGCATGTGGCCGCCGAAGGGGCGCTGGTAGATCTTGCCGTTTTCAGTGCGCGAGAAGGGCACGCCATAGTGCTCGAGCTCGTAGACCGCCGCCGGCGCTTCCATCGCCAGATACTGCATCGCGTCGACGTCGCCCAGCCAGTCGGACCCCTTGACCGTGTCATACATATGCCATTGCCAGCAGTCGGGACCCATGTTCTGCAGCGAGGCGGCAATGCCGCCCTGGGCGGCAACTGTATGACTGCGGGTCGGGAACACCTTGGTGATGCAGGCGGTTTTCAACCCCTGTTCGGCCATGCCGAGCGTGGCGCGCAGACCGGCGCCGCCCGCGCCGATCACGACAACGTCGAACTTGTGGTCGACATAGGAATAGGCCGGTTTTGTGGAAGATGTCGCCATGCCGGAAATTCAGCCTCCGAAAGCAATTTTAAGCAGCGCGAAGACCGATAGCGCGGCCATGAGTACGGTAAAGAACGTGTTGAGGATCAGAAGCGCGAGCTTGTTGCCCTCGCCATGCACATAGTCCTCGATGATGACCTGCATGCCGAGGCGCATGTGATAGAATGCCGAGCCGATCATCAGGATCATCAAAACGGTGACCAGCGGATCGGCGAGAGCCTCGCGAACCGTGTCGTAGCCCTCGCCGTTGAGCGAGATCAGCAAACCGACGAAAAACAGCACCAACGGCACATTGGCGATCGCGGTGAGGCGCTGGCGCCAGAAATGTTCCGTGCCGTCCCTGGCCGAGCCGGAACCGCGAACCTTGCCGAGAGGGGTGCGGAAATCACTCATGGACTTCTCCTCAGCGCATCGCATAGCCGACAATCCAGATCAGGATCGTCAGGATGATCGAACCGGCAAGGGTCGCCCAGGCGAGTTTCGTCGAGGTTTCCTTGTCGAACAACAGGCCGGCATCCCAGATGAAATGGCGGATGCCGCCCAGCATGTGATGCATCAGCGCCCATGTGTAGCCGAACAGGATCAGCCGGCCGATAAAAGAGCCAAAGAACGAATCGACCAGATCGAAATATTCGGGTGAACCGGCCGCGGCGATCAGCCACCATGCGACGAGCAGCGTTCCGACATACAGGGCCGCGCCGGTGATGCGGTGCAGGATCGACATCAACATTGTCGGGATTGGCTTGTAGATCGACAGATGCGGCGAAAGCGGTCGCGGGCGCATTGCGGTGTTCTTGCTCAACTGTCCCTCCGGTCGGGATTGCGGTCTGGCCGACCGCCACCAGCCTTGATCAGGCAGGAGTGTTCTAGGGTCCTTTTTGCGCTGCGTCAAAGGCTGGAACGGCATCAAATCGTTGACGGCGGCCGCGAAACCGGTCCCCGATGCAACTAAATCGATTTGTTCAGGAATCCCGGACACTAAGAGGCCATCCGGACGCTAAAAAATGTCAGCGCGCGCAGGCAATCGGCTTCTTGCCCGTCACGAACCAAAGTATCTCCCGTTCATCGAAAAGCAGCGCATAGGGCGGCTCGCCAAAGCGGGCGGACTGGCCGGGCGGCGACGCAGGAAGGCGAACCTGCACGCCGCGCGGGCTGACGACATCAACCTCGGCGCCGAGCCGCTGCACGGTGAGGCGCCCGTCGGCTCCGCAGTCGTAGACCGCGCGGTTCGGCTGGCTCAAAACATGACCTGCCGGGCCGCCGCCGGATACACAGCCGGCGAGTAATGCCGCTGTCATCGGAATAACGGCCGCGGTCGCGGCCCGAATTTTGTTACGCTTCACACTTTGCCCGTTCGCCACGACCCCACTCCGGCGAGCACTAACCGCAAACCGCAACAAAGATCAACCGCCGGTTTTTGTGCCTGGGTAATGCCGTCTCAATCTTTCCTCATTGCTCTCCTAGCGTTAAGATGGCTTTGGGTTGATCTAGGCACGTTATCAAGATGTTCTTGCGAACTCTGATTGGTGCGGCAATTGTTGCGGGATTGCCGCTTTTGATTTCCGGGACCGCAAATGCAGCCAGCCGTGTGGCGCTGGTCATCGGCAACAATACATATGAAAACCTGACACCCCTCAACAATCCCGGCAGCGATGCCGCGCGGTTGGCGGAGGTTTTGGCCGATCACGGTTTCGAGGTGATGGATTGCGGAGCGAGCAAACCCGGATGTTACGATCTCGGCCGCTCGGAGTTGCGCGACGCGCTCGAAGATTTCGAGGAAGAGGCCGATGACGCCGACGTCGCCCTGTTCTTCTATGCCGGACACGGGCTGCAAACCGCCGAGGGCAACGTGATTGCGCCGGTCGACATGGAAATCTCCTGCGACAACTGGAAAGCCAAGCGCGAAATCCTGCTCGACGATGTGCTGAAGGCGATGTCCGGAGCCCGCGAGAAAATCGTCATACTCGACGCTTGCCGCAACGATCCGTTTGGGGCGCAGCAATGCCTGGCGCGAGGCGCCCGGCCGTTGTCGTTCGGCACTTTCGCGGTGCCGGACAGCGTGTCGCGGTTTCTCCTGATCACGTCAACGCTCAATGGCCAGGTGGCCCAGGACGGAGAACCGGGAACGCATTCACCTTTCGCCAAAGCGCTGTTTTACTGGATGGAAGAGGAACCGCGCATCCAGTTCGATCAGCTGTTCGGACGCGTGGCCAAACGCGTCATCGAGCAGACGACCGCGGACAATTTCACCCAGGTGCCGGAAATCCTGATTCGCGGTGGCACGCCGGAAGCATGCCTTTCTACCGACAATTGCGGTATCGATCCGCAGGCGGCGGTGCTGCGGCGTGAAATCGCGCAGTTGACCGAAGAAAACCTGCGCAGCCAGGAACTGGCCGAGATTGGGGCTGCCTACCTCCGATCAACCGGAATCGAGGAGGGCAAGCAGCTTTCCGAGGAAGAGCGC
The DNA here is from genome assembly GCA_041582695.1 of Rhizobiaceae bacterium. GTDB lineage: Bacteria > Pseudomonadota > Alphaproteobacteria > Rhizobiales > Rhizobiaceae > JAWKWH01. Next base: position 13,169 of record JBFIBB010000005.1, read on the forward strand.
AAGCGGATCCTGCGCGAAATTGGCGGCGCCAGCCGGGCGCTTGCCGAGCGCAACGACGTGGACGGCGAGCGGGCGCTTGCGGCACTCAAGGAAGGCAATGAATCAGAAGCCGAGAAGCTGTTCGAAGAGGTGATCAGCGCCAGCGCCAGGGAAGCCGAAGAGGCGGCGCTCGCCGCGGCCGAAAGGCGTGCGGAGGCCAACCGCAAGGCAGCCGAGGCGGCGCGCCATATTGCTGCGCTGGCCCGGCCGAAGGACGTGGCGAAGGCTGCGAAATACTACCTGCGCGCCACCGATTTCGAGCCGGACGATTATCAGACCTGGATGGATCTGGCGTCCACGTCTGTCGATATCGGCAACAGTTCGCAGGCGCTGCGCGCCTATCGCAAGGCAAGCGCGCTTGCCCGCGACGCCGGTTCGCTGTCGGACCGCTATTGGGCCGCCAACGGGCAGGGCGACATCGTAATGGCGCAAGGGCGGTTGGAGCGGGCGCTGTCCTTCTATGAAGCCGCCGCAAAAATCGCCGAGGAAATGATAGAGGCGGACAAGGAAGACCTGAACGTCAAGCGCAACCGGCAGGTCAGCCTCAACCGCGTCGGCGACGTGCTAGTGGCGATGGGCGATCTGAACGGCGCAAAGGATGCCTACAGCAAGGGCATCGAGATCGCCAAGGAGCTGGTGGAATCCAATCCGGAATTCCTGACCTGGCAGCGCGACTTGTCTGTCAGCGACGAGCGCATGGGCAACGTGCTGAAGGCGCAGGGCAATTTCGACGAAGCCCTGGTGCATCATCAGGATACCTATGACCGTCTCAAACCGTTTGCCGACAAGGACCCGAACGACAACGACCTTGCCCGGTTCCTGATGGTAACGCTCTACAAGATCGGCGATCTCCGGCTGATCAAGCTCAATATCGACGGGGCGCTGGAGGCGTATACAGAAGCGGCCGACATCGCCAATGCCCTTGCCGAAATCGATGCGGGCAATGCCATCTGGCAGCGCGACGTTGCGATCGCAGACGAACGCTTGGGCGACATTCATGTCCAGCAAAAAAAATACGCCGAGGCGATGTCGAAGTACGAGGCGGCGCTCGACCGGATCATTCCTCTGATAGAGGCCGATCCCGACGACGCCGAGCTTAAGCGGCTGAAGCAGATCAGGTACAACAAGATCGGAGATGTGCAGGTCGAGCTCGGCCAGCGCGAGGCGGCGCTGGAGACCTATCTCAAGGGCCAGCACATCATCGAGGCGCTTATCGCAGCCGATCCGCGGAACGCCGAATGGAAATCGGACCTGACGATCAGCTATGAACGGGTCGCCGACACCTATGTCGCGCTGCAACGGCCGGACGAAGCGCTCGAAGTCTACGAGAAGAACCTTCAGATCTCACGCGATCTGGTGGCATCAGATCCGACCAATGTGGAGCGTCAGTGGGGTTTGTACGTGGCGCTTTGGCGGATCGCGGACAACACGGAAAAAAAGGTGGAGCACTTCGAGGAAGCTCTAGCGCTTTTGGAAAAGCTGCATTCGGAAGGCAAGCTTGCGCCCAATCGCGTCGAGTGGATCGAAACGACACGTAACCGCCTGGATGAGGCCCGCGCCGGAAAAACCACCGCACGGGGCGGCGACGATGAACGTATCGGTGAAAACCTCGACAAACAGGGCGATCTTGCCGGCGCGAAGGAACATTTTCTTGCCAGCCTCGCGCAGGTCGAGGCGCAGATTGCAGCCGAGCCTGACAGCCTCGATCTGAAACGCGTCCGGCAGGTGCGCCTGATCAAGCTCGGTGACGTGCAAATCAAGCTTGAGGAAACCGACGCGGCGCATGAGACTTTCCTGGAAAGTCTCAGGATCATGGAGCTGCTGACAGCGGCCGATCCCAAGAACACGCTTTGGCGGTCGGATCTGACGCTCAGCTACGAGCGTGTCGCCGACAGCTATGCCAGGCTTGGACAGAAGGACAAGGCGCTCGAAATCTACGAGAAGAACCTGGAAATCTCCAAGGAACTCGCAGCCGCCAACCCGGACGACGCAGACCGGCAGTGGGGACTTTACGTCGCCATGTGGCGGATCGCCGACAACACCGACGAAAGCGTGAAGTATTTCGGCGAGGCTTTGGCGCTGCTCGAACGGCTGAAGGCGGAAAACCGGCTGACGCCGGAACGCGAGGGATGGATCGAAACAACCCGCGAACGGCTGAAAGAGGCCGAAGTCGCCGCGCAGCAATAGAAATCGCCGCGATGTTCGGCCGGGAAAACGGTTTTTATGCCTGACCGGCGGAGCTCCGTTAACCATGTTTGGCGAATTCGGTGCAAAGCCGAATCCGCACCCTTAACTTTGCTTAACAAAGGATTAAATTCGGATTTCGAGGAGGCTGCGACCATCCCGATTCGGACGTTCGGAAATACGTCCGCCAAGGAGGACGCGCCATGCGTTTCAGTTCGAGATTCAAAGTCCTGCCGCTCGCCGCAGCGGCGTTTTTTGTTGTGGTTGCCTCTTCGCAGGCCCATCAGCGCGTCTATGCCGACGCTTACGGCAACCTGATCATCCACAATCCCACCGGTTACAAGCAGATCATTGTCGGCAAGGGGCATTTGGCCGACGAGGTTCGCGCCGAAATCGGCGAGCCGGAAGTAATCTATCACCACGGTCGCCACTATCGCGGGGGCTATGTCGAGCGAAGCGCGAGCCGTGGTGAAGACCACATGCACAAGGCGGACGCGGCCACATGCATTCCCTACGGCGTCGTGCTGAAGGGTCGTGCGTTCATGTATGGCGTCGACCGGGGCGATGCCGTCTACGTCAACAAATACTGCCGCTAGGTCTGCATCGGCTACGGCGCGGCAACGTTACCGCGCCGTTTTTGCCTATTTCCACTCGCGAATATCGACGAAATGTCCAGCGATGGCGGCGGCAGCAGCCATGGCCGGCGAGACCAGATGGGTGCGGCCCTTGAAGCCCTGACGGCCCTCGAAATTGCGGTTGGAGGTTGATGCGCAGCGTTCGCCCGGTTTCAGCCGGTCGTCGTTCATGGCGAGGCACATCGAGCATCCGGGCTCACGCCAGTCGAAACCGGCTTCGATGAAGATCTTGTCCAGGCCTTCGGCTTCGGCCTGCGCCTTGACCAGGCCGGACCCGGGCACGATCATTGCACCGACACGGTCGGCGACCTTCCTGCCTTCAACGACCTTGGCGACCGCACGCAGATCTTCGATGCGGCCGTTCGTACATGACCCGATGAAGACGCGGTCTAGTTCGATGTCGGTGATCTTGGTGCCGGCTTTCAGGCCCATATAGTCAAGCGCGCGCTGCTTGGACGAGCGTTTTGTCTCGTCCTGGATAAGCGCCGGATCCGGTACGACGCCGGTGACGGAGACCACATCCTCGGGCGAGGAACCCCAGGAGACGATCGGCGGCAGATTGGCCGCGTCGAGCGTCACGACCTTGTCGAAATGTGCGCCTTCGTCGGATTTGAGCGACTGCCAGTATTTCATCGCCATGTCCCAGGCTTTGCCCTTGGGCGCGCGCGGGCGGCCCTTGATGTATTCGAAGGTCTTTTCGTCCGGCGCGATCAGACCGGCGCGGGCTCCGCCCTCGATGGTCATGTTGCAGACCGTCATGCGGCCTTCCATCGACAGCGACCGGATTGCCTCGCCGGCGAATTCGATGACGTGACCGGTACCGCCGGCAGTGCCGATTTCGCCGATGATCGCCAGAATGATGTCCTTGGCGGTGACGCCTGCCGGCAGCGTGCCGTCGACGCGCACAAGCATGTTTTTCGCCTTTTTCTGGATCAGCGTTTGCGTGGCGAGCACGTGCTCGACCTCTGAAGTGCCGATGCCGTGGGCCAGAGCACCAAAGGCGCCGTGGGTCGAAGTGTGGCTGTCGCCGCAGACGATGGTCATGCCGGGAAGCGTAAAACCCTGTTCGGGTCCAACAATGTGGACAATACCCTGACGGCGATCGGCCTCGTTGAAATACTCGACGCCGAAATCGGAGGCGTTCTTCGCCAGCGCCTCGACCTGAATGCGGCTTTCCTCATTCTTGATGCCATGGATTCGGTCCGGCGAGGTCGGCACGTTGTGGTCGACGACGGCAAGCGTCTTTTCGGGGTGGCGGACCTTGCGGCCAGCCATGCGCAGGCCTTCGAAGGCCTGCGGGCTGGTCACTTCATGGACAAGGTGGCGGTCGATATAAAGCAGGCAGGTGCCATCCTCCTGGGAATCGACCACGTGGTCGTCCCAGATCTTGTCATATAGCGTTCGCGGCGCGGTCATCGCGGTATTCCCTCGGATTTCTCGGGGTTTTCAGACCGGCGATATGCACCCTTGCGGTCCGCGCGGTCAAGCCACATGTGGGGAATTTGGCGCCGGGAGCAAGGCAGATCAAGGACCGTCAGGCGCTCAGGCGGAAAGGGCGATGGAGCCGATCCAATCGGTTTGCCGCCCGCCGCTTGCATCGTTTGGCGATAAAAGTTGTGGCATCTGGCGATTTGGCCACTAAAATCAAGGAGGTGACCACACCGGCGACAAATTCGTATCGATACTTGGATGCGTGAGCTAATTTTGCAACCGGAAGCAACATGACGACCGCCAGCCTTTCCAGACGATGCTTTCTTACCGGCGGGATCGCGGTCGGAGCTGCCGCATTGGCGGCCTGCAGGAGCGAATCTCCGCGAACCCCCCGTGTGGCGCCGCCCGAAAGGCGGCCAATCGGGATCGTTTCGCAACCCGGGTTGGCGCCGTCGCCGGACGACTATGCGCTGATGTACGGGCCGTTCAGCGATGGCGGCTTCGATCTGCCAGCCATCCCCTGGCAGAAAATCGATCGCCGCTTCCTTCGCCAGAGCGTCGCCAACACCACCGGCGTGGGCGCAGGCGCGGTGGTCATCGAAACTTCCCGGCATTTCCTCTATTTCACACAGCCGTTGGGAACCGCGATCCGTTATGGCGTCGGCCTTGGCCGGGCGGGGTTCGAATGGACGGGGACCGGCGATGTGGGACGGAAGGCCGAATGGCCAAGGTGGCATCCACCCGACGAGATGATCGCCCGCCAGCCCGAACTGGAAAAATACAAGACGATCTATGACAGGGAGAATGACGAATGGCTCGGCGGGATGGATCCTGGTCCGACAAACCCGCTCGGCGCGCGGGCTTTGTACATCTACCAGGGCAAGGTAGATACCCAGTACCGCCTGCACGGTTCGCCGGAGTGGAATTCCATCGGACAGTCGGTGTCCTCAGGCTGTGTGCGGCTGATGAACCAGGATATAGTCGATCTGTACAATCGCGTCCCGGAAGGCGCGCCCGTCATTGTTCGGTAAATCGGCGATTCTGCCGGCTCGATCCAAAGGAGATTAGTTTACAGTGCCAACCCGGCGCCGCTTCTTGATGGCTTTGACCGCCAGCGCCGCGGCTGCAGGCTGCGGCGGACTGGTTAACCGGGCCGCATCCGCCGGCTTTTCCGCCGAAAACTGGGGGGCCAGGCTGGTTGCGGCAGCGAAGAGCCAGATCGGCAAGACGGTGATCTACGATCCCGCCTATGTCAGGCTGGCGTATCCGGGAGGTGACATCCCCCGCGAGCGTGGCGTGTGCACCGATGTAGTCATCCGTGCCTACCGGGATGCTTTCGATATCGATCTGCAGAAGCTCGTTCACGAGGACATGAAGCGAAATTTTGCCGACTATCCGAAAATCTGGGGTCTCGGCCGCACGGATCGAAACATAGATCATCGCCGCGTGCCCAATCTGCAACGTTTCCTCACACGGGCCGGTGCACTAGTAAACCCCTCCGCCGATCCGGCCGACTTCGCGGCGGGAGACCTTGTATCGCAGATGTTGCCCGGGAACCTGCCGCACATCGCGATCGTCAGCGACCGGCTTGCAGAGGACGGCGAAACACCGCTGGTCATTCACAATATCGGCGCCGGAGCCCGCATGGAAAACCGGCTTTTCGCATTCGAACACACCGGGCATTTCCGGTTTCCGCCACTTGTGTGATCAAAGGATCTGGAACACGAAGGTTCGGACCAATACGCCGGGTTCGTCGATGGCAAAGGCGCGCAGGGGAGGGCTCTGCTCGACGGCCCGCCATTTGCCGGCACTCTCGAGCGCAGCGAATCCGGCAGCAAAGCCTGCGGCGTCGATAAGCGTGTCGCGCACCGTCAGGATTGCATGGCCGCCCGGCCGGGTGATGCGCACAAGTTCGTCCATCGCTGATGCAGGCGCATGGCCCACGGTGAAAACACCGGCCGAGAAAAATGCGGCGAAGTGATCGTCGGCCCAGGGCAGCTTCTTTCCGAGCGCCGCCTGCTCGAGGTTGCGGTAGACGTTGCGGCTCGCGGCGATGGCGAGCATTTCTTCGGACAGGTCGAGCCCTTCCAGATCGTCATAGCCGAGGGCCGCCAGCGCCGGACCCGAAAGGCCGGTGCCGCAGCCCGCATCGAGCAGCGGGCCCGCACCTTTCGGCACATGCCGCGCAATCCAGGCGGCGATTAGCCATGGCAAGCAATAGCCCATCGCGACCGTGTGGCGGTCGTAGTCGGCCGCCCAGCGCGCATAGGCTTCGGCCAGTTCCTCGTCGCTTGCCGCCGCGTAGACGGCATCGAGCGGATCACTCATCGGCTCTCTCCGGCCTGGCGCAGGCGCTTTTCCAGCCGCCTCAACGCAAGCGACAGGCTTACGGTCAGTATTAGATAGATATAGGCGACAATCGAGTAGGTTTCGAAAAAGCGAAAGGAGCCGGATGCGTAGACTTTGCCCATTTGCGTGATGTCGGCGACGCCAAGTACGGAAACCAGGGAGGAATCCTTGACCATGGCCACGAAATCATTGCCGAGTGGCGGCAGTATGGTGCGTATGGCTTGCGGGAGCACGATCAGGTGGAAACGCCGGAAGCGCGACAGGCCGAGCGCCTTTGCCGCCTCGATCTGGCCTGCTTCGACAGATTGGATACCGGCGCGGAACACCTCGGAAATGAAGGCGGAGTAGCCGATGGTGAGCGCAATGATCGCGCGCCACAACAGCGAAATGTCGCGCACCTTCAATTCGCCGGCAACTCCCGCTTGCTGCAGGGGCGCAGTGACCCAGTTCCATGCCGCGACGATGCCCGGCGCCCCGACAAAGGCGATGTAGAACAGAAGCACGAGAATCGGCACGCCGCGGATGATCTCGACATAGAAACGGGCCGTCTGGCGCAGGATTATGGAACCCGACAACGCCATAAGCGCCAGACCAAGACCGATAGCCGAAGCGAGCGCGAACGCGACAATGGTGACAAAAATGGTCACCCAGATGCCGCGGGAGATAATTGTGAATACTTGCAGGTAGAGGCTGTTGGCGGCGATGATGACGGCAATCAGCGCAGCCAGCGCGCCGGCGGCGACAAGCCACCAGGGAAATTCCTTTTCGGTCGCGGCGCGGAACGGCGGGTCCATGTGGCGGGCCAATGCGGGATCGAGCCAGCGCCCGGCAGTTCTATTCGCCGAACTTGTAGTCGAGGAACCACTTCTTGTTGAGCGCGTCGATGGTGCCGTCGGCCTTCATTGCCGCAATGGCCGCGTTGACCGGCTCGACCAGGTCGGAACCCTTCGGGAATATGAAGCCGAAATCCTCGGTTCCAAGCGCTTCGCCGATCAGTTTCAAACCGCCGCCTGACGCCTCGACATAGCCCTTGCCGGCAGTACCGTCGGTCAAAACCATGTCAACGTCGCCAGCTTTCAAAGCCTGAACAGTAGCGCCGAAAGTCTCGAACAGCTTGATGCGCGGATTCTGCTCGTTACCGTCCAGAACGTCGTAGACGGCTACGTAAAACGGCGTCGTGCCCGGCTGCGCGCCGACCAGTCCGTCCTCGAACGCGGCGAAGCTGGCAGCATCGGAAAACCGTTCTTCGTCGCCGCGCACCAGCATGAACATCTCCGAGCGCATGTACGGATCGGAGAAATCGACCTTCTCCATGCGATCTTCCTTGATGGTGATGCCGGTCATGCCGATGTTGTACTGGCCGTCGGACACGGACTGGATCATCGCGTCCCAGGACGTGTTCTGGTATTCGACCTTGAAGTTCAGCCGTTTGGCGATCTCGTTCATTGCGTCGTATTCCCAGCCGATCTGCTCACCGGTCTTCGGATCGATGAACTGCAGCGGCGGATATGCGTTTTCGGTCACCACCACGACATCGCGGCCGCCGAGATCGGGCAACGATTGGGCAGCGGCGAGAGCCGGCGCCAGAAACAAAGACAGGGCGAAAGCGATGAGAGCCTTTGCGGTTGACATCTGGACTGTTCCTCCAACTGTTTGATTTGAAGTCAGCCTAATGCATGTCCGGAGCCTTGTCAGCGCTTGCAAAGCTCGGATCCGGAACTCCAAGGTGCAATAAAAAAGCCCGGAGGATAGCCCCGGGCTTTCGAAAAACGACAGGTTGGGAAAGCTACTCGGACTTCGCCGGCGCTTCGCCGCCTGCTTCCGCCTTGGCGGCTGCGGCTTCCGCCGCCTTTGCCGCTGCATCCTCTGCTGCCTTCTCCGCGGCAAGCGCTTCGGCGGCGGCGATCTTCTCGGCCTCGATGCGGGCTTTCTCGTCGGCGAGCGCCTGCCGTTCGGAATCGTTCAGCTTTTTGGCGCGCGCGCCGGTGTTCTCGGTGATGCGGGCCGATTTGCCGCGACGGTCGCGCAGGTAATAGAGCTTGGCGCGGCGCACCTTGCCGCGGCGGACCACTTCCACGCCCTCGACGATCGGCGAATAGACCGGGAAAACACGCTCCACGCCTTCGCCGTAGGAAATCTTGCGAACGGTGAAATTCTCCTGAAGGCCCGAGCCGGAACGTCCGATGCAGACGCCTTCATAGGCCTGCACGCGGGTGCGTGTGCCTTCGGTGACGCGCACCTGAACACGCACGGTGTCGCCGGGGGAGAAATCGGGCAGTTGGCGCTGGGCCTCGATCTTGGCGGCCTGCTCGGCCTCGAGCTGACGAATGATGTCCATCGTCTCAAATCCTTTTGTTCTTGCTTCGAACAGCCAGAGCGCCCGGCATTTGCCCGCAGGTTGACATTCAAGCCGCGTGACATTGCCTTTGCATGATCCATGCGCCGGCAGGGGCGTATTCACCATCCATCGTTGACGGATCCCGGGGTTCTGCCCCGATCGGATGGCGGCTCATACACATTTTTTATCGCCTTGTCACCCCTCAAGAGCCAGTCCGGTCAATCATGGCCGTTCCGTCTTCTTCTTATGCGCCGCCAGCAGATCGGGGCGGCGTTCGCGCGTCAGTTCTTCGGCTCTTTCGCGCCGCCATTCGGCGATTTTTCCATGATTGCCGGATTGCAGGATTTCAGGAACCGGCTTTCCTTCGAATGATATCGGCCTGGTGTAGTGCGGATGCTCGAGCAGACCGTTTTCGAAACTCTCCTGAAAACCCGACTCCGCGTTTCCCATCACGCCGGGCAACAGCCGGACAACCGCATCGAGCAGGACCAGCGCCGCCGGTTCTCCGCCCGACAGGATGTAATCGCCGATCGACACTTCCTCGAGGCCGCGCGCCTCGATCACACGCTGGTCGACGCCTTCGAACCGCCCGCAGACGATGACCGCGCCGGGACCTGCCGCCAGATCGCGCACGCGGGACTGGAGAAGCGGCTTGCCGCGCGGGCTCATCAGCAGCCGCGGACGCGGGTCGTCCGGCGTCGAAGCCGCGTCTATTGCGGCTGCGAGCACATCGGCGCGCATGACCATGCCGGCGCCCCCGCCGGCGGGCGTGTCGTCGACGCTGGCGTGCCGCCCATGGCCGTAATCCCGGATTTGCACCGTTTCCAGTGACCAGTCGCCACGTTCGAGCGCCTTGCCCGCCAGCGACAGGCCCAAACTGCCCGGAAACATTTCCGGATAGAGCGTCAGTATGGTGGCGGAAAAACTCACCGATCGACCTCCGGATCATCGTCGAGCAGACCAGCGGCGAGCGGGTCGACCGTAATCGTCCCGCCGGAGAAGTCGACCTCCGGAACCGCCGCCCTGGTGAACGGAATCATGACGGATTTTCGGGCGCTGACCGCCAGTTCGAGCATGTCGCCGCCGCCGAAATCGTGAACCGCGGTGACCCGGCCATAGCGGCCGCCATCGCGATCCAGCGCCGCCAGGCCGATCAGATCGGCGTGGAAGAACTCTTCTTCTTCGAGCGTTTCGCTTTCCAGCGCCTCGCGCGGCACCGAAAATTCGACGCCATTCAGCGCCTCCGCCTTCTCGCGGCTGTCGATGCCGGCGAGTTTGACGACCACAACGTTTTTTGCCGGGCGAACCGAAACGATCTCGTAGGTGTTGCCATCCGATCCGCGAAACGGGCCGTAACTGCCAAGCGCCAGCGGGTCGGCGGTGTACGGCTTTATGCGCAATTCGCCCCTGACGCCGTGCGGCGCGCCGCCGACGCCCAGCACCACCATTCTGGATTTGAACTCCGCCATCATGGTCCGGGGCATAACGCCGTCGGTGGATGGGGGCAACGGTTTTTGCTCGATTGTGGCGTCAACCGGTCCGTAACCATGCACCGCTAGACTTGCACCGACTTGATGTTCGGGCCATGGGTGATGCAATTGGGCAAGCAAAAGAACGATGCCGCACCAATCGTCTTCATGACGCCGGCACTGGCCGCGTTGCGCGGCGATTGGCTTTCGATGCTATCGAACCAACGGCGGCTCGCGACGCTTACGATCGAGGCCTACGAGCGCGACACCCGACAGTTTCTGCAATTCATGGCCGGCCACCTCGGTGCGCCGGTCTCGGCGAAAGATATCGCAACGCTCAGGCCGGCCGACTTTCGCGCCTTTCTTGCGGCGAGACGAAATGGCGGCGCTGGCGCGCGGACGCTCGGGCGCGGGCTTGCGGGCATCCGCTCGCTCATACGGCACCTTGAGCGCAAGGGTTTGGCCAACGCCGCCGGCGCTGCCGCAATGCGCGCGCCGCGACAACCGAAATCGTTGCCGAAAGCGCTGACTGCGGGCGATGCAAAACGGGCGGTTTCGGCGGTCGAACAGCTTGACGAGGAGCCGTGGATTGCCGCGCGCAATGCGGCGGTGCTGACACTTCTCTATGGCTCGGGGCTGCGCATTTCCGAAGCGCTCAATCTCGATGGCGGGGAGATCAACAACGCCAATTGCCAATCGCTGCGCGTGACCGGCAAGGGCGGCAAGACCCGCCTTGTGCCATTGTTGCCGGTTGCGGTTCGTGCCGTGCTCGAATACCGCCGGATTTGCCCGTACGATCTTCATCCAGGTGAAAGCCTGTTTCGCGGCGCGCGCGGCGGCAGGCTGCAGCCGGCCATCGTGCAGCGCGCGATGCAGAAGTTGCGCGCGGCGCTCAATCTGCCCGAAACAGCCACGCCGCATGCGCTGCGCCATTCATTCGCGACCCATCTGCTGGGCCGGGGCGGCGATCTGAGGACGATCCAGGAATTGCTCGGCCATGCCAGCCTGTCGACCACGCAGATTTACACCGGCGTCGACACGACCCGCCTGCTTGACATCTACGATGCGGCCCATCCGCGCGCCTGATTTTGGCGACAATTCGCCCGGTGCGATTAACGAAATGTCGTCTTTTTGACGCTAGTTTCTGAGCCATGTCGAAAGCAACCGTGATCGCAGACAAGGCTTCCGGTATCGCGCTCGGGGTAATCGCCCTGGCTAACCTGTTGTTTGTCATCTCCTTCGCTATCGTTCTTCTGATCGGCGCATCGACCGTAAAGGCTGCGGCGTTGCAGGCCTGCACGGGCGAGAATTTGCTGCAGCAGCTCGAGAAGGAGGATCCCGGCAAACTTGCCGAGTTGCGACTGGAAGCGGCCCGAACGCCGAATGGCCAGGGCCTGCTCTGGAAGGTCGAGAAGGATGGTGTCGAGCCATCCTTTCTTTTTGGCACGATTCACCTCACCGACGAGCGGGTGACGAAACTGACCGCCGAAGCGCAGGCTGCTTTCGATGACGCCAGAACGGTGGTCATCGAGACGACCGACATTCTCGATGAGAAACAGGCGGCGATCTCGCTGATGTCGCATCCCGAACTGATGATGCTGCCCGGAACGACGACGCTGAAATCGCTCCTGTCCCCGGAAGACGCCGAGGTGGTCAACCAGGCGCTCGAGGAACGCGGCATTCCGCCAGGCAGCGTGGCAAAGATGCAGCCCTGGCTTTTGACCTCGATGGTCTCGATCCCGGCATGCGAGTTTTCGCGGCGCAGGAGCGGGCTCGAAGTGCTGGATGCGAAACTTGCCAGAGACGCCGAAGCTGCCGGAAAGGCAATCGCGGGTCTGGAAACCGCTGTCAGCCAGTTGCGGGCGATGGCCTCGCTGCCTCTTGAACTGCATGTGGAAGGACTTGTTCAGACGCTTAAACTCGGAGACCGGCTCGACGACGTGTTCGAGACGATGATCGCGCTCTATGAAGCCCGGGATATCGGCATCATCTGGCCGCTCGCCAAAACCATGGTGCCCTCGGCCAAAAACGGATACGCGGAGTTCGAACAGGTCATGGTCGTCACCCGCAACCATGGCATGGTGGAGAATGCCGAGCCGCATCTCGATGCCGGCGGAGCATTCATCGCGGTCGGCGCACTGCATCTTCCGGGCGAAGAGGGTCTGGTGGCGTTGCTCCGGCAGGCCGGTTACCGGGTCACGCGGGCCGACTGATCGACCGGCAAGCTGCGGAATTCAGCGGTTTGCCGGAAATAGCACAGAGTTTACTGGCAAAATCCCTGTAGTTTGGTACCATCCGACCAACGCCAATCGGAGGAGGAAACGATGAAGTTCCTGCTGGCAAGCATCTCGGCGCTTGCGCTGATGTCTGTATCGGCAGCCGCCTGCCCGTTCTCGAAGACCGCCGAACATCATACTATGTCCGTAGCTTCGCTCGAAAAGGCCGATACGTCGATGTCGACGACAGCGGATGCGGTTGATGAAGAAAAGGTTGATGAGGTCATTACCGGCGCCATCGCGACCGGTGATGAAGAAACTGGCGAATAAAAACCGTCTGCAGAGAATACTGGTGACAGGCCCGGCCGCAGTAGGCCGGGTTTTGTTTTGCATGATTTGCGTCGAACTCCGGTAACAGCGGCCTGCCTTACAAATGGATCGGCTTGTCGAAGGCGGCAAGCGCCGCCTCCTTGACAGCCTCCGACATTGTCGGATGGGCGTGGCAGGTGCGGCCAAGGTCTTCGGCAGACCCGCCGAACTCGATCAGCACCGCTGCCTCGTGGATCATTTCGCCGGCGCCGAAACCAACAATGTGGACGCCGAGCACGCGATCGGTCCTCTTGTCGGCCAGCACCTTAACGAAACCGTCGGAAGCGAGCATGGCGCGGGCGCGGCCATTGGCCGAGAACGGAAACTTTCCGACCTTGTAGTCGATGCCCGCGTCCTTCAACTCCTGTTCGGTCTTGCCGACGGAAGCGACTTCGGGGCTGGTATAGACCACACCGGGTATCGCGTCGTAGTTCACATGACCTGCCTGGCCTGCGATGATTTCGGCGACGGCGACGCCCTCGTCCTCGGCCTTGTGCGCGAGCATTGGTCCGGCGATGACGTCGCCGATCGCGTAGATGCCGGTAACGGAAGTGCTGAAATGTCCGTCGACGCGTATCCGGCCCTTTTCATCCAGCACCACCCCCGCCTTCTCCAGTTCCAGGCCCTTGGTGTAGGGAACCCGGCCCGTCGCGACCAGTACGGCGTCAGCTTCAATCACCGTCGAGTCGCCGTCGCCGCTGGCGGGTTCGAACGTGACCGAAACACCCTTCGACGACCTGGATACGCCGGTTACCTTGGCGCCGAGCTTGAAGATCAATCCCTGCTTGGCGAGCATGCGCTGGAACTGTTTTGCCACTTCGCCGTCCATGCCGCCGAGAATGGTGTCGAGATATTCGACCACGGTCACCTTGGCGCCCAGCCTTGCCCATACGGAACCAAGCTCCAGGCCGATCACGCCGCCGCCGACTACGACGAGCTTGTCGGGAACCTTGGAAAACGAAAGGGCGCCGGTCGAAGAGACGATGACCTCTTCGTCGAACTCAAACTTGACGCCCGGAATTCCGGCGACATCGGAGCCGGTGGCGATGACGATGTTCCTGGCGTCGTATTCGTCGATGGCGCCGCCATTGGCGCGCACGGCGACCTTGCCTTCGCCGCGCACGATGCCGGTGCCGGGCAATATGTCGATCTTGTTCTTCTTGAGCAGGAACTCGACGCCCTTGACGTTCGATTCGACGGTCGCATCCTTGTGCGCCATCATCTTCTTCAGATTGAGCTTCGGCTTGCCGACACTGACGCCGAGCGCCTCGAGCCCGTGTTCTGCATGGGCGAACTGTTCCGAAGCGTGCAGCAGTGCCTTGGAAGGAATGCAGCCGATATTGAGGCAGGTGCCGCCGAATGTCGGGTTCTTTTCGACAATCGCCGTCTTGAGACCAAGCTGCGCCGCCTTGATCGCGCACACATAGCCACCGGGGCCGGAGCCGATAACAATCACATCATACGCCATAACGTCTAACCCTCGCTGCCGTTCAATTCGCCCTTGAGCATAGCCTAGTATTTGAACTCACCGCCCGCCACTGACATCCATAACCGTTCCAGTCACGTAGGATGCCTCGTCGGACAGCAGCCATAGTATTGCGCGCGCCACCTCCAGTGGCGACCCCTCGCGCTTCATCGGCACCATCTCGCGCAGCCGCCGGACCCGGTCGGGTTCGCCGCCGGAGGCGTGGATATCGGTATCGATGATGCCCGGCCGTACGGCATTGACGCGCACGCCCTCCGCCGCCACTTCGAGCGCCAGGCCCTTGGTCAGGATATCGATGCCGGCCTTGGCAGCAGCGTAATCGACATACTGGTTCGGGCTGGCGATGCGCGCCGCGGCCGAAGAGACGTTCACGATCGCGCCCCCCAGGCCGCCGCGGACCGTGGACATGCGCAGCACCGCCTCGCGCGCGCAGAGAAACGAGCCCGTCAGGTTGATCGCGAACATCCGCTGAAGGCGCGCCGCGCTCATGCCCTCGACGCGCGAAGCCACATCGACCACGCCGGCGTTGTTGACGAAAGCATCGAGCCTGTTCCAGCGCTCGTCCACCGCTTGGAACATGGCAAGGATTTCCACCTCGACCGCGACATCGGCGCATATGGCGAACGCTTCGCCACCGGCCGCCTCTATTTCGGCGACCACGCGGTTTGCCGCTGCCTCGTCCGATACATAGTTGACGGCGACTCGATAGCCGGCCTTTGCGCCGTGAATGGCGCAGGCCGCACCGATACCGCGCGAACCACCGGTGACGAGAAGCGTCTTTGCCGCTTCGGTCATGCCCGGCGCTCGTTTTGCCGGAGCGCGCCGTGCACAGTGGTTGCCAAAGCCGGTATACAGGGAGCCGCGATCATGCCGTCAGCGCTCGCTCAAAGCCAGACGCACCGCGAACCCGGCGAACATGACGGCTACGGTTCGCCGGATCCAGTTCATCGCCCTGTGACTTGAGAGAACTCGATTGCGGACAACGCCCGCAATCTGTCCATAGATCACGAAGACCACGAATGTCATTGCGACGAAGACGCCGCCGAGCAAGAGGATTTCACGAATTGCGCCAGTTTGGCCGGGCGACATGAACTGGGGAAGAAAGGCGATGAAGAAAATCGAGACCTTGGGGTTGAGAATGTTGATGACAAAGCCGGTCCATGCGGTGCCCGCCAGACCTTCGCCCGTCTCGATGCCGTCGAAGCGCACAGAGCCGCGATCGCGCAAGATTTGGACGGCGAGATAGGCCAGATAGGCAACGCCTGCGAACTTGACGATCTGGAACAGCAGCGCGCTGGCATGCAGGATCGCCGCAAGGCCCAAAAGCGCTGCGGCCAAATGGAGGATCGTGGCGGCTGTGCAACCGGAAGCGGCTGCGATGCTTGCCAGCCGGCCGCGGCCGAGGCCGGTAGCGACGGTGTAGATTACGCCCGTGCCGGGCGCGATCACCACGATCAGCGCCGTTATCAGGAATTCAATGTTCACCGGGCCGCTCTCCTAAAGGTCCAGCACCAGCCGTTCGGGGTCTTCAAGGCTCTCCTTGACGCGCACCAGGAACGTCACCGCCTCCTTGCCGTCGACGATGCGGTGATCATAGCTGAGCGCCAGATACATCATCGGCCGGATGACGATTTCACCTCCAACCGCCATTGGCCGGTCCTGGATCTTGTGCATGCCGAGAATGCCCGATTGCGGCGCATTGAGAATCGGCGTCGACATCAGCGAGCCATAGACGCCGCCATTGGAGATCGTGAACGTCCCGCCCTGCATGTCGGCGACGCCAAGCTTGCCGTCGCGCGCGGCAACGCCAAGCCGGCCGATTTCCTTCTCTATCTCGGCGATGGACATCTGGTCGGCATTTCGCACCACCGGCACGACGAGGCCTTTGTCGGTTCCGACCGCGACGCCGATATGGCAGTAGTTCTTGTAGATGATGTCGGTTCCGTCGATCTCGGCGTTGACAGCAGGGATCTCGGCGAGCGCGTGGCAGACCGCCCTGGTGAAGAAGCCCATGAAGCCCAGCTTCACGCCGTGCTTCTTTTCGAACAGGTCCTTGTACTTGCCGCGCAGCGCCATTACGGCGCTCATGTCGACCTCGTTAAATGTGGTCAGCATCGCAGCCGTATTCTGGGCGTCCTTCAGGCGCTGCGCGATGGTCTGGCGAAGCCTCGTCATGCGCACTCGTTCCTCGCGCTCTTCATCGCCGGCGGGCGAGGGCGCGCGAGCGGCAGGCGCCGGCGCGGGAGCCACCGCCTTTGAGACCGGTCCGGTTTTTGCCTCGGCAGGCGCAGCGGCTTCGGCCCGGCCGGCCGTTCCCTTTTCGAGCGCCTCGATCACGTCGCCCTTTAGTATCTGCCCGCGCTTTCCGGAGCCTTCGATCGAACCGGCGTCAAGTCCTTCCTCGGCGATCATCTTCGCGGCCGCAGGCGAGACAGCAACATCTTCGCCCTTGTCGGTTTCAGCTTTGGCTTCGACTTTTTTCTCGGCGGCCGCCGGTTCGGCTTTCGGCTTGCTTGCTGGTTCGGCGCCGCCAGCGCCTTCGGCAATAAGGCCGAGCAGCGCGCCGACCGTGACCGTGTCACCCTCTTTGGCCATGATCTCCTGCAGCGTGCCCCCGGCGGGTGCCGGCACTTCAAGCGTCACCTTGTCGGTTTCCAGTTCGACAACCGCCTCGTCTGCCGCGAGGTTGTCGCCCTTCTGCTTGAACCAACGGCCTATCGTTGCCTCGGTAACGGATTCACCCAGTGCTGGAACGCGGATTTCAGTTGCCATGTTTTTTGTTTCCGTTTCGGGTTGGGTTCAGTTCATTCGCCAAGCGCGTCCTCGAGGAGCGCCTCGAGCTGCGCCAGATGCTTGGACATCAGCCCGGTCGCAGGTGAGGCGGAGGCTGGCCGCCCGGTATAGCGGACACGCTGGTGCTTGGCATTGATATGGGCGAGCACCCATTCAAGATACGGGTCGACGAACGACCAGGCGCCCATGTTCTTCGGCTCTTCCTGGCACCAGACCATCTCGGCATTGCGGAAGCGCGACAGTTCGTTGATCAGCGCCTTGGCCGGGAACGGGTAGAGCTGTTCGACCCGAAGCAGATAGACGTCATTGACGCCGCGCTTTTCGCGTTCCTCGAACAGGTCGAAATAGACCTTGCCGGAACACATGACGACCCGGCGAATGCGCGAATCGGTCACGAGCTTGACCGGCGGATCCTTTTGAAGCTGCGCGTCGTCCCACAGCAGCCTGTGGAAGGACGACTCGCCCGACATTTCCGACAGCGCCGAAACCGCGCGCTTGTGGCGCAGCAGCGATTTCGGGGTCATCAGGATCAGCGGCTTGCGGAAGTCGCGTTTCAACTGACGGCGCAGAATGTGGAAGTAATTCGCCGGCGTGGTGCAGTTGGCAACCTGCATGTTGTCTTCGGCGCAAAGCTGGAGGAAACGCTCAAGCCGCGCCGAGGAGTGCTCCGGCCCCTGCCCTTCGTAGCCGTGCGGCAGCAGGCAGACCAGACCCGACATGCGCAGCCATTTGCGCTCGCCGGAGGAAATGAACTGGTCGAAAACCACCTGCGCCCCGTTGGCGAAGTCACCGAACTGCGCTTCCCAGAGCGTCAATGCGCCTGGTTCGGCAAGCGAGTAGCCGTATTCGAAACCGAGAACGGCTTCCTCCGAAAGCATGGAATTTATGACTTCGAAGTTCGCCTGCCCGGCGCTCAGATTGTTGAGTGGGATATAGCGGTTTTCGTCGCGCTGGTCGTAAAGCACGGAATGGCGTTGCGAGAACGTACCGCGTTCGGAATCCTGGCCCGACAGGCGAACCGGATGGCCTTCGGTGAGAATGGATCCGAAAGCGAGCGCCTCGCCGGTCGCCCAGTCGATACCTTCGCCCGAGTCGATCATCTTGCGGCGGTTGTCCATGAAACGCTGCGCTGTGCGATGAATCTCGAAATCCTTGGGCACCTCGGTCAGTTTCCGGCCGATTTCCTTCAGCATCTTCATCGGAACAGCCGTTTTGCCCCGGCGCTGTTCGTCCTGGTTGTCGGCAAGACGGATACCGCTCCAGACGCCGTCCAGCCAATCGGCCTTGTTGGGCTTGTAGGAATTGCCGGCCTCGAATTCCGCCTCCAGGAGATCGCGGAAATCAGCCTTCATCTTCTCGAATTCGGCTTCGGTGATGACGCCCTCGCCGATCAGTTTCTCGCCATAGATCTGAACCGTGGTGCGATGGGTGCGGATCTTGCGGTACATGATCGGCTGGGTGAAGGCCGGTTCGTCGCCTTCGTTGTGGCCGAAACGCCGGTAGCAGAACATGTCTATGACCACCGGCTTGTGGAACAGCATGCGGAACTCGGTCGCGACCTTCGCCGCATAGACGACGGCTTCCGGGTCGTCGCCATTGACGTGAAATATCGGCGCCTCGATCATCTTCGCCACATCGGACGGATAGGGCGAGGATCGCGAAAAGCGCGGATTGGTGGTGAAGCCGATCTGGTTGTTGATGATGAAGTGGATGTTGCCGGCGACGCGATGGCCGCGCAATCCGGACAAGCCCAGGCATTCCGCCACCACGCCCTGTCCGGCAAAGGCCGCATCGCCGTGCAGGAGCAGCGGCAAAACCTTGGCGCGCTCGGCGAGCGGCACAATTTCCTCACGCTTGCGGCCAAAGACCTGATCCTGTTTTGCGCGGGCCTTGCCCATAACCACCGGGTTGACGATTTCCAGATGCGAGGGATTGGCCGTCAGCGAGAGGTGAACTGTATTGCCGTCGAACTCACGATCCGACGAGGCGCCGAGATGATACTTGACGTCTCCCGAGCCCTCGACATCGTCGGGCGTGAACGATCCGCCCTTGAACTCGTTGAAGATGGCGCGGTGCGGCTTGGCCATCACTTGGCTCAAAACATTGAGACGGCCGCGATGGGCCATGCCGAGGACGATTTCCTTCAGGCCCATCGAGCCGCCGCGCTTGATGATCTGCTCGAGTGCGGGAATCAGCGCCTCACCGCCGTCGAGGCCGAAGCGCTTCGTGCCCTTGTATTTGACGTCGATGAACTGCTCAAAGCCTTCGGCTTCGATGAGTTTGTGCAGAATTGCCAGCTTGCCGTTCTTGGTGAAGAAGATGCCCTTTTCCGGTCCCTCGATGCGTTCCTGCAACCAGGCCTTTTCCGCCGGATTGGATATGTGCATGAACTCGATGCCGAGAGTCGAGCAGTAGGTGCGCTTGAGGATCTCCAGCATTTGCCGGATCGTCGCATATTCCAGACCGAGCACATGGTCGATGAAGATCGGACGGTCGTAGTCGGCTTCGGTGAAACCGTAAGCCTCCGGCGACAATTCGTTGTAATCCTCCTTGTTGCCGGCCAGTCCGAGCGGATCGAGATTGGCATGCAAATGGCCGCGCATGCGGTAAGCGCGCACCATCATGAGGGCGCGAACCGATTCGCGGGCCGCCTTTTCCAGGTCGGCAGCGGCCAAAGCTACGCCATTGGCTTTCGATTTCTTGTCCAGCCTGTCGGCGATCACCGCTTCGATCGGAGTCCAGTCGCCGTCAAGCGCTGCGACCAGTTCGCCGTTGGCCGCGATCGGCCAGTTCGGCTTTTTCCAGGATGCGCCGCGCGCATTGCGCGCCGCGTCGGCTGCATCATCGGGCAGTGACGCGAAATAACCCCGCCATTCTTCGCTTACCGACTGCGGGTCGGCCTTGTATGCGGCGTAGAGCTGCTCGACATAGGCGGCGTTTCCGCCGTAAAGGAACGAGGTTGCGGCAAAGGCGTCGTTGGCCTGATCTGACCGTGCCATGTTCATCCCGGCGCTGTTTTCCGCGCCGTCTCCCTATCATCGAGCCGGCCCGATAGATCG
>JBFIBB010000006.1:0-32316 GCA_041582695.1 Rhizobiaceae bacterium
GATCGAAGTCTCGAACGGAATAGCAGCAAACAATCGCGGCAACCGCGACCGGTTCGAGCTTGTGCTGCAAATCTGTGATTCGGGCGATCTCAATGCATCGACGTCCAAACTATGTCGGCTTTGCGGTTAAGTTGACTTGCGGATTACGATGCGCCTATCCAGAACGGCGGTTGCACGCCAATTGACAAGCATGACAGAAACGAGACCGAGCGGTGCCTTTCGAACCAGTGTAAAGTGATTTGTTCGTGTGGTTCACCGCCAACGAATACATTCGGAGAGGTGAGATCGGATGCGCGCTGGCGTGATTGGTTTGGGGAACATGGGATCAGGGCTGGCGAAGAATCTCATCGCCAACGGGTTCGAGGTAGCCGGCTTCGATATTAACGAGACTCGAATGGCCGCTTTCCGCGAAATGGGAGGACATGCTGCGTCGAATGTCGGGGTAGTTGGAGCAAATGCCGATGCCGTCTACGTCATGGTCATGAGCGGCGATCAGGCCAAGGAGGTGATCCTCGGCAGTGACGGGTTGGTAGCCAATATGGCACCGGGTGGAGCGGTAATCCTTACAGCGACGATCAAGCCGCGCGAGGCTCGCGAAATCGGCGCTGCCATGAAAGGATCAGGGATCGAACTGATCGACAGCCCGGTATCAGGCGGCTTTCCTGGTGCGCAAAATGGCACGTTGACAATGATGGCCGCGGCGCCCGAGGAAGTGCTCGATGCATTCTCGGAGGTTATGGAAGCGGTCTCGCGTTCCATTCACCGTGTCGGTGAAGAGCCGGGCATGGGTCAAACGGTGAAGGCCTGCCTGCAGACCCTGATCGGATCCATCTTTTCTGCCACTTTCGAGGCGAGCGTTCTCGCGGCCAAGGCTGGCGTCAAGGGTGAGAACCTCTACAAGGTATTCTCGACCAGCGGTGCAGGATGCGGCTGCACAAATACCGCCCTGGAAAACATCATTGATCGGAAGTTCGAAAACACCGGCTCGGGTATCGGGACCATGCACAAGGATCTGACCATCTCGCTCGATTTGGCCGAAGAGCTTGAGGTGCCTATGCTGATGGCTTCAACCGCGATGCAGATATTTCACGCGGGTAAGAGCAAATACCCCACAGGCGACAATTGGGCTTGCACGCGCGTGATCGAGGAGATCGTGGGTGCTCGGTTACACCGCGACGGTGCAAGATGAGGCTGGGCGTCATCTGCGACGGCATCAGTCGCAACCTTGCGCATGCCGTCGATGTCATGGACGAATTCGATCTGAAATACGCAGAACTGCAATTCGTCGGCGACAAGGAAGTGGGTGATCACAGTACCGGGGAAATTCGGGAGATCGACACGCTCTTGCGTGACCGGGGAAAACCTGTCTCCTGCTTGAGCCGTCACATCTTCGCCGGCATGACCACACAGAACGTGCCAGGCGATGAGCTCCACACCAAGCATATGGATGCCTTGAAACGCGTCATCGACATGGCACACGTGGTCGGCAGCCCGCTCGTTCGGATCATGACAAACAAGAAAGAACAGATACTCTGGGGTCGGAACGGTGCCGAGCGATGGAATGTGGCCCATGGCGCCTGGGACAAGACATTGTCTTTGATTGCACCGGCTTGTGACGTAGCGCGCCAAGCGGGCATAACGCTCGTTGTCGAGACTGGCAATGGCACCATGGTCAATTCCAACTGGACCGCCCGCAAACTGATTGACGATCTTGATGCCAAGGACGTGCTCAAGATCCTGTGGGATCCGGCCAACAATTGCTGGTGCCACGAGGTGGCATGGCCGCGCGGCTATGAAACCGCGAAGGACGGATATCTGGGCCATATCCACATCAAGGACGTGCAGGTCGATACCCCGTCGGCCACTTTGGAAGTGCGGCGCATGGGCTATGGGCAACTGGCAAACCAATTTCAGCCGATCGCCGATGCGCTTCGCGCGGATGGTTACAAAGGTGTGATCAGCTTTGAAAGCGTCTACCACCCCGGCAATGGTGATTTCGAAGCCGGATTCCGACTTTGCATCGGTCGGTTCAGGGAGATTTTTGCCTGACCGAATGAAATCAAGAACTGAGACCGGCCGGCTTTCGGGCAATCGATGAATTGGTTGATGTCGGCTCGGAACGATTATCGAGAGACTTTAACATTTCATCGCACGCTTTTCGCCATCAATCGGCAGCCTCGCAGCCCATTGCGAATGTTCGATTTTTTGGTCGAGCGGCCTCAACCCACCATTTCGGACACCGTTGATCTGTTGTTCCCAATCCGATACTCGGGCGGGTTTTCCTCGTTTAGACACGGTCACATTTCTCCATAGCCTTCCGCTTCGGAATTGATGTGATCCTGCCAGCTAGTTTCTTCGTAATGAAACGAGTTGGGAGACAAACAGTGATAGAAATATTAAAGCAGCCAGGCGTCCTGGCGAGGGGAGCCCAAGGTTTTTTTCAGCATCCGGCAGCTGGCGGCGTCCTGTTGATGGTCGCGGCAGTAATGGCTTTAGCGCTGGACAACTCGCGCTTGGCTTGGCTGTACGACAGTCTGCTCAAAACCCCTGTCGTCATACAGATTGGAGCCCTCGAGCTCAACAAGCCACTGCTGCTATGGATCAACGATGGTCTTATGGCGGTTTTCTTTTTCTTGGTTGGCCTTGAGATCAAACGCGAGATCGTCGAGGGCCGTCTTTCCAATCTTCGGCAAGCCGGGCTACCGATCAGCGCAGCCATTGGTGGAATGTTGGTTCCGGCGGCCATCTATGTGTTGATTAATTTTGGCAACCCCGGCGTCCTGAATGGCTGGGCCATTCCGGCTGCCACAGACATCGCTTTTGCGCTTGGCGTTCTGGCGCTAATGGGTCCGCGTGTTCCAACCGCGCTGAAGGTGTTCCTGCTTGCGCTCGCGATTATCGACGATCTCGGCGCCATTATAATTATTGCCCTGTTCTACACTTCCAACCTGTCTCCCGAAATCCTAATCATGGCTGCCCTCGGCATCTTCGGGCTCACCTATCTGAACTATCGCGGCATTACGCGGATCGCGCCTTACCTTGTGATCGGTCTTGTTGTTTGGATCTGCGTCCTGAAATCAGGCGTTCACGCGACTTTGGCCGGCGTGGTGGTCGCGCTCTTCATTCCGCTCAGATTGGAAGATGAGGAAGGCAGATCCCCACTCAAGGAAATCGAACATGGTCTCGCGCCTTGGGTTGCGTTTGGAATAATGCCGATTTTCGCGTTTGCCAACGCTGGAGTATCGCTAAGCGGGTTCAGACTCTCCGATTTGCTGGAAGGGATCCCACTCGGGATTGCCGCAGGTTTGTTCCTTGGCAAGCAGCTGGGAATCATGGGGTTCGTATGGGCAGCCATAAAGCTCCGACTTGCAAGGCTTCCAGAAGGTGTTACCTGGTCGCAAATCTATGGCGTGTCACTCTTGGCCGGAATCGGCTTCACGATGAGTCTCTTCATTGGAACACTGGCATTCTCTGACCCCGAGAACGCCGCGGCAGTGCGCATGGGCGTGCTAACCGGTTCGTTACTGTCGGCGCTTATCGGTGTGATCGTTCTTCGCCTGGCGTTGCCATCCGTCGCCGAAACAACGCAGCGTGACAAACGACATGCTATACATAGTGTGGCCTAAACCGCCATTCCGTTGCACGAAAGACCGCCCACGAACTAAAATTGTTACCAGTCCACTCAATTGAGGCCGGCCACGAGAATCGGTTCGTCAATGAAGCGGGCATTGGAGATTGTCGGAAATGTCCAGCGAGGTCGGACAAATTCACATCAATCCTACGAAACCGTCGAAACAAGGGGCAGTCTCGATCGCACTATCCTGCCCAAGGTTTTTCGATAGCCGCATACTTATCGACAATAGACGTTTACCAATCGATTATTCACTAACGCAGTACGTGAACAGAACATCCTGCGTGACGCACAATGCGTGCCGCCGTGGAGCCAAGAAGGTAGTCGCCGATGTTTGGCTTGTGCGACCCTACAACAATGCAGTCGGCGCCGACCTCTTCGGCATATTCGGCAATGACCTGTCCGGCATTTCCTTCAAGTACAACCGAGGCCACTTCAGGATGATTGTCGACGCGTTCCTTCAGCATGGATTCTGTCTTCTGCCGCGCCTTCTTAAGATCGTCATTCGAAACAAACGAACGCACTGATCCATGCAGAGGCTCGGTCACGTGAACGGCCACTATCTCAGCGCCTGCATCGGCGAGTTTTTTTGCGGCACCAAGCGCGCGCTCGGAAATTCCGTGCTCCAGGGAAAGTCCCACAACTATTTTTTTGTACATCGTCAATGCCTTTTGTTTGATTTCGGAACTACAGTCCCGATGGGTTGTGACCATCGTTCTTCCAAGGACGTTCACTTCAGTTGTCCGGACTTTTCTAACCTGCGCGCAGCCGTAAACCTCTGAAGACAAATCAACAATTATGACGGCCGCCAACTAAGACCGCACATCTGGCGGAGGCCCAAGCGTTTCCCGGAATGTTATTTCCACACCAATCTCGATCCTCTGATCGACGTCTTCGCCTTCGATCAGCCGTAGTAACATCTGTGCAGCCGCTGCCCCCATTCGACGGTGAGGCACATGAACTGTTGTCAGTGGCGGTTCGATAATGCTCGCGATATCGATATCATCGAAACCGGTGATCGAAACATCACCGGGTATTTTGACACCAAGCGCTTTTGCACGGCTAATCGCGCCAACTGCCAGTACATCGTTGCCGCAGACTATGGCTGTCGGGCGCTGTTTTCCTATGAACAACTGTTCGAACGCTTTGGCCCCGCTTTCAAATATGTATGGTGCCTCGATGACAGGTAGCCGATTTGAGTCAATGCCCGCTCGACGAGCAGCTGCGCGAAATCCACGCACACGATCTGCGGCTCGGTCATTCATGGAAGTGATACCGGCAATCATAGCGATTTTGCGGTGCCCGAATTCGATCACCTTTGCCGTAATTTCCTCTGCGGCGCGCACATTGTCGAAGCCCACAAAATGATCGGCCGTATCACCGAGATTCCAAGTCAGCACATAAGGGATGCGCCGGCTGTGCAGGAAATCATAAGTCGACTGTGGTCGCGCCGATCCAATCAGCATGATACCGTCCGCCCCGTGGCTGACAAGCGAACGGACTTGTTCGGCCTCCTGACGCGGATCATATCCGGAACTGGCAACAATCAGCGTGACGCCTGACTCCGACAACGCTTCCTGAAATGCCTGCAAGCCGCTTGCGAAAATGGCGTTGTCCATCGTCGGGATCACAGTTCCCACTATGTCGGTGCGCCTTGATGCAAGCGCACGCCCGCCGAAATTGGGCGTATAGCCTAGTTGCTCGACAGCACGCAGCACACGTTCGCGTGTTTCGGGCACCACCCGTTCCGGCTCGTTAAGACAGCGCGAGACGGTGGCCGTGGACACGTTGGCGACGCGCGCAACATCACTCAGCGTTGACCTTTGATGTTCATTCATTCTCAGAAAACCGTTAGAATTTTTGATCTTATGAGAAAAATCGATTTTTTCAAGTGTAAGCGCTTGCATTGATCAATGTAAGCGCTTACAATCCACATATTGCGAAATCGGGAGGATCGAATGAAACAGGGGGATTGGCTGGCTTTCGCCATTTCAGGAGCCTTGTTTTCGGTGTTCCTTGTCAACATCGTCATGGGATTCGCCGGGTTGGGCACGTTCTTCAACGATGTCGCCGAAATGCTTTCGCTGCTAGGCGCCAGCATCGCTTTCGTGATTGCCATTTTGATTCGGGAGCGCAAACAGATCGGCTCCGATTCAAAAATTTCTAAACAGGGAGGAGAATCCTTATGACCGATACGACCTCACGCGAAGCGCTCAAATCAGCGGAACGGCGCAATTTCCTCAAGCTGACTGGACAGGGCGCGTTCACCGCCGCGTTGGTCGCTGGTGCAGCCGGCACATTGTGGTCAGACGAAGCTGCCGCGCAAACCGCGCAGGAAGAGCGTGAACGCCAGCAGGCCGCCGATCATATTATGACGATCGCAACAGCCTATGTGCTGACTGCCGATCGCAGCTATCCAATTATGCAGCTCGATCTGAAAGAGAACATTCAGAATGCCACGAATGGAAAAATCTATGTCAAGCTTGCATCGGGCGGCCAGCTCGGAGCCGGTGGTGCATTGGCGCAGGCCGTGCAGACGGGAACGATCGAGTGCGCTCAGCACTCCTTGTCAAACTTCGCGCCATTCGCCAGCGTTGTCGACCTGATTAACCTTCCGTATTTCTGCGGTTCGAACCAGCGTTTCGAAAATCTCGTCTCCTCAGAAGTGTGGCGTTCCGAAGTCAATCCCAAGGTGGAGGCGTCTGGCTTCAAGGCATTGTACTACGTCAACATTGATCCTCGCGTGGTAGCAATCCGCAAGGGAGGCGCCGGTCCGGTATTGTTGCCGGCTGATCTCAAAGGCATCAAGTTCCGGGTCCCCGGTTCGGAAATGCTGCAGCAATATTACCGCATGGTTGGCGCAAATCCGACGCCGGTTGCCTGGGGTGAAACGCCGTCCGCGATCAAGCAGGGCGTGGCTGACGCTTTGGATCCCGCTGTTGGCGCACTCTACGTATTCGGATTTGCTGACATCCTGAGCCATATCACTTTCACTCAGGCGGTGCCGGATAGCCAAGTCTACTCGATGAACCTCGAGTGGTTTAACGCCCTACCCAGTGATGTCCAGGAAGGATTGCTTTTCGCGGGCCTGATTACGCGGCAGCAGAACCTCGCAAAGGTGCCGGCCGCACGCAACTATGCGATGTCGGAGCTTCGCAAGGCAGGTGTCCAGTTCCACTCCCTTACCGACGATCAGTTGGCCGAATGGAAAGAAGCAGGAGGTTACCAGCGCGCAGAATGGGACAAGTTCAAGGTCAATTTGGCCGGTTCGATGGACGTCTTCGCCAAGCTTGAAGAAGCGGCCAACACCAAAGGACGTTTCTACGTTCACGATGCCTGATTGGCGATTCGGGCTGGCAGTCTTATGCCAGCCCGTGCTGCTTAGCGAAGCCAAGCCGTAACAAACTGAAATCGGCCTAGATGTCTTCTGGCGCCGAAACGGGAGGACTTCATGCCGCGCTTCCTCGAAAACCTGAACCGCAATGCGGAACGTTGGGCGCTTCTGATCTTTTACGTGATGCTTGTCGCTACGATGTTCATCGAGGTACTGCGCCGCGAGGTTCTTTCCTACTCTTCGATCTGGGGGGAAGAGATGGTCCGCTATTCGTTTATCTATCTCGCTTGGATAGGCGCGGCGGCAGCGGTAAGGGAGCGTGGACACATCCGGATTGATGTGATCATGCAATATGTCGGGCGCCGCGCAAAAGGGCTTCTCTACATATTCGGCGATATAGTGATGTTCGCAGTCGCGGTGATCGCTCTCTATTGGTCATTCGAGACTGTGCTTGTCTCAGCAAAATTCGGATCTGTCACCCATGGCTTGCGCATCAGCCAAGTCTGGTTCCTGTCGGCAGTTCCGATCGGCTTTGCGCTGGTCATCCTGCGTCTGGTCCAGTCGTTCCTCCGCGATCTTGAAAACCTTCGTTCTGGCCGACCCGTCTACGAAGGCGACAAACTCTTCGACTGAGGACCCTACCATGCTTTGGAACCAACTTCAGGAACAAACCATTGAGCTTGGCTGGGACTTCTACGGCCCGGTCATCCTGTTCATCATCCTTGTCGCACTCGCCGTGCCCGTCTGGGCCGCGATCGGAGCCTCCGCAATTCTCATGTTGCTGATCTCAGGCGCCCTGCCTCTTTCGCTTGTAGGCGAGAGTCTCTTTCATGGAATTGATCACTTCGCGCTGACCGCAGTGCCGCTCTTCATCCTAACAGGTGACGTGCTGGTGCGCACGGGACTAAGTCGCAAATTCCTCGATGTGGCCGAAGCCCTGACGCAGTTCGCCAAAGGCGGCTTTGGTTCGGCCACGGTTCTAGTCTGCGGTATGTTCGCAGCGATCTCAGGTTCGGACGCAGCAGGTGCCGCGGCAGTCGGACGTATGACCATCGACCGCCTGGTAGAATCCGGCTACCCCCGTCCCTATGCATGTGCGCTTGTTGCCGCCGGCGCGTGTACCGGTATCCTGATCCCGCCGTCGATCGCCTATATCATTATTGGCCTTGTTCTCGGAATCTCCGCATCAACTCTGTTCCTAGCCGCAGTTATCCCCGGGTTGGCGATCCTGCTCTCGATCCTTGCCACGAACATTATCATGAACCGGCTCAAAGGTTGGGAAGGTGGTGGAAACATAAGCTTCAGCGAATGGTCGAACCGCCTTTTTGTTGCGCTCAAATCAGGTTGGTACGCCTTTATCGTTCCCGGCATTATTTTCTACGGCATATTTTCGGGCAGGCTTACCCCTACTGAAGCCGGCGCAACCGCCGTGGTCGTCACGATCGCCATGGGATTTCTGCTGGGAACGCTGAAATTGAGCGATTTTCCGGCGATGCTGGTCAGCTCAGCCAAGGTCAACGGCGTGATTTTGCCAATTATCGCATTCTCGCTGCCGCTCGCCCAAGCGCTTGCAATCCTGGGTGTCCCGCAAGGATTTGTGGCCGCAGCAACCTCCGTCAGCGATGAACCCTGGATGCTGATCCTGATGATGGTCGGCATTCTCATCGCAGCTGGTTGTGTAATGGAAACGACGCCCAACATTGTCATCCTTGCGCCGATCCTGAAGCCGCTCGCCGATAACATTGGCATGAACGAGATCCAGTTTTGCATCATGATGATCACGGCGCTCGGCGTCGGTTTCATCACGCCTCCACTCGGGCTGAACCTCTTCGTAGTGTCCGGTCTCACAGGTGAATCCATCTTAAAGATCGCCTGGCGCGCCGTACCCTTCGTCCTGTTCATGCTCCTGGTGACGCTGATGATCGCCTATCTCCCTGTCATCTCGACCACCCTTCTCCCTGATATCTATCGCTAAGGACATCACCATGCCTCGTACCTATCTGAAAAAAGCCGAAAAGACCTCGACAAGCGACGCCAGTTCGGTCACTGAAACGGTGCAGGGCATCCTTAACGAAATCGAAGCGGGCGGCGAAGACGCGGCAAGGCGATTTGCCGAAAAGTTTGACCGCTACACCGGAAATCTGGTCGTAACGAGCGATGAGATTAACGAGGCATCCTCGAAGCTGTCGCAGAAACTGAAGGACGATATCCGCTTCGCTCATGACAATGTTCGAAAATTCGCGGAAGCGCAAAAACAGACACTGGGCAATGTCGAGGTTGAAATTGTCCCCGGGCTGATCGCCGGCCAGAAGACCATACCGTGCCAAGCGGCCGGTTGTTACGTGCCGGGAGGCCGCTACAGCCATGTCGCTTCCGCGATCATGACGGTGACGACTGCAAAGGTGGCCGGTTGCGGTCATATCGCCGTATGTTCCCCTCCCCGCCCGGACGTCGGTATCAATCCCGCGATCGTTTACACCGCCGATCTTTGCGGTGCCGACAAGATTCTGGCGATGGGCGGCGTACAAGGTGTCGCCGCTATGGCCTTCGGCCTGTTTGGCCTTCCACCCGCCGATATTTTGGTTGGACCCGGCAACCAGTTTGTCGCCGAAGCAAAGCGGATCCTGTTTGGCCGAGTCGGTATCGATATGTTCGCCGGTCCAACCGACAGCCTTATCTTGGCCGATGCCGCTGCCGATCCGGAGATCGCCGCAGCCGACCTCGTCGGTCAAGCCGAGCACGGGTACAATTCACCAGTATGGCTGGTCACAGACAGCAGGTCGCTTGCCGAAAAGGTGTTGAATGCGGTTCCGCGACTCATCGCAACGCTTCCCGAACTCAACCGGCAAAATGCAGAGGCGGCCTGGCGCGACTATGCCGAGGTTATCCTTTGCGACAACCGCGAGGATATGGCAGCAACGGCAGACGAGTATGCACCCGAACATTTGAGCGTCCAGGCTGAAGATCTCGATTGGTGGCTTGCTCGGTTGCAGTGCTACGGCTCGCTTTTCCTTGGCGAGCAGACAACCGTTGCCTTTGGCGACAAGGCATCGGGAACCAACCATGTGCTGCCGACCTCCGGTGCGGCGCGCTATACGGGTGGTTTGTCGGTGCACAAATTCATGAAGATTGTTACCTGGCAGCGCGCCACCGAGGATGGCGCGCGGCCGATCGCCGAGGCGACGGCGCGAATATCGCGGCTGGAGGGCATGGAGGGCCATGCGCGCACCGCCGACATCCGCCTGCAAAAATATTTCCCCAGTGAGACGTTTGATCTCTCGGCCGTAGAGTAGGCCCGAAGCCATGACCGCAAATACACTATTCTCGGTTGATGGCAGGATTGCTTGTGTTACGGGCGCAAGCAGCGGGCTCGGCCGGGAAGCAGCGACTATGCTCGCCAGGGCCGGCGCGAAGGTCGTGGGCATTGCCCGGCGAAACGACGCGCTGGAAGCGTGGCGAGCGGAAGCCGGCGGGGAAACGATGGCGCTTGCTGCGGATTTGGCTGATCGGGAAAAACTGGGTGCAATAGCCACCCAGGCAGCAAACTTATTTGGGGCACCGGACTTACTGATCAATGCTGCTGGTATCAACACTCGCCAGGCCGCCGACGACGTAACGGCGGATGGGTGGGACCGAACAATCCATCTCAATCTTTCCGTTCCCTTCTTTCTGGCGCAGGCCTTCGTAGGCGCAATGAAACGGAAGAACTGGGGGCGCATCGTGAACTTCGCTTCCCTGCAGTCTCGCCGCGCTTTCCCTGGCGGCATCGCATATGGCGCTTCGAAGGGCGGGGTAGAACAACTAACCCGGGCAATGGCGGAAGCATGGTCGGGCGCCGGCATCAACGCCAACGCAATCGCACCGGGATTTTTTCCGACCGAACTGACGAGCGCGGTATTTTCCGATGAGGATCGCGCCGTCAGAAACGCGCAACAGACCTGTATCGGCCGCAACGGACAACTGGCCGATCTGGAAGGACCGTTGCTGTTCTTATGCTCGCGTGCCTCCGACTACGTCACGGGCCAGATTCTCTTTGTTGACGGGGGGTTTACCGCCAAATGAAAGCGCTTGTCTACACGGGCCCGGAAAAGTTGGAATTCCGCGATGAGACGGACGCTTCGGAACGGCATGGCGAGGTATTGATCCGGGTTGACGCTGTCGGCATTTGCGGTTCCGACATGCATGCATATCTCGGCCACGACGACCGCCGGCCGGCGCCGCTCATACTGGGACACGAAGCGGCCGGTATCGTTTTGTCCGGCAAGGATGAGGGGCGTCGCGTGACCATCAATCCCCTGGTGTCATGCGGCAAGTGTCGAGCTTGCAGGTCCGGACGCAACAATATCTGCCCGGATCGCCAAATCATCTCTATGCCGCCGCGGCCCGGTGCATTCGCGCAATATGTTGCCATGCCGGAGGAAAACCTTGTCACCGTTCCCGACGAATTCGATCTCGACAAAGCATCGCTTGCAGAGCCGCTTTCCTGCGGCTGGCACACGGTACGTCTCGCGCTCGCTGCATCAGCAGTTCCGGCAACTGCGGCCAGATGCGTCGTAATCGGTGGTGGGGCTATCGGCCTTGCCTCCGCGCTCGCCCTGTCTGCAATGGGGGCTGAGGACATTTCTGTCGCAGAAACAAATACGTTGCGACATTCCGCGCTGGAGGAGGCCGGTCCGTTCGAGGTCTATGATCCACGGACGCAATTAAAGATCGAAAAGAAGCAGGCAGACATTGTTGTTGATGCTGTCGGGTTCGCCACCACAAGGAGCCTCGCCTGCGAAATGGTGCGCCCTGGCGGGGTGGTCGCGCATATCGGACTTGGCGATGCCGATGGTGGTCTCGATATCCGTTACATGACGCTTCAGGAGATCACCTTCATCGGTACCTACACCTACACTCCTGACGATTTCAGGAAAACTGCCGCCGCCATGTTTGACGGCAGGTTGGGCTCACTCGACTGGTTCGAAACAAGACCGCTCGCAGATGGTGCGGCGGCCTTCTCCGAAATACGGCGCGGTCAGGTCGCCACGCCGAAAATTGTATTGAAGCCAAACCATTAATAGGAGACAAAATGTCTGAAATCCCGCATCTCTTGGTGCACGAGCAAGCTGACAATGTTGGTGTCGTCGTTGTTGAGGGCCTGAAGGCCGGCACCGATATGCTATGCTGTGTTACCCACGACAATTCGACCTTTCGCCTTCGCGCCGGTGCCGACGTTCCGATAGGCCACAAGATCGCGCTGAACGATCTAAAGAAGGGCGACACCGCGATCAAATATGGCGAGGACATCGGAAAAATTGTTTCTGACATCCCCAGGGGCGCGCATGTTCACACCCACAATCTTAAAACCAAACGCTGGTAAGGATTCTCAAAATGGCATCGAAGTACTCCAATATCACGATCCAAGCTTACCGGCGCGAAAACGGTCGGGTAGGCGTTAGAAATCACGTTGTCATTCTGCCGCTCGATGACATCTCCAACGCGGCATGTGAGGCGGTAGCCAACAATATCAAGGGAACGATGGCGATCCCTCATGCCTACGGGCGATTGCAGTTTGGCGAGGACCTGGAGTTGCATTTCCGTACGATCATCGGTACCGGCGCCAACCCAAATGTTGCTGCTTGTGTGGTTATCGGTATCGAACCGGGATGGACGCGGCGCGTCGTCGAAGGGATTGCCAAAACCGGCAAGCCGGTGGCAGGATTTTCGATCGAGCAGAACGGTGACATCAACACCATCGCGGCGGCCTCGCGAAAGGCCAAGGAGTTCGTGCATCACGCAACCGAACTTCAACGCGAGGAATGTTCGATTTCCGAGCTCTGGGTATCGACCAAGTGCGGCGAAAGCGACACAACGACCGGATTAAGTTCATGCCCCACTGTCGGCAACATGTATGACAAGCTCATACCAGAAGGTATCTATGGCTGCTTCGGCGAGACTTCCGAAATCACGGGTGCCGAGCACATTTGCCAGAAACGCGCTATCAACGAGGAAGTCGGTAAGCGTTGGTACAAAATGTGGAAGGCCTATCAGGATGATGTCATCTTTGCCCACCAGACCGATGATCTTTCCGACAGCCAGCCAACCAAGGGAAATATTGAAGGCGGGCTGACTACGATCGAGGAAAAGGCTCTCGGCAATCTGGAGAAGATCGGCAAATCAACCCATTTTGTTGACATTCTTGAGCCCGCCGAAGCACCAGAAGCGGGCAAAGGCCTGTACTTTATGGATACGTCGTCGGCCGCCGCCGAATGCGTGACCCTGATGGCTGCCGGCGGCTACGTCGTCCATACATTCCCGACAGGTCAGGGCAATGTGATCGGCAACCCGATCGTACCGGTCATCAAAATCTCCGGCAATCCCCGTACACTACGTACGATGAGCGAACATATCGATGTCGATGTCACCGGCGTGCTAACACGCGAGATGACGATCGATGACGCCGGTGATGCACTGATCGAGATGATCCGCAGGACCGCCAATGGCCGCAACACTGCCGCCGAAGCACTGGGCCATCGCGAATTCTCCATGACCAAACTCTACCGCAGCGCCTGATTCCTCTAGCGTTGCCCCGCCATCCGGAAACCCGGATGGCGGCCCCGACAGGATCCGAAATGCCGAATTTTTCCCCAGCCGCGGCGCGAGACCGCGCGTCGGCTCTCTTACCCGGTATACTGCTCGCGCTAACAATTGCTACGGCTGCAAAATTCCTGTCGGAGCACTACGGCGCGCCGGTCATGCTTTTTGCTTTGCTGATCGGCATAGCGTTCAACTTTCTGGCGTCCGATGCGCGGTGCGGAGCCGGCATTGACTTTGCATCGCGCACGCTATTGCGCGCCGGAATTGTCCTGCTGGGCGCTCGGATCACATTCAGCGATATTGCATCTATCGGAATTTCAGGCTTGGCCACAGTCATTGCGCTGGTTGCTCTGACTATCGGATGTGGTTTTGTATTCGCCCGGCTATTTGGACGAGGATGGCGTTTTGCGCTTCTGACCGGCGGATCAGTGGCCATCTGCGGGGCATCCGCAGCGCTGGCAATTGCTTCGGTAATTCCACACAACGAGAAAACCGAACGCAACATTTTGTTCACAGTGGTCGCAGTCACCACGCTGTCGACCATGGCGATGATCGTTTACCCGATCGTCCTTTCACTCGCCGGTCTGTCTCATTTTCAAAGCGGCTTTCTTGTCGGAGCCACCATCCACGATGTCGCCCAGGTTGTGGGTGCGGGTTACTCGATTTCGACGGAGGCTGGCGACACGGCTACAATCGTCAAATTGCTGCGCGTCACACTTCTGCCGATCGTGCTGATCGCGATTGTCATTTTGATGTCAGGCGCGACACATGAGAGTAGCAAGGTTAGGCTTCCGGCCTTCGTCATTGGATTTGTGGCTGTTGCCACGGCAAACAGCTTCTTGATTATTCCGCAAACAGTGGTTGGCTTCTCAGTCGGACTGTCGTCCTGGCTTCTTATCATCGCCATCTCTGCACTCGGAGTTAAAACGAACATGAAGGCCATTCTAGGACTTGGTTGGCGGCATGTGGTCGTTATCGTTCTGGAAACTCTGTTGCTTTTGGCATTGGCATTTGCGGCGATAAAAAGCGGTCTGATATTTCAATCGTTGGCTCAATGATACAGAAGCCGCGCCAAATTGAATGTCGTCCGTAAACCAAACCTGTACCAGCACATCTCAGAGTTCGCCAAAAAGAGCATTGCCTACAATCGGTGCAATCGGCGTTCGACGGGCGATTTAATTCCAGATTCGGTATCCGACATTTCAAAGCGACCTGTCGCCGGTTCTCGGATCGCTCCCGGTGGAGCATTTTCATTTGACGCGGGATTGCTGATCCATAACCGGCCCGGATGAGGGGAGCGAATGTGGCCGGTATGGATCCATCAATGCTCGGACAAATTTGGCCAGTGCGTGTTACATGGACTGGCTTGGTCGGTAAATGTTCGGACCAGTATTAGCGGTTTTGCGCGTTCCTTCTTGCGTTGCGCACCGCGATGTCGAAGTTGGCGACGATTTGCGTCATGCTGTCGACCTGATCATCGTCGGCGATGTTCGGGAACGCAGCGACCTCGTACAGAAATGCTTCGAGCCATGGCGCCTCGAGAGGAAGCAGAACCTTTCCGTCGGCGATGTAAAGGCTTGCCTTTGCGAAACGCTCGATCTTCGAGGCGCTTGGTCGAGTTGGCGCGTAGCCGCTGCGGTCGATTGCGTCTTTCGTTGCTGTCGAGGGCGCAAGGTTGCGGTAGCCGTCGCGCAATAGAGTCTGATACAATCCCATGCCGACGCCGCGCTCGTCCATGACGATGAGCGCGGGCTTGTCGCGCCTGTCTGCCGCCTTGATCGCGCTGAGCACTTCGGGCACTTCGAGGCGAAGCCGGACGACATCGAACAGATACAATGCATCTCGGTCGTCCTTTCCATGGCGCAGGCCCCATTTCGTGCAGACACTCGGATTGCCGCTGGTCGTCGCGCCGATATCCCAGGAGTGCATGATCAGTTCGAAGGCCGGCGGCTTTGACAGATCGAAACGCCGGAAGGCGCCGATCGAAAGCATGCCGGATCCGCCCGCCGATGGCCGCTGCTGGTACTGGGAATCCCACACGTGGCGGGGCAGGCTTGCCTTCAGTTTCTCGACGTCTTGTTCATTCATGCGCGCCGGATTGAGAATGTCGCCGGGAAATCGACGCATCACCAAGCGGTTGTTTATCTTGAACGGCCGCTCGACTTCTGCGACGAGGGGAAGGCGGAGCACGAAGTCGGCCTCCTTTTGCATGGTCGCAGAGAGGTCATCGGGGGCAAGCCGGTGCATGACGAGAATGAGAGCCCCCTTACGCGGGTCGTTGAAGCGGGTCAGGACAGAGCTCTGGACCCATGACCGGATTTTCTCCTTTGCGTGCTCGGAGGCCGCCTCGTCGGGCTGCAGCGGATCGTCGATGATGATTTCGTCGGCGCCGAAACCCGTGATGTCGCTACCAACCGACGTGGCGTAGCGATATCCACCCTTCGTCGTGCGCACGTAATCGACTGCTTTTTGCACCAGGACGGTGCCGGGAAAGATCCGCCCGTACAGGGGCGATTGCATCAGCTTGCGGGTAATCGCCGCGTGATCATGAGCAAGGTCGTCGCCATAGGAGATGGTGATGAACTTGGCCGTCGGGTTACGACCGAGCCGCCAGGCGACATAGAGGATCGAGACGATCAGCGACTTCATGTGGCGCGGCGGCAGGTTGATGACGAGTCGCCGATAACGACCTTGCTCGACGCGCATCATCGACTGGGCCAGGACCTCCAGGTAGGGCGCAAAATCGATGCGCTGGCCGGGGTGCAGTACCGGGAAGGAAAGCTCGACAAAACACCAGAAGTCGACGCGTGCGAGCGGGATCAGTTCCTCCAACGACGGCCGGAGCAAGTTCTGCGAACCGCTAGCATCATCCACTTTTTCAGCTCGGCCCGTCGTCATTCGTCTTCGTCCCTGGCATCCAGCAAATGCGCAAACCGCTGCAGCATGCGCTGGATCGCTTCATCGTCGGGCATGGCCATAACCTGATCGTCGACCGCGTCATTGCCGGAACTGTTGGCGGCGCCGAGATATGCAAGCAGCAGGCGGGCTGCCGCCATGTCGCCCTTGAGCGCCATGTTGATGAGCTGTTGGGCGAGTGCCTCGAGTTTCGTGACCCTGAAATCCTTGCCTGCACTCTTGATTGTGATCAGGCGATGGGCCTCCCGGACAATTACTTCCTCGAGCGTTGGTTTTCCCTTAGGCCTGCCACTTGGATTGCCGGACTTGCCTGGCCGAAACTGATGTTCGCGAGGCGGCCGCCTGTATCCGACCTCATAGTGCGGAGAACGCTGATCCTCAGCCTTAGATTTGCGGGTCATCGTCGCCGTCCCCGTTGTCGCTGCCTTCCAGACGCCGTGCCACCACCTCGGCAAAGGTCTCGCCAGTCCTTGCCAGAACAGCATTTTCTCCTGTCATCGCCTGCCAGCGGCGAATGATAACGTCGCAATAGCGTCCATCGATTTCGATCGCCCTGCAGATGCGCCCGACTGCCTCGGCGGCCACCAGTGTCGAGCCGGAGCCGGCAAAGGGATCGAGCACGATCTCGTCACGATTGGTGACGTCAATCAGTGCATCTTCCAAAAGGGCACGCGGTTTCACGGTCGGATGAAACGCCAGCCCTGCCCGGGCGTCGGAACCGAGGCTGGAGGCGCCGGGATAGTGCCAGACATTCGAACGCCATCGTCCATACCGGCCAAGTTTGACATTGTTTACGTGCGGCGCCTTACCCTTCTTGAAAACCGGCAGCAGCTCATGCTGGGAACGCCACAGGCTGCCCTGTCCCGCATTGGCCTTTGTCCAGACGACGACGTTGAGAGGCTCAAGCGCAAGCTCACTGGCGACCGCCATGACCAGATCGATGCTACGCCAGTCGATGAATGTCGCCAGCAGTCCGCCGTCATGAAGACAGGTTGAACAAAGCTGCATCCAGCGATGGTTGAACCGGGTAAACTCTTCCCGGGTCATCTCACCGGCGGCCATGGCGAACTCTCGGTGATGTTTTCCGGAAGTTACATGTCCGACATTGGGGACGTTGTAGGGTTCGTCGGTGAGGACGATTCTGGCCAGCTCACCAGGCTCCATGAGCTGCTGGTAGCTCGACGGTGCAAGCGCATCGCCTTGCAACAGGCGATGCTTGTCGAGGATCCAGAGATCGCCCGACTGCGAAACTGCAATCTCGGCCAAGTCAGGCAGTTCATCCTCGTCATCCATTCCGGAATCTGATTCATCAAGCAGCAGCAGGTCGATCTCGGCCTCTTCGAATCCCGAAAGGACAACATCCTCGCCAAGATCGATCAGGTCCTCAAATTCCAGTCTGAGCGCTTCCTCGTCCCAACTCCCGGTTTCGCCGAGCCGGTTCAGGGTGATTTTCAGCAGACGAACTTCGGGCTCGCTCAGATGGCCGATGACAATGACAGGGACTTGCTCCAGTCCGATCCGCCTTGCAGCTTCGACAACGCCGTGGCCATCAACAATTCGGTACCCGCGATCAACGAGAACCGGACGGCAGACACCGTTCTTCCTGATGCTGGCTTCAATGCGGGCAAGCTGCGCGGCATCATCGCGACGAACGCGCCGCCTTGCAGGCGACAGTTTTTCGATCGACAGATACTCGACATGAAGCCGCGGCAACAGGTCATTGCGGCAAGAGGGCCCGTGACCTGCGATTTCGTGAACAGCTTGATGCTGTTTGCGCCGACGCTTGGCCTTCTCATTGAGCGCAGCCTTCACACCATCTGCCGGTTTGATTTTTTTGGTCTTGTTGCCTTCTGACATGACGATCGTTCTCCAACTTCGGGATCCGGACCGCCTTGCCGGATCGGGGAGATGATCGCCACGAGGGCCGAATTCGATGCGTCAACCGCGCGGCAATTGCTGCCGCCTGGCGACGCCGAACTCGACCCTCCATGGTCTAATCGGCTCGTGTCGACCACCTCCACTCCGGAAGGCGGTACGAACTGATGTGACTAGATACAGATGAACCGGATTCGGTTCCAGATGTATTTTTCGATGGTGGACGAATCTCAACCACTTTTTGGAGTCGAAGAAGGATGCCGCGACATCGAGAGCGAAAAATCGGGCAGGTCAGGTTCCCTGATATTCCCTGATCTGTTGCCTAGGGAATTTGTCGAGCAAGCTAGAAAATTCCGCGCAAATTCAAATCGCTACCTGTCCGCTACTCACCATTTTCTGCAAATACTGGGCATCTTCGCTGAAAAATTGCCTGTTAACAGGGAATTCAAACAGAGACCAGTTCGCGGAAGACTGCTTCCACCGCCATTTCTTGATAATTATCAGAGATTTAGTTACTCCGTGCCATATCCCAGCACTATCAGGTTGAGGCGGCGACGGCAGAATCGTCAGCACAAACCGCATCACAAGCCTGTTCGATGACTTCATGTTCGAATGGCTGCTTTGAGCTACCGCACGGCATCAACCAGCGTCTACGCGGAGGGCCATTATCACCAGTCTGAGAAACCGTACCCGATGCCGCAGAGGGTTTGGAGACGGCCATCCCGGTAATTTTCGCGTCTCAGGCGTTCATGTTCGCTTCCAGTATGTCAGGATAGATTTTCCAAGGGACATTCGGCTCCTTGCGCATTTCTTTGTTCATCGCCGTCAGATCGGCGAGAAATTCCGCGAACAGCGACTTGCCCTTTTCGTCAACAGCAAGATAGCCGAAATCACGCATGATCTGTGCGCGGTAGATGTTCAGGTTCAGGTTCGCGTTCAGCAGGCGCTGGTAGACGTCGACAGGCTCGTTCTGGCCGTTCGAATAGATCCGGCAAGGAATGACATGCGTCCAAAGCTGATAGTTCCAAAGATTGGTGCCCAGAACCTCATGCTGCACCGAGCCGATGTAGATCATGGCGGCGCACAGTTCGGCCAGCGCCTGTTTCGGTTCCTTGCCGTTTGTGATCGCACCCGTGCCGTTCGGGATGAGATTGTCCATTTCTTCAAGCCAGGCGCAGGCTTCGGCATCGCTCGAGACTGCCTCGTCGTCCTGATAGTAGGCGTCGACATACCTGGATGTGTGGCGCAGAAGAAGATCGTAAAGCCGTTCCAGATTGTGATGGCTTGGCGTATCGAAGCCGGCATCGACAATGCCGCGCAAAGAGGCATCAAGTTTCGGGTGCGCAGTCTCGATCCGATACCGGGGATATGCGTGATCTATCAGCCTGTTCACGCCTTCCGCCGTAAACGAGAACATGTTTGCGAAATCGCCGGTAGGCCCGAGTTGAACTTCGGTGATCATGTCATTGCTGTACTGGCTGCGGAACATGTGCGGCCAAAGCAATCGCCGCAGCGGGTGATTGGCGCTCAGCTGGTTGCGGGTCGCGATCGCAAACATGCTTCCGCCAGCGAGATGAACAAAGGTGAAGTGACGTACAATGGAAATCTCGTTGGAAATCGCACAAAGCGCTGTCCGGACGGCGGCGGTCCAGCCGCTGTCGCCCAATCTGAACGATCCCGCAGCGGTTTCGATCGCATCCGCGCGGAGCGACCGCTTCGATTTGTCGACTTCGAAGCGCACGCGCGCGCCAATCTTCTCCAAACCGGGGTGGAGGGAGAATGCGGGATTGTCGAGATAGGTCAGATCCCATTCAAAGCTGTCGCCGATTTTCCGCAAGTAGCCCGCAAACGGGCCTTCGACTGCTAGCCTGCCGAGCATGTCCGCACTATCGGACATTTTCAGGACATCAGGCAGCACGGGTGGCGCAAACAGCTTGGACCGGCTACCGGAATAAGCCTGGCGAAGCCGCTCCTGCGGGTTGTCCGGCACGGGTGGCAGACCTGGCTGCATTTGCGGATAGCGATGTGAAAGCCAGACCTGAAATGTCACAGCCTTTCGCTTTGCCATCTGGGCTTCATCGGCCGGGACATGATCGGCAACCTGGGCTTTGCGGATCGGTATCGATGGATAAAAGTCGCAAAGCGGGATGGCTTTGATCTTCCTTTCCTGCTGTTCGGGAACGGGAATATAGGCGGGTTTGGCGCCCTTGTACTTCAGTGCCAGGAACGTGTTCCAGAAGGCTTTTCTGAGTTTCCAGCTGAATGGCAGTCCTTCGCTTCGTTGAACCATGCTCGCCTCTCGCGGTGATGCAGTCGCGTCTTGTCGGCAGTTCCCGCTATCCTACGGACCGGTGAAGGCCTCGTCTGTTTCGGCGCCGGCGCGCGGCTTCCACGCGAGTGTGTAGTAGTTTCCACGATCCCGCGCCCAGGGGTCGAACACGTTGCGCACGTTTTGCAGTTCACCGGCAAGTTCGGGCATGGCGCGCAGAAGGACCCGTTTCATCGGAGAGACTTCCACCGTCTCGCCGTTGTCTAGTCCGGGCTCATACTGCCTTCCGTCGGGACCGTTGTTGTTCACCCAGTCCAGACCGAACGCGGAATAGAACTCGGGACGGAACGATGAGGTGAAAAACCTGTCGGAGAACAGCCGGCGGGAAGCATTCAAAATGAAGATGTGGAACTGGGTCTCGGAAATGGCGAACCCGTGCGGACGCGTCGTCTCGGCGAGCCAGCCGACGATGTTGTCCAGGTCTTCGACGTTGTCGACGACCGAGCCATCGGGGTGCCCAAGACAATCTGTCGGGAACAGGGTATCGCCCTTGCCCTCCGCGGCAATTCCCTTCGGATCGGCTTGGGCAAAGCTTATGATTTTCGAGTTGTCGCATAGGTGCGTGCCGTAAATCTCGCGCATCAGACCGACCAACTCGCGCTGGTGCGCGAGCGCCATCTTTTCATCATCGTCAAGCGTGCCTTTGCTCTCCTTGTCGAGAAGGCGCGCCTGAACGAAGTCGTCGAAGCTCGTCAGTTGCCTCAGTCCGATCTGGCGGCGAAATTCGTTGAACCTGGGAATCCCGCGCTCCCGGTCTCGGATTATGTCGAGGGCGGCCACGTCTATCGTCGTGTCCAACCGCGGACGAAGATCGAGATTCTGCAAGAAACGCGGATGGTTCTGCAGAACGAGAGCGCCAAGTCTTTGCCTGCCCATCGACAAAGCCCAGGCGCTGAGCCCGTTTTCATGCATTGTTGCAGTGGCAGCGGCGCGGAACGTCGAGATGATTGGAACCTTCTTCTTTATCTGGTTCGGCTGGCGCCAGTCGCGTAGTTCCAGCAAATCGGGAACCAGGGGATGCAGACGGTAAACCGAGGTAAATTCCTCGGGGAAGTTGAATGGCGAGCCGAAGTGGTTGGTGCCGCCGTTGATGTCACCGTTGTTTTTGAGACTCCACTGGTCATTGCCGAATGCGCGGTTCAGGAAAGCGGGGAACGGATACTTGGTCGAACCTGTACCGATGATGCCCGGTCCGGCATTAAGGGCTGAATAGAATTGGTTTGCCTCAACGGGATTATCGGAATCCGAGAGACGTTTGAGCAGTCGTGCTGTCACATCGCTGGGTATCGGACTGTCCGTGAAGAGACCGCTCCAGTTCGAGTTCATGCCTTCATGGAGCGGCTTGTTGTAAAGCAGCTGCGTTGTCCATTCGATGGTGTGTATCTTGGCGATGAGAGCCGAAACAACCAGCCGGCCAACTTCAAACAGATCGCCGGCATGATCGGGACCCGCCAGTTCGGCGTAGGTGATGACGCGGTCAGGGTCCGACGGATCGCGCAGGCCGGAATCTTGACCTGGATTGTCTGCGGCATGCGCGCGCAAGGCGTCGACGAAGGCGTTGTGTTCGCGCGCAAACAGATTGTGGTAGAAACTTAGTCCGATCGACCAGTTGTCGGGAAAACCCGTCGCTTCTTGTCCCGCCCATTCCGAGTTGATCGGGGAACAGTCTGTGGCTCCAATGTCGTCGCATGGCGAACCGAAAACCGGCAGATAGCCGTCAGCTTCATCCGCCCCGGCCATTCCCGTTACCAGCAGCAGCTTCGCGGGATCGGACGGATTTCGTATCACGCGCTTGCGGGACTGCTCATCGTGACCATAGACCTGCGAGGCATCCCACCATGCCGTTACAGTGTTGCGCGTTGTCTTGTATGCTCGTGCGAGATGTTCTCCGTCGCCAAGAAGCGGCGGGTCCTCTTCCGCAGCGTAGAGCGAACGCTCCATCTTGTCGTGCGGACGGCAGCCAAGTTCGGCCTGTTCGATGCCGGAAATATTGCAGCCGAGACTGGGCGCGCCGCCTTCCCCCGCAATCAGGCGATTGGTGTCATTGCGCGCCTCGACCATGTGCGAGAACCAGTCATGGGTCATGAATTGGATCCAATAGGCAGCGAGAACATTGAAGAAGCTGGCCTTGGTGTAGTCGCAGTCGCCACCGCCGAAACCATCGCCCCTGCCGTCGTTGCAATTCGCTCCAGCTCGCTGCGGGCGCGTGAACAGCTTGCGGCTGATCACCTGAGGATCGGGCTTGAGCAGGCCCAACCGGCCGCCATGGCGGTTTCTGGCGAGCTCGTTGCGCTCCAACTGCGGGAAAGTCGACTCGAAGGCGCTGTTGCGCGCGAAAAGCTGACCGGACGAACCCATCGCCGGATTTAAGATGTCATTGCAAATGCCGGAAAGTGTCCGATGGCGAATGAGGTCGCCCGCACAGACCTGGTCGCCGTCCTCCCGGACCTCGAGCTTGCCGAATTCCGGATGGTCGGCCGGCAACCGCATCTCGGGCCAAACGCGCAGTAGCGAACCGGGCTTTTGAATGCCATTGACCTCCCGGCCGTCGACATATTGCTGGTAGGTGGCGTTGTCGAACAGGTTGAAACGTATCAACTCCATCCGCTGGTATTCCAGATCGAGCAGCGTGCCATCCAGACCGCGCGTGTCGCGATCGAACACGTGATCGGTGAGTGACAGCAGTGCCGACAGCGCGTCGCGGATCAGGCCGGTGCCGCCAGTCGCCTTGCTGCTTTCATCGCCCGATCCCCAGTAATTCGACCAGTCAACCCAGGGGGTGGCCGCATAAAGTTCATAGTCATCGACGCCACGGCAGATGGCAGTCGCTCTGTCGACCTTGCCGAGAAAGCGCTCCGTTCTCTTCACATCCGCAACTGGCCGGAAACCGGCCCACACCATCGTCCAGCAGGCCGAGAGCACCTCCTTGTCGCGATCGGAAGCGGTAAGCTGAAAGGATACAAGCCCGGCGGCTGCGACAACGGTTATTGCGATGAGTATGTATTTGCCAATGCGCCGAATCATGTGCGGCTCCATACGGAAGAAGGCCAGCGGGTCCAACCCGCGAAGAGGATCACCAGAAACCTGGTGCCCGGGTTCTCTGTCCCGGGACACCACCATAATACATCCCTTCGTCAGCAACTGCGCAAGGCTGCATTTATTTTACTTGATACTTTCGGCCAACTTGGAATGGCCTCCGAATCCGATTCGCGGATTGGAGGTCGAAAGTCCCAGATGCGCATGATCCTGCCATTGATTTAACGATCCCAACCTCGTTCAATCACAATGCACTGACAACGCACCGCCAAAATGTTTTCCGGGTGATGACCATGAAACCAATCCACATTTGCTATCAAAGTTACGTCGACTACGAAAATGGCAAAACCTACTGGGATGTATTGAGACCACATCTTGCAGAGGTATCCGATCCCGAGACAACGGTCGATGTCTGGGGCATCACGCCATTCGATTCTTACGCGCATTCGCTGGTCGAATTCCGTTGCGCGCGCGAAATGATCTGCAACGCAGTCAAAGCAGAACGAGAAGGCTACGACGCCTTTGTCGTTGGGCATTTCCAGGATGCCGGTCTCTATGAGGCGCGCGCGGCGGTCGACATTCCGGTCATCGCGCTCGGCGAGGCGAGCATGCTCTATTCATGTCAGCTCGGACAGCGGGTCGGGATCGTGACCATTAATCCGCGTTTCATCCCCTGGTTCCATCACCAGATCGGCAAGTACGGGCTGAAA
Organism: Rhizobiaceae bacterium; assembly: GCA_041582695.1. GTDB lineage: Bacteria > Pseudomonadota > Alphaproteobacteria > Rhizobiales > Rhizobiaceae > JAWKWH01. Next base: position 24,411 of record JBFIBB010000006.1, read on the forward strand.
GAGCGCGTGACCGGCGTCCATGCAATGACGTTCGAGCCGGGCCAAATATTGGCGGCCTACGATTCGGACGAGAAGGCGGCGGAAGTGAAGGCGTTGTTCGAGGAACAGGCAAAGCCGCTGATCGCAGGCGGCGTTGATGTGCTCATTCCCGGCGGCGGAATTCCGATGCTGCTGTTTTCGCGTTTTCACGATCATCAGATCGACGGTGCGCCGGTCGTCAACGGGATACCGATAGCCGTCAAGATGGCCGAAATGGCGGTAAAGCTGCGCCGCATGACTGGGCTAAACGTCAGCCGGGTATCCGATTTCATTCAGCCGCCGCCGCATATCATCGAGGAGTTCCTCGCCAATCCGAAAGGCTTGTGAGGCGTCCGGGCGCGAACTATTCGGGTCGCTGCAGTAAAGCTGTTGCCTGGGCGCAAGTCATGACGTCTGTAATGGTCGAGAGATCGGCGATGGCCGCTTCGTGGACTTCGTTTGAGAACGCCGCACAGCCATCCGACAGGACGACCGGATGAAACTCGCGCACATGGGCATCACGAACGGTCGAGGCCACGCCGCCGTTGGTGACGATGCCACAGAACACAAGGGTGTCGATACCGTTCTTGCGCAGCACCCACTCCAACCGTGTCATGTAGAAAGCCGAGTAGGCGATCTTTTCGACCGAGAAATGTGCGGGCTGCAATTCGTCGACGAGTTGCTGTCCCCAACTGCCGGGGGCGAAATCGCCGCGCGCGAGAAACGGACGCAATCTGCGCAGATGGTCGGCGATCATCGGATCGCCGTCCCGCCCGGGCACGAGGGTGAACTGGGTGGATACCACGATCCCGCCGGCGCGGCGCACCGCATCGGCGACGGGCCTGACGCGGCCGGGCAGGGCGGCAATCGCCGGTTCGCTTTTCCCGGCGCGGCCATAGGCGCCACGCGGATGCAGAAAATCGTTCTGGAGATCGACAATGACCAGCGCCAGCCTTGCGGGATCGCTCAAATCAGCCATTTTCAACCTCCTGGCGAGTGATGATCAGGTTGCCCAGATCGTCTACCCTGCCTTTCAATCCGGGATCGACGAAAATCGTGGTGTCTGGCTGCTCCGCGAGCGCAGGGCCGGTGATTTCGGCGCCGGCCGGAAGGTCGAGGCGCTGGTAGATGCCGGCGCTGTATTCGCGCCCGCCGTACCAGACGGCACGAGAGCCTGTTTTGCACTCTTCGACCGATTTGTTCGATGACGGGGCAAATCCCGAGAGATCGAGGTCCGGCCTCTTTCCGACAACCGCCACCCGAAGGTTGACGACGCGTATGGGGAGGTTCTTCAGAAGCCTGCCATAGGCTGCCTTGTATGCGTCTTCGAAAGCGCGGCGGAGCGATTCGTTTGTCACCAGATCGGCATTTTCGCCCGCATCCACGGCAATGGTGTGTGTCTGGCCCACATAGAGCATGTCGAACTCGAAGAGGCGTATGATCCCCGTGACGGTCGCTTCGGACTTCTGCAGCTGGGCTTGCAATTCCGCCGCGATGGCTGTCATCCGCTCGCGCAAATCCGCGACATCGAGCTGATCGAGGACCGCATTGACGGTTTGCACGAGGTCGAGACGCATGTCGGCTAGAACACAGCCTATCGCCGACGTGACACCGGGAAATCGCGGAACGATGGCCGCGCCGAGGCCGATTTCCTGCATGAGAGCGCCGGTGTGCAGCGCGCCTCCACCGCCAAACGGCATCGCGGCAAAGCGTTTGGGATCATGTCCGCGCTCGATTGAGATCAGCCTTATCGCACCGGCCATCTTGGCGTTTGCCACCCTGACGATGGCTTCGGCCGCTTCCATCACGGTCAATCCAAGGGGATTGGCGATACGCTTTACGATGGCGGATTTGGCGGCGTCGAGATCGAGACGATCGAGCTTGCCGCCTATCGGCCTGTCCGGATTGATGCGGCCGAGAACCAGGTTGGCGTCGGTGACGGTGGGTCTGTCATTGCCGAAACCGTATGCGACGGGACCGGGATCCGAACCCGCGCTCTCCGGCCCGACTTCGAGCAACCCGCCCTCGTCGATACGGGCGATCGACCCGCCGCCGGCGCCAATGGTCGAAATCTCGATCATCGGTGTGCGGATCACCATGCCGAAATCGATCTGGCTTTGCGCTGCAAGCGCACATTGGCCGCCGGCAACCAGCGAGACGTCGAAGGAAGTGCCGCCCATGTCGCAGGTGATCACATTGTCGAAACCGGATGCGCCCGCGATATGCGCGGCGGCGATGACGCCGGCCGCTGGCCCCGAAAGCGCGGTGCGCACTGGCAACCGCTTTGCCGTTTCGATGCTCATCAGGCCGCCATTCGACTGGACGATCATCACATCCGCCGTCGAACCGCGATCTGCCAGCGCGCTTTCCAGGCGTTCCAGATAATTTCCAATGACTGGCTGCAGATAGGCGTTGAGAGTCGCTGTAGAACAGCGTTCGAACTCGCGGATTTCCGGCAGGATTTCAGTCGCGGCAGTGACATGCGCGTTTGGCCAGATCGCGCGGACCGCCTCCGCAGCCGCCAGTTCGTTTTCCGGATTGGCGTATCCGTTGATGAAGAATATGCACACGGACTTGCAACCGCGATCCAGCAATTGCGTGGCGGCCTGCCTTACCTGATCCAGGTCGACCGGATGCCGGATTGTCCCGTCGGCAAGTGTCCGCTCGTCCACCTCAAGCCGAAAATCGCGGCTGACGACCGGCTCGAACATGCCCCACAAACCCCATGTTCTTGGCCGATCGCGACGGCGCATCTCAAGCACGTCGCGAAATCCGCGCGTCGTGATGATGCCTGTCCTCGCGCCTTTGCGTTCCAGCAGGGCGTTGGTTCCGGTCGTTGTACCGTGGATCACGGTCGTCAGCGCGGTGAAGTCGCCGGTTGCTTCCGCGACGCCTTCAACAAAGCCGCGCGACTGATCGTCAAGCGTGGAAGGCACCTTGGCCACGGCTATGCGGCCGGAGACCTCGTCAAGCACAAAGACGTCCGTGAATGTTCCGCCGACATCCACACCGACAACGCAACGGGCGCCTGTCATGAACGCTGTTCCGTCACGTAGCCAAATTCGAGATCGCGCCGTCGCGACGACGCGGCCCGTTTTTCGGGCGGACCGTATCCGCCGCCGCCGGGCGTCTCCAGGCGAACGCGCTGGCCGCGTTTCAACCTGATTCCGACCATCTTCGAGACCATCGGCGGATTGGTTGGTCCTTTCTCGCCTGGGTAGGTGAAGCGGTTGAGCGCCGCCGGTTGTCCGCCGCAGACTCCGGCTGGCGGGAACTTTCCGCGTTCGCCGAACAAAAATGCCTCGGCGCTCTCTTCCAGCAATTCGATCTCGTATGTGGCGCCCAAACCGCCACGATGCATGCCGTCGCCACCGGAGTCGGGACGGAGAGCCCATTGGGTGAACATGACCGGATAGGCCGCTTCCAGAATTTCAAGCGGCGGGATTGTCGCCGTCGAGATCGGCGCGTTGCCGTGGTTCAGCCCGTCGCCCTCCGGATGTCCGCCATGCCCGCCGCCGAAAAAGGAAAACATGACCCATCGCTGACCGGTAGTGCGGTAACCGGCAATCGACAGCGCGTTTATCGTGCCATAGGCGCAGGCGTTGGAGCGTTCGGGCGCAATCTGTGCGACAGCCTGGAACACGACGTCGATCAGACGCAGGATGGTCTCGGTGTATCCGCCGACGGGCTTGGGCGCGGTGGCCGACAGGAGTGATTTTTCATCTATACGGAAAGTCACCGGTTCCAATACGCCCGCATTGGCCGGCACGTCGCCAAAAATATGTTTCAGCGCCACGTAGCAAGCGGCAACCGTGGTCGAACGGGATATGTTGACGGGTCCGCGGCATGCCGGCGAAGAACGGCTGAAATCCATCGTCATCGTGTCGCCGCTGATCGTGAGATCCAGTGCTATTCTGAGCGGTTCGTCGACGATGCCGTCATTGTCGAGCCAGTCTTCCGCCGAAATCGTGCCGTCGGGAAGTCCGGCTATATGGGAACGCATCATTTTCGAAGCGCGCTCCTTCAACAGGGCCAACGCCTCCAGAACGATGCCGTCGCCATGCTCATCGAGTAGTTCGTTCAAACGCCTGGTACCGAGATCAAGCGCATTTATCTGGCCATTGAGATCGCCGTAGAGCGAGCCGGGCAGGCGGGAATTGGCCGACAGGATATCGACGATGTCCTGACGCAGCCGGCCGGCTTCGAAAAGCTTGACCGGCGGAATCAACATGCCCTCCTGGAAGCTCTCGGTGGCGACTGGGTTGTAGTTTCCCGGAACATTTCCGCCGACGTCGTGCCAGTGGCCAACCGACGCCAGGTAGCAGAAAACCTTGCCATCGCGATAGAGCGGCTTGACCAGCCGGAAATCGGACAGATGGCTGCCGCCGGCGTATGGATCGTTGAAGATGTAAACATCGCCGTCGGCCAGGTCGCCGTCACGTGCGGCCTTGTCGATAACCGCCTTCACCGCAAATGCCATGATGCCGACGAAAATCGGCAGACCGGATTTGCCCTGCACCAGCGTATCGCCGCTTGAGGCTTCGTAGAGACCGTGGGAAGCATCATGGGCTTCGGCAATGATCGGGTTGAACGCGGAACGAAAAAGCGTCGCATCCATTTCATCGACGATCTGTTCAAGCCGGCCTTTCAGAATGGCCAGCGTCACCGGATCGATCATCTGCTATTCCCTCCGCGATCGTATTTCTGGGCGTCAGCGATCATGCCGGGGGTACCGATGATCTCGTTCAGCTCCGCGAATGTGGCCATGCGGTCCAGAAACGGCGCCGTCGTTCCATGTTCGATCAGGCTGCTGAAATAGGCTTGCGCGGTCCGCGACAACGCCCGAACCAGGCCTCCGGGAAATATCGCGACCGAGTACCCGATTGCTTGCAGCTCGCTTGCCGGCAAGAGCTCGGTCTTGCCGCCTTCGACCATGTTGGCAAGGAGTGGAATGCGTCCGGCAAAGCGCGAAGTTATCATCGCCATTTCGGACCGGTCTTTTGGCGCTTCGATGAACAGGATGTCTGCACCGGCCTGAAGATAGAGTTCGGCGCGTTCCAGAGCAGCCTCCGTTCCCTCGACCGCGATCGCATCGGTGCGGGCGATGATCAATGTCCCGGCATTGCGGCGCGCATCGAGCGCGGCACCGATCTTGCCGACCATTTCCGGGCTGGACACGAGCGTCTTGCCGTCGAGGTGGCCGCAGCGTTTGGGCAGCGACTGATCCTCGAGCTGGATCGCTGCCGCGCCCGCTCTTTCAAAGGTGCGCACACAGCGCTGCACATTGAGCGCATTGCCGTAACCGTTGTCCGCGTCCACCAGGACCGGAAGCGAAATGCGATCGGTAATCTGGGCCAGGGTATCGGCAACCTCGGTCATCGACACGAGACCGAGATCAGGCCTGCCGAACCGCGTGTACGCCAGGCTGGCGCCGGACAGGTAGACAGCCTCGGCCCTCGCCTGTTCGGCTAGCAGCGCTGTAAGCCCGTCAAAGACGCCGGGAGCCAGCAAGATCTGCCCGCTGGAAATCCGTTCGCGCAGGCGCATCGGCGCAGTCATGACGCAGTCTCCCCGGCAAAGCGCTTTTCCAGATGGGTCACCAGCCCGCCGTCCGCGATGATTGCCATCAGGAAGTCCGGAATAGGGGTGCACTCGACCGGTTCGGCGTGGCCTGCGATCTGAAGTTTTCCCGATCCGATATCGAGCGACGCCATGGAACCATCGGCCAACAAGTCCGCTTCGGCGCATTCGAGCACCGGCAGTCCGAGATTGATTGCATTGCGGTAGAAGATGCCTGCGAAGGATTTGGCGACAATCGCGACGACTCCGAGATACTTAAGCGCTTCGACTGCCTGTTCACGCGATGACCCGGCGCCGAAGTTCGCTCCTGCCGCCACGATGTCGCCCTGCTTGACCGAGGCGGCAAACTCCGGCCTGACATTTTCCAGGCAATGGGCTGCAAGCGTTGCAATCGGCGCGGTCATGTAGCGGCCGGGCGCCAGGACGTCCGTATCGATGTCGTCGCCAAATTTCCAGATGCGCGCGCTCATAACCATCACATAGACCCGCCGAATTCACGCGGATCGGCGATGCGTCCGGCGATTGCAGAGGCTGCAACGGTATAAGGCGAAGCCAGATAGACGCTCGATGACGCCGCGCCCATGCGACCGCGAAAGTTGCGCGCGGTGGTCGAGATGCAGCGGATGTTTTCACCGAGGCGGCTGCTGCCATAGCCGGCGCAAATACCGCAGGCGTTCGGTAGAATCTCGGCGCCGGCGTTTTCAAACACCGACATTATGCCTTCCTCCGCGGCGGTTTTCTGGTCGTGACGCGAGGCGGGTGCGACCATCAGCTTCACGTTCGGAGCAAGCCTGCCTTTGCGCAAGACGGAAGCGGCCATCCGGAGATCTTCCAGTTTGGCTCCGGTACAGGCGCCAATATAGGCGACATCCACAGGGATCGATTCGTAGTTCCCGACCGGCCCGGCGTTGGCGGGCGAATGCGGCGCCGCGACCTGCGGTTCGAGACTTCCGGCGTCGAACGTGTGCCGCGCCATCACCGGCGCATCGGCGTCAGTGCGCCATTGTCCGGTATCGCCGGCATCGATACCACGTTCGTGCAGGTAGTCGGCAGTGATGTTGTCGGGAGCGACGAGCCCGACCTGTCCGCCCAATTCTGCGGTCATGTTGGCAAGCGTCATTCGCTCCTGCATCGAGAGTGCCGAGATCGCGGAGCCCGCGTATTCCACCGCCTGGTACTTGCCGCCGTCAAGTCCGAGTTCTCCGCACAGACGGAGCATCATGTCCTTTGCCGAAACCATTTCCGAGAGACGTCCGATCCATTCGATGAGGATCGTTTCGGGAACCTTGAGCCAGATCTCGCCGGTTGCCAGAACACCGGCCATTTCGGTCGCGCCGATTCCAAACATATAGGCGCCGAATGCGCCTCCGGTCGGCGAATGGCTATCGCCACCGACCACGAACATGCCGGGTTTCAAATGACCCTGTTCAGGCAATACGACATGACAAATACCCATCTGGTCATGGAATGCGTCTATGCCCTCGGACGCGACCCAGTCACGTGTCAGGGTCTGTATCGCCCGTGACTGGTCGTCGGCCGCAGGAACAAGATGATCGGTGATCACGACAACCCTGGCACGATCCCAGACCTTGCGGCCGAGCCGATCCAAAATGGGTTTCACCCGCCTCGGCCCACCTGAATCGTGGACCATTGCCAAGTCTACTCTGGCTATAACAATCTCCGAGGGATTCACCACCTCGCGGCCGCAAGCCTTGGCGATGAGTTTCTGTGCCAGAGTCAGAGGTTTTGCCGTCATGCTATCTCGCAAAGCTTGGCAGCCACGTCGCCACTTCGGGAAACACGATCAGCAGGCCGACCAGCAGAATGGCGCATCCCATGAACGGAAGCGCCGCCACGTAAATGTCACGCATCGACGTTCCCGGTGTGGAAACACCCTTCATGACGAACAGCAGGAGTCCGAAAGGGGGAGTGGTGAAGCTGATCTCCAGCGAAAGGAGCACGATGACACCGAACCAGCTCAGGTCGAAGCCGAGGGTCTGGGCGAGCGGAAAAAATATCGGCACGGTCAGCAACATCATCGACAGCTGGTCCATGAACATGCCGAGAATGAGCAGGATGCCGAACATGACCAGCAGCATGACGACCGGCGAAAGTTCGAAGCCGGTTGCCCAGCCAATCAGGCCGGCGCTTGCGCCAGAGAATGCCAATAGCGCAGAGAATGTTGCCGAACCGAAGATGATCAACAGCGCCATTACGGTGACCTTCAAGGCGCCAGTAACCGACTTGACGAAGCTCTCCCAGCTCAGCTTGCGGTAAAGTGCGGCCAGCAGCAGTACACCCAGACAAC
>JBFIBB010000007.1:0-31421 GCA_041582695.1 Rhizobiaceae bacterium
CGGCGATCGTGCTCGCCAGGACCTGCCGCTCGGGTTTCCCAGCTGGCAGATGCCGCTGCAATACCTCCAACACAGCCGCGGTTTCGGCTTCGTCCATTGACGCGCCGAAGCGATGGGTTGCGCCTTTGGCATTGAATTCGATGCCGCACGAGCTTTCCGTTTTCTGCCTTCCGTAGCGGCGTGCCGCCGACGCTGCGCGAACGTCGGTCACGTCGGCCAGATCGAAAACCTTGCGTCTCGTGAACTTCCAGAATCCCTGCTCGCGCACGACAGCGCCGGCAGTAACAAACAGTTTTTCTGAGCCGAACAACTGCGAAAACAGCACAGACATCGCGGCAATACCGCCAATCGTCCAGAAGGTCAGCCAGACGGCCAAAAACAACGCACCCCCCAAGTCCGGACCGCTGACCAGCGCCCACAGGGCGAAAATCTCGCCCGCGCCCCAGCCAATCAGCCAGACGCAGAGAAATAGCGCGACGGGCAGGTGAACCCGCGACGGATTGAATATTCCGAGGCCGTTGTCGGTTTCGCGGATTGTGATGCGCGAGACGTCAGTCATGACTTCAAATCCCTGCCGCGGGCACTATCGGCGGCAGGAGCGATTCGTTCAAGACAGGGCTACCACCACTTCGCAGGCTCGAACCGTCCGGCCGCCTGTTCGATGACGTTTCCGGCGCGGAACAGCATCTCCTCGTCAAAGGGGCGTCCAATAAGCTGCAATCCGAGCGGCAGGCCGCGCGCGTCGAGGCCGGCGGGGACCGATATTCCGGGAAGGCCTGCCATGTTCACCGTGACCGTGAAGATGTCGTTCAGGTACATCTTGACCGGATCGGCGGCCATGTCCTGATCGGCGATGCCGAAAGCCGCAGACGGTGTGGCCGGCGTCAGTATGGTGTCGATGCCGGCGGCGAAGGCCTGCTCAAAATCGCGCTTGATCAGGGTCCGCACCTTCTGCGCGCGAAGATAGTAAGCGTCGTAGTATCCGGCCGACAGCACGTAGGTGCCGATCATGATGCGGCGCTGTACCTCTCGGCCGAAACCCTCGGCGCGGGTTTTTTCATACATGTCGACAATGTCCCTGCCCGGCACGCGCAATCCGTAGCGCACGCCGTCATAGCGGGCGAGATTCGACGAAGCCTCGGCAGGAGCGACGATATAGTAGGCTGGCAACGCATACTTCGTGTGGGGCAACGAAATGTCGACGATCTCCGCGCCGGCATCCTTCATCCATTCAATGCCCCTTTGCCAGAGCGTCTCGATCTCCTCCGGCATGCCGTCGACGCGGTATTCCTTCGGCACGCCGATCTTCTTTCCCTTCATCGACTGGCCGATGGCCGTCTCGTAGTCGGGGACTGGCTGGTCAACGCTGGTCGTGTCCTTCGGATCGCCGGACGCCATGGACTTCAGCATGATCGCCGCATCGCGCAGATCGCGAGCGATGGGCCCTGCCTGGTCGAGCGACGAGGCAAAGGCGACGATGCCCCAGCGCGAGCAGCGGCCGTAAGTCGGCTTGATGCCGACGGTGCCGGTAAAGGCCGCCGGCTGGCGTATGGAGCCGCCGGTGTCGGTCGCCGTCGCAGCAGCGCACAGATTGGCCGCGACCGCCGCAGCCGAACCGCCCGACGAGCCGCCCGGAACCAGATCGGCATTCGACCCGTTCGCCCGCCAGGGATTTTTCACCGGTCCGTACCACGAGGTCTCGTTGGATGATCCCATGGCGAATTCGTCCATGTTCAGCTTGCCCAACATGACCGCGCCGTCGGCCCACAGATTGGATGTCACGGTGGATTCGTAGCGCGGCCGGAAGCCGTCGAGCACGTGCGAACAGGCCTGCGTGTGCACATCTTCAGTCGCAAACAGATCCTTGATGCCCAGTGGAATACCCTCGAGAGCGCCGCCCACGCCCTTGGCGAGGCGCTCGTCCGAAGCTTTTGCCATTGCGCGCGCCTTGTCGTGCGTGACCGTCACATAGGCGTTGAGCATATCGTTGGCCGCATCGATCGCGCCGAGATAGGCTTCCGTCAGTTCGACGGCGGAAAACTCGCGGGCGGTCAGTTTCTCGCGCGCCTGCGCAATTGTCAGTTTGGTCAGTTCGCTCATCTATTCAGCTTCTTTTCGTAGAACCGGGACCAGCCGGAGTCCGGATAGTCGAGAAACGCGCCGCATTCGGTAAAGCCGGCGCGCTCGTACAGGCGCCAAGCCTCCTCGAAGCCAGGCGCCTCGCCCGTCTCGAGCTTCAGGACCGCCAGGCGATTCCGGGTCGCCAGCGCCTCGATCTCGCCAAGCAGCGCCGAACCGATCCGCCGGCCGCGCATTTCGGGAAGCGTATACATGCGTTTAACCTCGCCAAGCCGGCGGTCATGCACCTTCAGCGATCCCATGCCGACGGCCCGGCCCCCGTCCGCTCTGGCGACGAACAGCGTAACGGACGGCTCGGCCATCTGCTCGACGGTCAACTGGAACTGAAATTCCCGCGGCGTCAGCGGGATCATGTACTCGTTCAACTCGCGTACAAGGCCGCGGATTTCGTCCTGAAGCGGCGATTCGACTGCGATTGCAATCCCCATGGCTATTCGACGACCTTCGGAACCAGAAAGAAATTGTCCTCGGCGGCGGGCGCGTTGGCAACGATGTCGGAAGCCTTGCCACCGTCGGTCACGTCGTCGTTGCGCTTTTTCATTTCCATTGGCGTGACGGAGGTCATGGGTTCAACTCCCAAGACATCGACCTCGTTCAGCTGCTCGACAAAGCCCAGAATCGCATTCAACTCCCCGGTCATCGCCTCGGCGTTTTCATTGCTGACGGCGATGCGGGCCAGATGCGCGACACGTTTGACAGTGGCGATATCGACGGACATGGGAATACTCCGGGAAAGCGCAGGAAAACTCGACCGGGGCTATAGCGGGGCAATGCGGGCGGCGCAATGGGCGGGAGGGCCTGCCAGACGTCAGACGTGCTTTGCGGCAATCTTTCCGGCATGCTCGGCCATCCAGCATTCAAGACGGCTCTTCTCGTCTTCGGTCATGCGGATGCCGAGTTTGGTACGGCGGAATAGGATATCGTCTGCCTCAAGCGCCCATTCGTTGGCGATGAGGTAGCGCACTTCCGCTTCGTAGAGGCCGGCGCCAAAATGCTCGCCAAGCGCGGACACCGAATCGACGCCCTTGAGTATGCGGCCGGCATCGGTTCCGTAGTCACGCGCAAGCCGGGTAATCAAAGGCTCATCGATGTAAGGAAACGCCGCGCGGTAGCCGGCCGCCAGCGCCTCGAAACCGTCGACCGGAAAATCGCCGCCTGGCAGTGTGGCGGCCATGGTCCAGCGTTTGCCGCGCTTTCCGGCGATGTCTTCGACCTGCTCCATGATGGCTTCGGCAAGCCGGCGGTAGGTTGTGATCTTGCCGCCGAAAATGTTGATCAGCGTTCCAGATCCAACCGACGGATCGCGCCTGATAACATAGTCGCGCGTGGCCTCCTGCGCCTTGGAAGCTCCGTCATTGAATAGGGGACGCACACCGGAATAGGTCCAGACGATATCGTCCTCCGTCACGGGCACCTCGAAGTACTCGCTCGCCATACGGCAAAGGTAGCTTCTTTCCTCCGGCGTTATTTCCGGAGCGGTCATTTCGCTGCCGTGGTCCGCGTCCGTGGTGCCGATCAGCGTGTAGTCGCGTTCGTAGGGAATGGCGAAAATGATCCGCGTGTCGGCGTTCTGGAAGAAATAGCAGCGATCGTGGTCGAATTTCTTCGGGACCACGATGTGGCTGCCGCGCACCAGGCGGACGTTCTTCGCGTCATTTAGGCCAAAGACCGTCTTCAGCACGTGATCGACCCAGGGACCGGCAGCGTTGATGATCATGCGCGAGACGACTTCGCGGGTCGCTCCGGTGTGAACATCGCGCAGCGTCACATGCCACAGCCCATCGGACCAACTCGCCTTGACGACAGCCGTGGATCGGTTGATTTCGGCGCCAAGCCTTTCCGCATCGCGCAGGTTCAAAACGACAAGACGCGAATCTTCGACCCAGCAGTCCGAATATTCATAGGCCTTCGTGAATTTCTTTTTCAGCGGTTTGCCCGCCTCGTCACTCGCCAAATCCAGTGTCCGGGTTGCAGGCAGTATCTTCCGGCCGCCCAGGTGGTCGTACATGAAAAGGCCGAGGCGGATCAGCCATGCAGGCCGCCTACCCTTCAGCCAAGGCATGAAAACGGACAGCAGCTTCGATGTCGGCGTTTCGCCCTCGAACCGCATGTCGGACGAATACGGGAGGACAAAACGCATCGGCCAGGAAATATGCGGCATGGCCCGCAGCAGCACTTCGCGCTCGATCAACGCTTCGCGGACGAGGCGAAACTCGAAATATTCGAGATAGCGCAGGCCACCATGAAGAAGCTTGGTCGACGCAGAGGATGTGCCGCCGCCGAAGTCGCCTGCCTCGCACAGGCAGACCGAATATCCGCGCCCGGCCGCGTCGCGCGCAATTCCGGCGCCATTGATGCCGCCGCCGATTACCAGGATATCGAATTGCAGATGGTCTGAACCGCGATCTGCCGGTGCCGACGCCGTCATTGATCCCTGCTTTCCGCCGCATCCAACGGTTCGCCATCCGCGATCATCAGTTCGACATTGGCTGCCTTGCACAATTCGGCGATCCCGGCGGGCGGCGATGCATCGGTGACGAATGTGTCGATGTCGCTGAGGTGGCCAATCTGCACCGGCGCGCGGCGTTCAAACTTGGTCGCATCGGCGACCAGAATCCGGTGCCTCGCCTGCCCCAGAATCGCCTGCGCCACACGCACTTCCCGATAGTCGTAGTCGAGCAGCGCGCCTTCCTCATCGATGGCAGATGTGCCGATGATCGCGAAATCGACCTTGAACTGGCGGATGAGATCGACCGCGGCCGCTCCGATAATGCCGCCGTCGCTTTTCCTAATCATGCCTCCAGAAACGACAAGCTCCACTCCGGCCGCGCTCGACAGGATGGTCGCTACATTGAGATTGTTGGTGATGACCATCAATCTCTGATGGCGGCTCAGCGCGCGTGCGACCTGCTCGGTTGTCGTGCCGATGTTGATGATCAGGGATGCGCCGTCGGGAATGAGTCCGGCTACGACCTGGGCTATCCGCTCCTTTCCCTCGGCTGCGATGCCGCGCCTGGCTAGATAAGCGAGGTTGACGGTGTCGGATGGAAACACGGCTCCGCCGTGCACGCGGTGCAACTTTTCCAGACCGCACAAATCATTGAGATCCTTGCGGATTGTCTGCGGTGTCACATCAAAATGGGCAGCCAGAGACTCGACGTCAACCCGGCCTTCGCGGCGGGCGATATCGAGAATGTCCATCTGGCGCGGTAATAGCGGCTGCATTGGCGGTTCCTCATGCCACTTTCGTATATTTGCGAAAAATTTCGTTTTTATCAATACAGAACCTATTGACTTTCGGTATTTTTCCTAATTTGTTTTAATTACCGTTCGTATCGCGGCGCAAGTCCGCGAGCGGGCGCTGTACCGATGGAGGAAACAAGCATGAAAAAGCTGCTCATGGCTTCGGCGGCGGCCGTAGCCCTCAATATCGCGTCCATGCCCGCCTGGGCGGGGATGGCGGAGGCGGAAAAATGGATCAATGACGAGTTCCAGCCATCCGTCCTTTCCAAGGAAGAACAGATGAAGGAAATGGAATGGTTCGTGAATGCGGCCAAACCATTTGCCGGCATGGAAATCAACGTGCTGTCGGAAGGCATTCCGACCCACTCATACGAAGCTGAAACGCTGACCAAGGCGTTCCAGGAAATCACAGGCATCAAAGTGAACCACCAGATTCTCGGTGAAGGCGAGGTGGTGCAGGCCGTTCAGACGCAGATGCAGACCGGCCGTAATCTATATGATGCATATGTCAACGATTCCGACCTGATCGGCACTCATTCGCGCCTTCAGCTTGCAGTCAATCTCACCGACTGGATGGCCGGCGAAGGCAAGGATGTGACCAATCCGATGCTTGATCTGGACGACTTCATGGGCACGCAGTTCACGACCGGCCCTGACGGCGATCTCTATCAGCTCCCGGACCAGCAGTTCGCCAATCTTTACTGGTTCCGGAAGGACTGGTTCGACCGGCAGGACCTGAAGGATGCGTTCAAGGCCAAATACGGCTACGAGCTCGGCGTTCCGGTAAACTGGTCGGCGTATGAGGACATCGCGGAGTTCTTCTCCGAGGACGTCAAGGAAATCGATGGCGTCCGCATCTATGGACACATGGACTACGGCAAGCGCGCACCGGACCTCGGCTGGCGCATGACCGACGCCTGGCTCTCGATGGCCGGAACGGGAAGCGCCGGCGAACCGAACGGCGTGCCGATCGACGAATGGGGCATCCGCATGGAAGCCGGTTCGTGCAATCCCGCCGGCTCGAGTGTAAGCCGCGGCGGCGAAGCGAACGGGCCGGCATCGGTCTACGCGATCCGCAAATGGGACGAATGGCTGCGCAAATATGCGCCTCCGGGAGCGGCCGACTACGACTTCTACCAGTCGCTGCCGGCGCTCAGCCAGGGTAACGTTGCCCAGCAGATATTCTGGTATACGGCATTCACCGCCAACATGGTGGCGCCGAAATCAGCGGGCAACAACACTGTTGACGACGACGGCAACCCGCTGTGGCGGATGGCGCCTTCGCCGCATGGCCCATATTGGCAAGAAGGACAGAAAGTCGGTTACCAGGACGTGGGTTCATGGACGATCCTGAAGTCGACTCCGACCGATCGCGCCAAGGCTGCATGGCTCTATGCACAGTTCGCGGTATCCAAGACAGTCGACACCAAGAAGAGCCACGTCGGTTTGACTTTCATCCGCGATTCAACCGTCCGTCATGAGAGCTTTTCCGAACGGGCATCGAAGCTTGGCGGCCTGGTAGAATTCTACCGTTCGCCAGACCGCGTGCGCTGGTCGCCCACGGGCATCAACGTTCCGGACTATCCGAAGCTGGCACAAATCTGGTGGCAGCAGATCGGTGACGTGAACTCGGGTGCGTTCACGCCGCAGGAGGCCATGGACCGTCTCGCCGAAGAGATGGACATCACGATGGCACGCATGCAGCGCGCCGACGAGGCCGGCAACGTCTATGGCGGTTGCGGACCCCGCCTGAACGAGCCGAAGGATCCTTCCGAGTGGCTCGGAAAGCCGGACGGCCCGAAGGCAAAACTCGACAACGAGAAGCCGCAGGGCGAAACCGTCGACTACGACGAGCTGGTTGCACGCTGGAACCAGTAGGTTCAAACTGCTCGTAAGGGGAATACCCGGCGCCGGAATGGCGCCGGGTTTTCGCCCAACTAGTTTCACACTAAAGTCCACCGATGCTGCTCCGCGCATCGTTACCTTTCGGGGGCACTTATGGTGCTTGAACTCAAGGATGTCGAAAAAACAGTCGGTGGTACTGTTCATATCCATCCGACGAGTCTGACGCTGGAGCCCGGCAGTTTCACGACCCTTCTCGGAACAACGCTTGCCGGCAAGACCACACTGATGCAGCTGATGGCGGGCCTGGAGAAGCCCAGCAGCGGCGAGATCTGGTTCAACGGCCAGAACGTCACCGGCGTTGCGGTCCAGAAACGCAACGTGTCGATGGTGTATCAGCAGTTCATCAACTACCCCAATTTTTCCGTATTCGACAATATCGCATCGCCGCTGCGCGTGGCACGCATGTCTGACGGCGAAATCAAGCGGCGCGTTGGCGCCATGGCAGAGTTGATGAAGATTTCGGCCATGCTCGACCGGCGGCCTTCCGAACTTTCGGGCGGCCAGCAGCAACGCACGGCAATGGCGCGCGCTCTGGTCAAGGATTCCGATCTGATCCTGCTTGACGAGCCGCTGGCAAATCTCGACTTCAAGCTTCGCGAGGAGCTTCGCGACGAACTGCCGAAAATATTCGGAAGACGGGAATGCATCGTGGTTTACGCCACGACCGAACCGACCGAAGCGCTATTGTTCGGCGGCAAGACTGCAGCGCTGCACGAAGGCCGCGTTGTCGATTTCGGCCGGACCGGCGAAATCTACCGGAAACCGAAGTCTCTGATCAGCGCCATGGTGTTTTCCGAACCACCGATCAACACCGCTGAGGTTACCAAGCGCGGAAACCGGATCGTACTAAACGAGGAGGTCCAGTGGCCGGCCCGAAAGGAACTGGCCGACGGTACTTATACGGTGGGTATCCGGCCGCATCATGTGCGCCCCTTCAAGACCGACAAGAACGCGGTTGCCATAAGCGGTACCGTCAAGGTGGCCGAATTGTCGGGATCAGAGAGCATGATTCATTTCGATGCCTATGGCGGCGATTGGGTTTCGCTGTCGCATGGCGTCCATCCGTTTGAGTCCGGACAACAGGCGACTCTTTATGCCGATATCTCCAACTGCTTCTATTTCGACGGGTCTGGCAAACTGATCGCCGGCGCGGCCGGAGGGCGTTGACATGGCCCGTCTCAGATTATCCGACTTGAAGCACAGCTACTTTCCCAACCCGGTCAGCGACAGCGACTGGGCATTGAAGACACTCAATCTCGATTGGGACGATGGCGGCGCCTATGCGCTGCTTGGTCCTTCCGGCTGCGGCAAGACAACGTTGCTCAACATCATTTCCGGACTGCTGACGCCCTCGCACGGGCGTGTGCTTTTCGACGAGAACGACGTCACCGGCCTGCCGCCCGAGCAGCGC
Source organism: Rhizobiaceae bacterium (assembly GCA_041582695.1). Classification (GTDB taxonomy): domain Bacteria; phylum Pseudomonadota; class Alphaproteobacteria; order Rhizobiales; family Rhizobiaceae; genus JAWKWH01. The sequence continues at coordinate 8,699 of JBFIBB010000007.1, forward strand.
CACATCGCCCAGGTTTTCCAGTTTCCGGTCGTCTACGACACGATGACCGTCTACGACAATCTGGCATTTCCGCTCCGGAACCGCGGTGTCGACGAGGCGACCGTCCGCAACCGCGTCACGGAAATCGCGGCAATGACCGATCTGACGGCAATGCTGTCGCGCCGTGCCTCAGGGCTTACAGCAGACGGAAAGCAGAAGATATCGCTCGGTCGCGGCCTGGTGCGCACCGACGTGAACGCCATACTGTTTGACGAGCCGCTGACCGTGATCGATCCGCATCTGAAATTCCAGCTGCGCTCGAAGTTGAAGGAAATTCACCAGCGCACGTCAAACACCATGATCTACGTGACGCACGACCAGACCGAGGCGCTGACTTTCGCCGACCGCGTGGTCGTAATGAACGTTGGCGAAGTCGTACAGATCGGAACGCCCGAGGAGCTGTTTGAAACGCCGCATCACACTTTCGTTGGCCATTTCATTGGATCGCCGGGCATGAATGTCTTGCCGTGCGAAATAAGGAACGGCGCCGCATATTTCGGCGGAACCCGGATCGAGACTGCCAACAAGGCGCCGGGCGGCGTCAAGCACGCCGAGCTGGGCGTTCGACCGGAGTATGTGAGCTTCTCGAAAAAGGGCCTCGAGGCGAAGGTGACGAAGGTCGCTGACGCCGGCCGGTTCAACATCGTCGATGCCGACTGCGCCGGTAGAACGGTCAAACTGTTGGTACCCGAAGGATCTGCGATCCCGTCCGAAAGCGCCAGGATCGAATTCAAGCCCGAGATGACGCGCATTTATTGCGATGGCCGTCTGGCAGGAATTGGAGGGGCGGCATGAACAAGACAGTCAATCAAAAGGCCTGGTTTTTCGTGCTGCCGGTGCTCGTCCTGGTGGCGTTCAACGCGATCGTGCCGCTGATGACCGTCGTCAACTATTCGGTCCAGGAAACTTTCGGCGACAACGTCTTCTTCTGGGCCGGACTCTCCTGGTTCAAAGATGTCCTGCGGTCGAGCCGCTTTCACGATGCAATGGGCCGGCAGCTTTTCTTCACCTTCACCATTCTGGCAATAGAGGTGCCGCTCGGCGTGATCATCGCGCTCGCCATGCCGCGCAAAGGTATCTGGGTATCGGTGTGCCTCGTTCTGATGGCGATGCCGCTGCTGATCCCTTGGAATGTCGTCGGCGCAATGTGGAATATCTTCGGCCTGCCCGAGATCGGACTCCTCGGCAAGATGCTCAATGAATTGGGCATCGACTACAACTACACGCGCCAGCCGGGCGATGCCTGGTTCACGCTGATCATGATGGATGTCTGGCACTGGACTTCGCTCGTGGTGCTGCTCGCCTACGCCGGGCTGGTATCGATCCCAGACGCCTATTATCAGGCGGCCAAGATCGACGGCGCCAGCAGCTGGTCGATCTTCCGCTATATCCAATTGCCTAAAATGAAGCGGGTCCTGACGATCGCGATCCTGCTGCGCTTCATGGACTCGTTCAATATCTACACCGAACCGTCGGTTCTGACAGGCGGCGGACCGGGCAATTCGACGACGCTTCTTTCGATCGATCTCGTGAAGATCGCGCTCGGCCAGTTCGACCTAGGCCCGGCCGCCGCGATGTCGCTGATCTATTTTCTCGTCATCCTGCTGATGAGCTGGATATTCTACACGGTCATGACACGGAATGAGGAACAGTGATGAGACGGGCAAGCTGGCTGATACCCACACTCTATATTCTGTTCCTGATGCTGCCGATCTACTGGCTGGTGTCGATGTCGTTCAAGACGACCAACGAGATACTCGGCACCTTCACCCTGTGGCCGCAAAAATTCACGCTCGACAACTACCGGGTCATCTTCACCGATCCGACCTGGTACATGGGTTATGTCAACTCGATCATCTATGTGTCGATCAACACAGTGCTTTCAGTCGTCGTTGCCCTGCCCGCGGCCTATGCCTTTTCGCGATACCGTTTCCTCGGCGACAAGCACCTGTTCTTCTGGCTTTTGACCAACCGCATGGCGCCGGCGGCGGTGTTCGCCCTGCCTTTCTTCCAGCTCTACCAGGCCATCGGCATATTCGACACCCATCTGGCCGTGGCGCTGGCGCACACACTGTTCAACATTCCGCTGGCGGTGTGGATTCTCGAGGGCTTCATGTCGGGAGTGCCCAAGCAGCTTGACGAAACGGCCTATGTCGACGGCTACTCGTTCCCGGCATTTTTCGTGAAAATATTCATTCCGACGATCGCCGCCGGTATCGGCGTGGCCGCATTCTTCTGTTTCATGTTCTCCTGGGTCGAATTGCTTCTCGCAAAGACGCTGACCGCGGTGGCCGCAAAGCCGATTGCGGCAACGATGACCAAGACGGCCTCATCGTCGGGCTACGAGCTGGGCCTGCTTGCTGCGGCCGGCACGCTGACAATCATTCCCGGCGCGATCGTGATCTATTTCGTGCGCAACTACATCGCCAAGGGCTTCGCGCTCGGGCGCGTGTAAGGGAGACCGCCATGGAAGACGCAGTCATCTTCAGTTTTCAGTGGTGGACCGAGCCGCTCGGGACCTGGATGGCGTGGAATCGCGCGACGATCGGCTTTTTTGTTTTCATCCTGGCCTGCATCAGCAGCATGGCGGTGTGGGAATACATATCGCCCGGCGGTGCGCCCAGATACGGCCTGTTCGCGATCGACACCACCCGCGGCGACCGCTTGTTCATTTCGCTGCTCGGCAGCGCCTTCATTTTCATCGGCTGGCTGTTCTTCTTCGGCACGCCGCTGTGGTGGCCGCTCGGAATCTGCCTGGCCTGGGCAGTGTTCGTGTTCCGTTACGTCTGAGGTCCCGCCACCATCTCCCGGCCTTGCCGGCGCATGCTACACATCGACCGGCTTGCCGATTGCCGGAACCTGCACCTTGGTCTTTGCGCCTTCCATGGCGGCTACGAATTTCGATGCATCGGGGTCGATGATCGGGAACGTGCCGTAATGGCAGGGAACAACGGTCTTGAAGTTGAAGAAGCGCAGACAGGCCAGCGCGGCCACCGCGCCACCCATGGTGAATCTGTCGCCGATCGGCACCAGGCCGACATCCGGCTTGTGCAACTCCTCCACCAGCGCCATGTCGCCGAATATGTCGGTGTCGCCCATGTGGTAGATCGACTGCCCGTCGGCGAAATGCAGCACCAGCCCGTTTGGATTTCCAAGATAGAGGTTGCGGCCACCATCCTCGCCGAAGGAGGATGAATGATGCGCCTGGGTGAATGTGGTGGTGAAACCTCCGCAATCGACGGTGCCGCCGGTATTGCCGGGATTGATCTTGTTCTGGTCGACGCCCTTGCCCACCAGGAACATGCAGATTTCGAAATTTGAAACCAGCATTGCGCCGCTCGCTTTCAGTATCTCGGCGGCGTCGCCGACATGATCGTTGTGACCGTGGGTTAGCAGCACGTGGGTGACGCCATCGGCCGCCGCTTCCCAGCCCTTGCCCCAGGACGGGTTGCCGGAAAGAAACGGGTCGATCAGGATTTTCGCCTTGCCGTTTTCGATGCAGAACGCCGAATGTCCGAACCAGGTGAGTTTCATTGCCGGAAGCCTCCTCGATTTTTCGTTTCGTGAAGGATAGAAGCCCATCTGCGATTGTCAAAAGAAAGTCCGCAGCCATGCCTGTCGTGAAGGTGGAGGAATTGCCGGAACTGATTGAGCCCGGCCGCACCGTAGCGGGGCTCGATCTCGGCACGAAAACCATCGGCGTCGCCATTTCCGACCGTTCGCTCAGCCTCGCACATCCGCGCGAGGTGATCCGGCGCGGTAAATTCACCCAGGACGCAAACTCGCTCATCGCCATTTTCGAGGAAAGCGCGGTTGCGGCTGTCGTCATCGGCCTGCCGGTCAACATGGACGGCAGCGAAAGCCCGCGCTCGCAGGCGGTGCGGGCATTCGTTCGGAATTTCGAGCGTCTGTCCGCCCTGCCCTTCGTCTATTGGGACGAACGGCTGTCGACGGTCGCCGCCGAGCGCGTGCTGATTGAAATGGACGTATCGCGAAAGAAACGGGAAGGCCGGATCGATTCGGCCGCCGCTTCATTCATCCTTCAAGGGGTTCTCGACCGGCTTCAAGCGCTTCGCGGGTGAACTGGCCATCTTCGCCGTCCTGCCGCTCGCGCCACCATCGCGCGATGCGCTTGCGCCGGCGCCAGGCGAGGATGGCCGCGATTATGCCAGTATCGATGACACAGGCTTCCGCGATCATGCCAGGCAAGGCCTGCGCCTCGACTTCCATGCTCAGATACTGGTTCAGATAGTGCGCGTAGAATTCGAACGCAAAGTCGTGCAGCACGCGGCTGAAGAACACCATGCCGAAATTGATGTCGTTGAACGACAGGTAGTACCAGCCCCAGAACAGGCTCATCGGCGCGCCCCAGAAGATCAGGACGTAGCGCATCAGACGTCGCCCCTGCCGGGTTTGGCCGGCAACCCGGCGACTCGTTCAAGCAAGGAGGTATGAGCGGCATCGAGCGCCATCATGCGCGAGCCTGTGTTCTCTTCCGCCTCGGGAGATTCGCCAGTCCTGGCCAGGCCTTCAGAAGCGATGGCGGCGTAGCTGCCCGCAAGCCCGGCAACAACGAGGCTGATCGACTGAAACAGTGCAGCGGCAGGATGTGTGGCTGCGACAATGAACGCGGCCGTCACCGTCACCCCTGCGCTCGCAAACGCATGGCGGGGTATATCGTGAAATTGCCGTTCACTCTTGCCCGAAAGCAGTAGCGCCGACAGCGCGCTCCATAGAAAAAGCGCGGCTGTCAGCGCGAAAGCAGCACTCAAAGCCAGCATAAAGAATGGCCGTGTGGACAAGGCATCACTCAGTCCCGGGAAGCCACTGGAGAAAACTCCGGGCGCGATCGCGCCGCCCTGCCCGAAACCGGCGAGCATGGACACCGAATGGCAGGCGAAGAAAATCGCCCAATAGAGGGACAGGGAAAATGTCAGTATCCGGGTCATCGGCATGCCGCTTTCGTCATTTCCCAAAGTGGGCGCATTCGCCCTTCGCCGCAATTGAAAGGTTTTGTTAAGGTTAACGGCTTTCGCCGGCTGTGGACAAGCGCCTTGCGTGCAGCCATCTGGCGGAAATCCGGTGCTGGCGCATGGCCGTTTTCGCGGCTTGCCGGATTGCATCAAGTGGGAACGGATGCGCTAGAAGGGTCAATTCGCGGGCGCATACAGCAGATCGACGATCTTTCGGCTGTCGTGGCGGGCATCAAGCATGCCGTATGTGCTGCGCCACTGGCCTCCGAGCCTGGTGTCGATGAACGCGTCCGCGATGCCGTCGGCGCCCATTTGCTTCAGCGAAGCCGCCGCCGCGGCAAGAGCCAGCTGTTCGGTGAGTATCCTGGCCGAACCCTCGTCATTCGAATCGACATCCATGGCGGCGTTCAGCACGTCGACAGTCGCCTTCGCCTTCGGTCCGAGCTCATTCGACAACCCCGCCAGCACCTCCTCGAACAGCCCCCTGCCCCGGGACATGACGCGCAGAACGTCGAGCGCCATGACGTTTCCGGAGCCTTCCCATATCGCGTTAAGCGGCGCCTCGCGATAGAAACGGGCCATTGGCGCCTCTTCGACATATCCGTTGCCGCCGAGGCACTCCATTGCTTCGTAGGTCACTGCAGGGACCAACTTGCAGACCCAGTACTTGATGACCGGCGTCATTGCGCGCGCAAACGCGGCTTCGCCCCGGTCGTTGGCCGCCTCGTCGAATGCACGTGCCAGGCGGAAGGAAAGTGCCGTCGCGCCAGCCACATCCAGCGCCATGTCGGCGAGGACGCGCGTCATCAGCGGTTGCTCGATCAGCGGCTTGCCGAACACGGAGCGATGACGGGCATGATGTACGGCTTCCGAAAGCGCCGCGCGCATGATGCCGGCCGAGGCCAGAATGCAATCGAGCCTGGTGAGCGTCACCATATCCATGATCGTGCTGACGCCGCGGCCGGGTTCGCCGACCATCTGACCGATCGCGCCGCGGAATTCGACTTCGGACGATGCGTTAGAGCGGTTGCCGAGCTTGTCTTTCAATCGCTGGAACTCGAGCCCGTTGTTCCTGTCGGCAGCAAGCATGCGGGGGACCAGAAAGCACGACAGCCCTTCATCGGCCTGCGCCAATATCAGGAAAGCGTCGCACATCGGCGCCGACATGAACCATTTGTGCCCGGTGATGCGGAACAGGCCGCCCTCAACGGGTTCCGCCCGCGTGGTGTTGGCGCGGACATCGGTTCCGCCCTGCTTCTCGGTCATGCCCATGCCTATGGTCAGGCCGGCCTTTTCGGAAGCCGGCCTGTGACTGGAATCGTATTTTCGCGCGATGATTCTCGGCGCCCATTCGCGAAACAGGGACGGGGTCGCCATTAGCGCCGCCAGGGATGCGCTGGTCATGGTGACCGGGCAGAGATGGCCGCATTCCAGGCCGGATGTCAGATAGAAACGGGCCGCGCGGGATTGGTAGCGCATTCCGGCCTCGGCGTTGTTCTCCTCCCAGATCGAGGAGTGAAGGCCCATGGCGATCGAGCGCCGCATCAATGCATGGTAAGCCGGGTGAAATTCGACCTGATCAACGCGGCGGCCCTGCCGGTCGTAGGACTTGAGCCTCGGTGTCTCGGAATTGGCCAGTCTTGCGAGGTCCTGCGCCTCGGCTGTCCTCACAAATCGACCATGCTTGTCGAGTTCGTCGCGGACAGGTTCGGCCATTCCCTCGCAGAGCTGGACCAACAGCGGATCGTCGCGATATGCGTTTCCGCCAATCAGTAGCGGCGGCTGGTTTTCTGCTTCTGTACCCAATTTTCCCTATCCCCGCCGTCCGTGCGGCCATGTCCAGACCCGTATGCGGCCAACATAACGGCAGATGAAGGCGCGCGCGATGAAAATTCGGTGCATCGGCATTCTACATGCTTGCGGTTGGCCGGAGCGATGCCTATAGCAAACGCCTGATATGTCAGAGAACCCGGTTTACCCGCTTTATCCCCATCGCCATTTGCTTGGCATCCGGGATCTTTCTCCCCAGGACATATCATTGCTTCTCGACCGCGCGGAAGCAGCGGTCCCGGTTTCGCGGCAACCGGACAAGAAGAGGTCTTCGCTGCGGGGGCGAACGCAAATAAACCTTTTCTATGAGGCCTCGACGCGCACCCAGTCCTCGTTCGAGCTTGCGGGAAAACGGCTCGGCGCGGACGTGATGAACATGTCTGTTGCCAGTTCTTCGGTAAAAAAGGGCGAAACGCTGATCGACACGGCGATGACGCTGAACGCCATGCGGCCCGACATTCTGGTCATTCGGCATGCTTCGGCCGGTGCGGCTGCGCTTCTGGCGCAAAAGGTTGGCTGCTCTGTGGTCAATGCCGGCGACGGCGCGCACGAACATCCTACACAGGCGCTGCTGGACGCACTGACGATCCGGCGCGCCAAGGGCACGATTGCCGGGCTGACCGTGGCGATATGCGGCGACATACTGCATTCGCGGGTGGCCCGCTCGAACATGATCCTGCTCAACGCCCTGGGTGCGCGGGTACGCGCGGTCGCGCCTTCAACGCTGCTGCCCGCTGGCATCGGTCAGATGGGCGCTGAAGTCTTCACCAACATGACCGACGGGCTGAAGGACGCCGACGTGGTGATGATGCTGCGCCTGCAGCGCGAGCGGATGACCGGTTCCTTCGTTCCGTCGGTACGCGAGTATTTCCGCTATTTCGGTCTCGACGGTGAAAAGCTCCGGCTTGCGCGCGAGGGCGCTCTGGTCATGCATCCGGGACCGATGAACCGCGGCGTGGAAATCGCCTCCGACATTGCCGACGGGCCGCAAAGCGTGATCGAGGAACAGGTTGAGATGGGCGTCGCCGTGCGCATGGCGGTAATGGAAGCCCTGCTCGATCCGCGGCGCAACGGCGAAGGCACGGCCGCATGAGCGCCCGGGTCTTCGAGAAGGCGCGCATCGTCGATCCCTCGCGCGGTATCGACGAAACCGGCACGGTGATCGTCGTCGACGGCCGAATCGAGGCTGCGGGCGCCTCCGCTCTCAACCAGGGCATTCCAGGTGGCGCGGAAACCGTCGATTGTTCCGGACTGGTGATCGCGCCCGGTCTGGTGGATGCGCTCGTTCACATCGGAGAGCCCGGCAACGAACATCGCGAGACGATCGCCTCGGCTTCCATGGCAGCGGCGGCCGGCGGCGTCACGTCGCTCGTCATGATGCCCGACACCGCACCTGTTATAGACGATGTGGCGCTGGTCGAGTTCGTCCTGCGCACGGCGCGCGAGACCGCGATCGTCAACATCCATCCGTCTGCGGCAATCACCAGGGGACTTGCCGGCGAGGAGATGACCGAGTTCGGCCTGATGCGCTCGGCAGGCGCGGTAATGTTCACCGACGGGAGCCACACAGTAGGCAACTCGCTGGTGATGCGCCGGGCGCTGACCTATGCGCGCGATCTCGGCGCGGTGGTGGCACATGAGACCCAGGACCGGCACCTTGCCGCTTCGGGCGTTATGAACGAGGGGCTTTTTGCAAGCTGGCTCGGCCTGCCCGGCATTCCGCGCGAGGCGGAGCTCATACCGCTTGAGCGCGACCTGGCGCTGGCCCGCCTTACCGGCGGGAACTACCATGCGGCCAAAATCTCGACGGCGATGGCGGCCGAAGCGATCGCCCGCGCCAAGGCGGATTCCGCCAATGTTTCGGCGGGCGTTTCGATCAACAATCTGGCGCTCAACGAGATCGACATCGGCGAATACCGCACTTTCTTCAAGCTGTCGCCGCCGCTGCGCGCCGAGGAAGACCGGCTTGCCATGGTCGAGGCGTTGAAGGACGGAACGATCGATGTCATCGTTTCGGCCCACAACCCGCAGGATGTCGATACGAAGCGGCTGCCATTCGCCGATGCGGCCGATGGGGCAATCGGCCTCGAAACCCTGCTTGCGGTAGCGTTGAGGCTGGTTCATGACGGGGATATTTCGTTGCTGCGCCTGATGGAAGCGCTATCGACCGCCCCTGCCCGGCTGTTCGGCCTTGGCGCAGGCTCGCTGAAACCGGGAAGCCCGGCCGACATTATCCTTGTCGATATTGATCGCCCGTGGGTGGTGGAGGAGCGCAAACTACGCTCGCGCTCCAAGAACACTGCTTTCGAGGGCGCGCGCCTGCAGGGCATGGTCTTGCAAACGCTGGTTGCCGGGCGCACAGTATTTTCAACTCAGTGAGGTGGCGGCGATGCCCGATGCCGGTTTGATCTCTATGGCGGCGCTGACAGCGCTAATCGGCGGATACGTCTGCGGATCGATCCCGTTTGGCCTATTGATCGCGCTTGTCGGCGGCAAGGGAGATGTGCGCAAGATCGGCTCGGGCAATATCGGCGCGACCAACGTACTGAGAACCGGCAGCAAATCGCTCGCCGGGTTCACACTTCTCGCGGATGTGGCGAAGGGAACCGTTCCCGTGCTTGTCGCGCTGGCGTGGTTCGACGTGCCGGAGGCCGTGGCGGCGGGCTTTGGAGCGTTTCTTGGCCATCTGTTTCCCGTCTGGCTCAAGTTCAAGGGAGGCAAGGGCGTGGCAACCTATCTCGGCGTCCTGCTTGGGCTTGCCTGGCAGGGAGCGCTGATTTTCGGCGCCGTCTGGATCGCTGTGGCGGCCGCCACTCGCTATTCGTCGCTTGCCGCGCTGGTTGCGGTCGTGGTCGTGCCGCTCGGACTGTTCACGATGGATTACGGGCTAATCGCCTGGCTCTACGTCGTGTTCGGCGTCATCGTCTACATCAAACACCATGCAAATATCGCGCGCCTTATAGCGGGCACGGAGACGCGAATCGGAGCCAAGGGTTGAAACGTCCGGTCGAAGGGCCGCCAAGGCTCTCGGACCGGCAAAGGCTGCAATGGCTGCGCCTCATCCGCAGCGACAATGTGGGTCCGGCCACGTTCCGCGACCTGATCAACCGGTTCGGTTCAGCCGAGACCGCGTTGGAAATGCTTCCCGAACTCTCGCTTCGGGGCGGCGCCAAACGCCAGGTCGGCATTCCGGATACCGGCGAGGCCGAAGCTGAAATCGAGGCTATCAACCGTTACGGTGCGCAATTGGTCGCCATCGGCGAAACCGGATATCCGAAAATGCTCGCGCACATGGACAATCCGCCGCCGCTCGTGACGATCAAGGGAGAGAGCGCAGTGTTCGACCTGCCGGCGGTCGCCATCGTCGGTTCGCGCAATTCGTCAGCCGCGGGCGCCCGCATGGCGCAGAATCTGGCGGCAGGTTTGGGTCAGGACGGCTATTCGATCGTCTCCGGCCTGGCCCGCGGCATCGACAAGGCCGCCCATGAAGCTGGTCTGGCGACCGGGACAATCGCGGTGCTGGCCGGCGGCATCGACATGCCCTACCCGCCCGAAAACGCCGCGCTACATGAAGCAATTCCGGAACGGGGCGGTGCGTTGATCTCCGAGATGCCATTTGGATGGGAGCCCCGTTCGAAAGATTTTCCCCGCCGCAACCGGCTGATTGCGGGACTTTGCCTGGGCCTCGTGGTGGTAGAGGCCGCCAAGCGTTCCGGCTCGCTGATCAGCGCGCGCCTTGCCGGAGAAATGGGCCGCACCGTTTTTGCCGTGCCCGGCTCGCCGCTGGACCCGAGGGCGGCGGGTACGAACGGGCTGTTGAAGGACGGCGCAGTGATGGTGACCGAGGCGGCAGATGTCGCAAGCGAACTCGCACCGCTCACCGGCCGCGAGATTCCGGAACCGGACCACTTTTCCGAACCACCCGTTTTTTCCGCCACTCCGCCACCGGCGGACGAGGACCGCGACCGGGTTGTCGACGCTCTCGGACCTGTGCCGACGACGACCGACGAGATCATCCGGCACACCGGACTGCACCCGGTGCAGGTATTCATGGTTTTGCTGGAACTGGACCTTGCGGGCCGGCTCGAACGCCATTCAGGCGGCGCTGTTTCTCTCCTGCCCGGCGATGCGTGACGGCCGCTCGCCGCGGATAATGTCGCTGGCTTCGACATATGCCATTTCGATCAGATAGGCGAGCATGTCACAGCGCTCCGCCTCGGCCATTGTCCGAAGTTGACCGAGCATGGACTGCAAATAATCGAGTGTTTCGGTCCGGCGAGCCCTGGCATCCTTCAACATCGGCTATCATTCCTCCGGAGGGTCTCGCGGGGGCAGCGCCGGCGCGACCAGATAGGCCAATGTATCGCCAGCAACATTTCCCTTATTGGTTGTATTTCTATCATTCCACAATCTAACACAAAAAGCAACAGAATGTGAATAACTTCCTATGGTTGCAACAGGTGGCGGAACGAGGAAATACCACTTGCCCCTTGACCAGCGGGCAAAGCGCAGCCATTTGACGGGCTGAATTTTTTGAAATCACCAGCACAGTCCACAGAATCGCCAATTCTGTGTCGAGGGAATTTTGCGGCATGGACGTCGTCGTCGTCGAATCACCGGCAAAAGCCAAGACCATCAACAAGTATCTCGGGCAGGACTACAAGGTCCTGGCCTCATTCGGTCATGTGCGCGACCTGCCCGCCAAGGACGGATCGGTCAAACCCGATTCGGATTTCGAGATGACTTGGTCCGCCGACGGACCGTCTTCGAAGCGGCTGACCGAAATCGCCAAGGCAGTGCGCGAAGCCGACGGGCTGATTCTGGCGACCGACCCGGATCGGGAGGGCGAGGCGATCTCCTGGCACGTGCTGGAGGTGCTCAAGCAGAAACGCGCGCTGAAGGACAAACCGGTGCGCCGCGTGGTGTTCAACGCGATCACAAAAAAAGCAGTGCTCGACGCGATCGCCAATCCGCGCGACATCGATTCGGCGCTGGTGGACGCCTACCTGGCGCGCCGCGCGCTCGACTATCTTGTCGGATTCAACCTGTCGCCGGTGTTGTGGCGCAAACTGCCAGGCGCACGGTCGGCCGGGCGGGTGCAATCCGTCGCACTCAGGCTGGTTTGCGACCGGGAGGCGGAAATCGAGCGTTTTGTGCGCGAAGACTACTGGCAAGTCGCCGCGCGGCTCAAAACACCTCGTGGCGAAGGTTTCGAGGCGCGATTGACAGTTTTCGACGGCAAGAAGCTTCAGAAACTGGATATTTCAAGCCAGGAGCAGGCGGACACGATCAAGGCAATGCTGGACGGCGCATCGTTCAAGGTGGCCTCGGTGGAAGCAAAGCCGACAAGGCGCAATCCGGCGCCGCCCTTTACCACCTCTACGCTTCAGCAGGCCGCGTCCTCGCGGCTCGGCTTTTCGGCGTCGCGCACCATGCAGGTGGCGCAGCGCCTTTACGAGGGTATCGATATCGGCGGCGAGACCGCCGGCCTGATAACCTACATGCGTACCGACGGCGTGCAGATGGCGCCCGAGGCGCTCGACGCAGCGCGCACGGCAATCGGCAACGGTTTCGGGGGCAAGTACCTGCCCGAAAAACCACGCTACTATTCGGTCAAAGCCAAGAACGCGCAGGAAGCACACGAAGCGATCCGTCCGACGGATTTCGCGCGCTCGCCGGCCGAGATGCGGAAGTATCTAGATGGCGATCAGGCCCGGCTCTACGATATGATCTGGAAGCGCGCCATCGCCAGCCAGATGGCGGCTGCCGAAATCGAGCGCACCACCATCGAAATCGAGGCGGTCAACAGCGGTCAAAAGGCGGAGCTTCGCGCGACCGGCTCGGTCGTCCGTTTCGACGGTTTCATCGCCGCCTATACCGATCAGGCAGAGGAAAACGGTAACGGCGATGATGGCGACAAGCGTTTGCCGGAGATCAACAGCGGCGAGGCGCTCGGCCGCGAGGCGATTGACGTAACCCAGCACACGACAGAACCGCCGCCGCGCTATTCGGAAGCATCGCTGATCAAGAAAATGGAAGAACTCGGCATAGGCCGGCCTTCGACCTACGCGGCGACGCTGAAGACGCTCGAGGACCGCGACTACGTGCGCAACGAAAAGCGCAAGCTCATTCCTGAAGCCAAGGGCCGTCTGGTGACGACATTCCTGGAAGGCTTTTTCGAGCGCTATGTCGAGTACGACTTCACTGCCGCGCTCGAGGAAAAACTCGACCGGATTTCCGACGGTAAGCTGGCGTGGAAAGACGTGTTGCGCGAGTTCTGGACCGAATTTTCGAGCGCGCTGGTCGAGATCAAAGATCTGCGCGTCACCGAGGTGCTGAACACGCTCAACGAGGATCTGGCGCCGCTGGTGTTCCCGCCGCGCGAGGACGGCAAGGATCCGCGCGCATGCCCGCGCTGCGGCAACGGCAACCTGTCGCTGAAACTCAGCCGATACGGCGCTTTCATCGGGTGCTCGAACTATCCGGAGTGCGGTTTCACCCGCCAGCTTGGCGAAAGCGGAGAGGGTTCGAATGGTGCTGCAGAGGGCGACAAGATTCTGGGCACCGATCCGTACACGTCGGAGGAAATCGTCTTGAAAAGCGGGCGTTTCGGGCCCTACGTCCAGCGCGGCGAAGGCAAGGAAGCCAAGCGAGCCAGCCTGCCGAAAGGCTGGTCGCCCGACTCGATCGATCACGAGAAGGCGCTCGCGCTGCTGGCGCTGCCGCGTGACATCGGTGCGCATCCGGAATCCGGCAAGATGATATCGGCGGGCATCGGCCGCTATGGCCCGTTCGTCCTGCACGACGGGACATATGCCAATCTGGAAAGCCCGGAGGAAGTGTTTTCGATCGGCATCAACCGAGCGGTTGCGGTGCTCGCCGAGAAGAAGGCAAACGGATCGGGGCGCCAGCGCACTGCCGCGGCTGCATTGAAGGACCTAGGCGAGCATCCCGATGGCGGCGGCAAGATTACCGTGCGCGACGGACGCTTTGGCCCTTATGTCAACTTCGGCAAGATCAATGCCACGTTGCCAAAGGGAAAGGAGCCGGCGAGCGTAACGCTGGCGGAGGCGCTGGAGCTGATCGCGGCGAAGGCTGCCAGGGGCGGGAGGAAATCCGCGTCAAAAAAGAAGCCTGCAAAGAAGGCGACCTAGGTGGCGCGGCGCATTTCATCCAGGCGCGCCTCCGGCAAAAACAAACCGAGGCATCTGCCAACGCGTGACGAAATCGTCCGCTTTGTCGCCGAAAACCCGGACCGCGCCTCCAAGCGCGAAATCGCAAAAGCATACTCGGTCAAGGGCGACGCGCGGGTGAAGCTGAAGATCATGCTGCGCGAACTCGAAGAAGAAGGACTGATCGAAAAGCGGCGTAAGCGGCTGATTCGTCCGGGAGCCCTGCCCCATGTGACCGTGCTGGACATCTTCGCGCGCGACGCCGATGGCGGTCTGCTGGCGCGGCCGGCGGAATGGAACGCCGAACCAGGCGAAGAAGCGCCAGTGGTCGAGATCCGGATCGGGCGAGGCCACAAGGGCGCCGTTCCAGGCGTCGGCCAGCGGGTGCTGGCGCGCACTTTTACGACCGACGAGCCTTCAGGTCCTGCCTATACCGGACGCGTGATGAAGGTGCTGGAACGCCGGCGGCACGCAGCACTTGGCGTTTTGCGCAAGGCCGATGACGGCACGTTCCGCCTGGAACCGGTCGAGCGAAAACAACCCGAGCTGGTGATCGACAAGGAAAATCTGGGCGAAGCCAAACCCGGCGATCTGGTGGAAGCGGAAACCGTCCGAACCCGCGGTTACGGTTTGCCGAGGGGCAAGGTGCTGACTGTGGTCGGTTCGCTCGCCACCGAAAAATCCGTATCGATGATTGCGCTTCACGCCCATGACATCCCGCATGTCTTTCCCACCGCCGCGGTCGAGGAGGCGGAAAGCATCAAGGCCGTCGACCCGCAAGCCGGCGGCCGCGAAGACTGGCGCGACCTGCCGCTGATCACCATCGACCCGGCCGACGCCAAGGATCACGACGACGCGGTGTTCGCCGAACCCGATACCGACGAGAAGAATCCGGGCGGCGCAATCGTCACGGTGGCGATCGCGGACGTCGCAGCCTATGTCCGGCCGGGGAGCGCGCTCGACCGCGAGGCGCTGAACCGGGGAAACTCGGTCTATTTCCCGGATCGCGTGGTGCCGATGCTGCCGGAGCGGATTTCCAACAACCTGTGTTCTCTCCGGCAAACCGAGGACCGGCCGGCGCTGGCCGTCCGCATGGTGTTCGCGGCCGATGGACGCAAGCTCAGGCACGGTTTTCACCGCATCATGATGCGTTCGGTGGCAAAACTCTCCTATGTGCAGGCGCAGGGGGCGATCGACGGTACACCGGACGATCAGACCGGGCCGCTACTCGACTCCGTGCTGAAGCCACTCTGGGAGGCGTACCGCGTGGTCAAGCGCGGCCGCGACGCGCGCGAGCCCTTGGAACTCGACCTGCCGGAACGGAAAATCCTGCTGAAGGAAGACGGCACCGTCGACCGGGTAATCGTTCCGGATCGGTTGGAGGCGCACAAGCTCATCGAGGAGTTCATGATCCAGGCCAACGTCTCGGCGGCAGAAACGCTGGAGGCCAGGCGCCAGGTGTTGATCTATCGCATTCACGACGCGCCCTCGCTCGCCAAGCAGGAGGCGCTGCGCGACTTCCTGAAGACGATCGGCCTGTCGTTGGCGCGCGGCGCGCAGATGCGGCCGTCACAGTTCAACAGGATACTCTTTGCTGTCGAGGGAAAGGACTACGAGCAACTGGTCAACGAAGTCGTGCTGCGCTCGCAAAGCCAGGCCGAGTACGCGACAGGAAACATCGGGCATTTCGGCCTGAACTTGCGGCGATACGCACATTTCACCTCGCCGATCCGCCGTTATGCCGATCTCATCGTCCACCGCGCACTGATCGCCGCGCTTGGTTTGGGCGGTGACGGGTTGCGGCCCGCGGACGAAGGACGTCTGGAAGAGATTTCCGGCCTGATTTCCACTTCCGAGCGCAGGGCGATGGCTGCCGAGCGCGATACGGTCGACCGCCTGATCGCAGCCCATCTGTCGACGCGCATTGGCGAGGCCTTCGAGGGCCGCATTTCGGGCGTTACAAACGCCGGCCTGTTCGTTCAACTGCTGCATATCGGCGCAGACGGTTTCATACCGGTGTCCTCGCTGGGTGATGATTACTACATTCATGACGAAACCGCCCATGCCATGGCCGGCCGGCGTAGCGGTAAGGGTTACCGGCTCGGCGACGCTGTCGAGGTAAGGCTGGCGGAGGTGGTGCCGCTCGCCGGATCGATACGGTTCGAGATGCTGAGCGAGCCACAACCGATGCCGGCATCCGTGCGTTCATTTCACAAGGGAAAGCCCGCACGAAACGGCGCCAGAGCGCGTGGACGAGCGGGTCCGCGCAAACGGAGGTAGAACATGGAACAGCAGACGTTTCGGAGCCAGCGCGGTTACGACCGCCGGCAGCGCAATCTCTGGCAGGCGATGAAATGGGGTGCGCTCGGACGCTGCCCGAATTGCCACAAAGGGAATCTATTCAAATCCTTCGTCAAGACGAGCGAGAATTGCGATCATTGCCACGAGGCGTTTCACCATCACCGGGCCGACGATCTTCCGGCCTATCTGGTCATTCTCGTTGTCGGACACATCGTCGTCGGCCTTTTCATGGGAATCGAGGCGACTTCGGCCCTGTCGCTCTGGCAGCATCTGGCGATCTGGATACCGCTGACGATCGTCATGGCGCTGGCGCTGCTACGGCCGATCAAGGGAGCCGTGGTCGGATTGCAGTGGGCGCTTTACATGCATGGTTTCGGCGGCCACGATGATGTGATCGAAACGCATCCCGAGGTTTGAGACCAGCCGATCGAATACGGCTTAGTATCTGGAG
This sequence comes from Rhizobiaceae bacterium, assembly GCA_041582695.1. GTDB lineage: Bacteria > Pseudomonadota > Alphaproteobacteria > Rhizobiales > Rhizobiaceae > JAWKWH01. Next base: position 25,465 of record JBFIBB010000007.1, read on the forward strand.
CAACCATGCGCGGAATGACCCGCAAACAGATCGACAAGGCGGAATCGAGAGATTTCGCGCTCGGCGAAGGTCCGCTCAGGCCGCGCGATGCCGGCACGCTTATCCTTCTCGACAGGCGCGGCGGCGTTCCACATGTGCTGATCGGCCGGCGGCACCGAAATCATGCGTTCATGCCGGGGAAGTTCGTCTTTCCGGGCGGGCGCACCGATCCCCATGACGGGAAAATCAAGACCCCTGACGCGCTGGACGATCGAGAGTTGGGCAAACTGACTGCTGGGCCGGGACGGAAGCCGTCGCGCACTCGGGCGCGCGCCATAGCGCTGAGCGCCATTCGCGAAACCTACGAGGAAGCGGGGTATCTCATCGGGTCGAAAGGCGAGTTTCTGTCACCCCATGCCGGATGGCAGGGATTTGTCGAGCATGGCGTCGCGCCCTGCCTGTCCGGGCTTCGGTTCATCGCGCGCGCCATCACGCCGCCCGGCCGCGTTCGCCGCTTCGATACCCGGTTTCTTGCCGCATTCACGGACACGGTCGCGCTGCGCCTGGATGATGGCGGACCGACCAACGAGCTGGAGGAGCTGATCTGGCTTCCGGTACGCGAAGCCATGGAAGCGGACATTCCGGTAATCACCAAAACGGTTCTGGAGGAGCTCGACAAGCGGCTTGCCGCCGACCCCAGGCTTGAACCCGGCGGCGACGTGCCATTCTATCATATGCGGCACAACCGGTTTCGGCGCGACATCATCTAACATGAGCACAGCGGCGGCGGACATCCGTTGGCGTGGAATGGTTGCGGCAACCGTGTCGATCACCGTCGTCGGCATTGCCATCGGCCTGGCGATCCCGCTTCTGTCGACAATACTGGAAATTCGCGGTTACTCGGCAACGCTGATCGGCCTCAACTCCGCTGCGGCGGGTGTTGCATCCATGGCCGCGGCTCCGCTTGCGACTCCCCTTGCGGTGAGGTTCGGCGTGGTACCGGTGCTCGTGACCATGATCGTCGCGACCGCGGTGTCGTTTTGCGGCTTCTATTTTTCGCAATCCTACTGGATGTGGTTTCCGCTCCGCATCGTGTTCCACGCGGCGATCAACATCATCTTCATTCTTTCGGAATTCTGGATCAGCGATTCCGCGCCCGAGCGGAGGCGCGGATTCATCCTCGGTCTCTACGCCACAATGCTGTCGGGCGGTTTTGCAGCCGGTCCGTGGCTTTTTGCCCAGCTCGGCAGCGACGGATTTGCTCCGTTTGCAGCCGGATCGGCCATCATTCTGGCCTCGCTCGTGCCGATCCTGCTGGCGGCCGGCCATGAGCCAAGCCTGCACGAGACCGGCAACCGCGGTGGAATTATCCGGTATTCGCTTTTAGTGCCGACCGCGACGGCGGCGGTCCTCATATTCGGTGCGGTCGAAACCGGCGGGTTTGCACTGTTTCCGGTTTACGGCATGCGTATCGGTTTTTCCGAATCCGATGCGGCGCTGCTGATTTCAATGATTGGCCTCGGCAACATGGCCATGCAGTTGCCGCTCGGCATGTTCAGCGACCGGGTGAGCGACCGGCGCATCCTGCTCGCGGCCCTTACGGCGCTGGGATTTGCGGGTGTCCTGCTCCTGCCTGCAATCGGCCAGAACTGGACGCTTGTGGCCTTGCTGATGTTTCTGTGGGGCGGCGCCGTCGGCGGGCTGTATGTCGTCGGGCTCGCTCATCTGGCCTCCAAGCTCTCGGGACGGGATCTCGCTGCGGCGAATTCGGCATTCGTTTTCTGCTACTCGATTGGCATGCTGGTCGGGCCGCAAGCGATCGGGATCGGAATGGACATTGCCGGACCGCCGGGATTTGCGTGGACGATCGCCTCGTTTTTCCTCGCCTACACCCTGTTTGCCGTCCATCGCATTATACAGCGCACTTGACTTTCATCGCGCATTCTTTATGTGTCCGCCGAACATTGCTGCTGCCGGGCGGATCAGCCTGCGAACGCGGCCCGAATTACCGACAATACGGACGAAAAACATGGCCAAGGCTACGACCATCAAGATCAGGCTCAATTCGACGGCCGACACGGGCTTCTTCTACGTGACCAAGAAGAACAGCCGCACGATGACCGAAAAAATGACCAAGCGGAAATACGATCCGGTTGCGCGTAAGCATGTCGAGTTCAAGGAAGGCAAGATCAAGTAGCCTTCAGAACCACTCTCACAACAAACGCCGCCTTCCCCGGAACGCGGCGTTTTTTATGTCTGAAACGAGAAGTGGAAATCGGGGGCCGGTCGGCGTTCTGGCAGCGGTACGAGGAGGCCACTATGTGCCAGTGCCGGCCGGCCAACCCCACGGACCCAGGAGATGCGGCGGACCTGAGCATCATGGGGTGTCTTTCAGGTGAGCCGCATATGCCTCGTTTCGGCCCCACCCATTTCCGTCCAAGTGAACATTTGCGCAACACCGAACGGAAATCAACACTTTCTTAACCACCAATTATGACAAACGTTAGGTAGAGTTAAGCGTTGTTTTTTAAGTAAATTTTATCGAACGGGGATTGCCGCTGCCACTATGCCGCCTTGGCGACGACCCGATTGCGGCCGCCGTTCTTGGCCTCATAGAGCGCAAGATCGGCGCGTTTCATGATCGAAGCAACGGTGTCCGTGCGGCCGCGCAGCGAGGACACGCCGACGCTAACGGTTACCTCGATTTTGCCGTCGTCAACGTCGAATGGCACACCTGCCGTCTCCGCTCGCACCCGTTCTGCAACAACCTGAGCGGTTTCGGGATCGGTGTCCGGCATGACGACGACAAACTCTTCCCCGCCATAGCGGCAGGCCAGATCCATGCCGCGCACGCTCTTGCGAAGCCGGTTCGCAAATTCCTTCAACACACGATCGCCGACGTCGTGACCCCTGGTGTCGTTGATTGTCTTGAACCGGTCGAGGTCCGCGATCAGCACTGAAAGCGGCCTGCCGCGGGAATTCGCCCGGTCGAACAGCGCCTGCAGGTGGCTGTCGAGGTAGCGGCGATTGTGGAGGCCGGTCAGGCTGTCGGTCACCGCCAGCTCGATCGATTGCGTCACGCTGGCGCGCAATTCGTCATTGTAACGCTTGCGTCTGATCTGCGTGCGGATGCGGGCAACGAGTTCCTGCCGGTCAACCGGCCGCACAATGTAGTCGTTCACTCCCAGTTCCAAGCCGCGGGTCACGATCTCGTCCTGGCCCTGATCGGCCACAAGCATCACCGGGGTTGCTCGTGTACGGTCGAGCGACCGCAGTTGTGAGCATAGCCGCAGCGGATCGAAATCCGGGAACGCGGTGGAAACGATGATGCACTCGTATTCGCCTTCGGCGGCGCGAAACAGCCCTTGATGAGGATTGGTCTCCAGTTCCACCCTGACGACCGGCTCTAACATGCCGATCAGACGTTCATGCGAGGAATTGCGGCCGTCGACGAGAAGTATCTTCGGCTGCGACCGGCCGTTGCCGCCCGCGTGACCAAGCATGTCTTCCAGCCCAATGGCGGTGGTGGTCGCCGCGCGAAGGCGCAACTCGTCGGTCAGCATTTTCAAGCGGACCAGGCTTTTTACCCGCGTCATCAACTGCAGGTCGTTCACCGGTTTCGACAGGAAATCGTCAGCGCCGGCCTCCAGGCCGCGCACACGATCTTCCACCTGGTCGAGCGCCGTAACCATGACTACCGGAATATGAGCCGTCGAGGCGTCCCGCTTCAGCCGGCGGCACACCTCGAAACCGTCAATTCCGGGCATCATGACATCGAGCAGGATCACATCAATCTGGCCATTGGCGCAGATGTCGAGTGCTTCCTGTCCGCTGAGCGCGGTGACAACGTCGAAATATTCGGCGAGCAGCCGCGCTTCGAGCAGCCGCAGATTCGCCGGGATGTCGTCGACGACAAGAATACGCGCCGTCATGTTATCTTACTCTCCACTAAAACAGACCGCCCCACTCAGGCGTCTCCCAGGTAGGACTTTATCGTTTCGATGAAATGGGGAACCGATATCGGCTTGGAGATGTATGCTTCGCAACCGCCCTGGCGAATCCGCTCCTCGTCGCCTTTCATGGCGAAGGCTGTGACCGCAATGACCGGGATGGAATGCAATTCATCGTCTTCCTTCAACCACCGGGTCACGTCCAGACCTGAAACCTCCGGCAACTGGATGTCCATCAGGATCAGGTCGGGCTTGTGCTCGCGGGCGAGGTCGAGTGCTTCCAATCCGTTGCGGGTGCGCACGGTCTCGTAGCCGCTTGCCTCGATGAGGTCGCGGAAGAGCTTCATGTTCAGCTCGTTATCCTCAACGATCATCACCTTTTTCGGCATGGAAGCGGGCCCCGTAAACCCTTGTTTTGGCGCGGCAAACCCGTCTCGGACCGCGTACAATGTGCGCTTGATTGAAAACAGTAGCGCAATTTGATTGACGAAACGCAAATGCCCGCCGGTATCCGAAAGGCCTTCCGGCACTTGCGCCGGCTGTCCCGGCCGGGCTATCGGTGTGGCGGTCCTGAAACGGAAACCCGGCATGACGAAGAGCACCGACAGCGCCGAAGCAATCGCGATCCAGGCGCTTGCCTTCATCGCCGGCAGCGAGACCCTGCTGCCGCGCTTCCTGCAACTGACCGGTATCGACGCGTCCGAGGTTCGCCAGGCAGCGCGCGAGCCCGGTTTTCTTGCAGGCGTGTTGCAGTTCATCGCCGCGCACGAACCGACGCTGATCGAGTTCTGCGAGCAAAGCGGAAATGCGCCGCGAGAGGTCATGTCCGCGATCGGAGCGCTGCCACTGGGTGACGCAACCCATCAGACGAGCATATGACAGACGATACGGAGACTGCGCGCCAGATTGCCGAACTCGCCAAGGATACGAGACCGTTATTGGTGCTCGATGTTGACGAAGTGGTGCTGGAATTCGTCACGCCTTTCTCGGCCTACCTGAACGATGGCGGCTATGAGCTGCGAACCGATTCCTTCCGCCTCCACGGCAACGTGATCAACCTGGGGAGCGGCGATCCGGCGCCCCCGGAGACCGTCTCGGCGCTGCTTGACAGGTTCTTTGAGGTCCAGGAGGCTTGGCAAACGGCGGCCGATCTTGCCGCCGAAACCATCGGCGCCCTCGCCCGCGATGCCGAAATCGTCATGCTGACGGCAATGCCGCACAGGTTTCGCGATGCCCGCAGGCGGCTGCTCGACCGCGAGGGATTCCCGTATCCGCTGCTTACAACCGAGGCCGCAAAAGGCCCCGCGATCAGCCGGTTGCGCGGCGAAACCGCGCGGCCGGTCGCCTTCATCGACGATATCCCGCACAACCTCGATTCCGTTCGCAAGAGCCTGCCGGATGCCGGCCTCATCCACCTTATGGCACACAAAGGCATGCGTTCCCTCCTGCCGCCACTCGGCGAAGGTATTGCGGTTGCCGAATCATGGCCGGATGCGGGCGAGTTCGCCTGCGGCATCCTTGGTCTGAATACATCTAAAAAGTGAGCCGCATCAGCGGCCTGCCGTCCTTTCTTAATGCAACTTTCTCAAAACCTGCCTGGCGAAACACGTGTGACGATCCGACGTAGAGAGCAAGCGGGCTAGGCGAATGGTCCATCGGGCAGGCTTCAACAATGCGGGCGCCGTTGTTGCGGGCAAATTCGACGCCGCCTTCGACCAGCTTGCGCGTAAGGCCCTTTCCGCGCGCGGTCTTGCCGACAAAAAAGCAGGACATCGCCCATACTGCCGGGTCTTCGGACCCTGCGTCGTCCAAAGGCGCGGAAACGCGGCGCGGCGTATTCCATTGCGGCACGTCGGCGCGCGGCCCGACCTGCAGCCAGCCGACCGCCATATCCCCATCCATCGCCAGAACGCCAGGCGCGGGTCCGGCCATCACCCTGGCCTTCATGAAAGCTTTGTTATCCTGGCTGCTCATCTGCTTGCGCAGCTTGTGGGCGACCCGAAAATAGGTGCACCAGCAGCCGTAACA